>CAYLZO010000243.1:0-7686 GCA_964387775.1 uncultured Anaerolineaceae bacterium
TCGACTCACCGCGCCCACCTGGGATGCGAGCTCTGGCCATCGCTCGTCAACTGCTTCAGCGAGCCATCCCCGACCGCCACCCGATAGAGGTTGCCCTCGTATTCGACCAGCAGGGCGTCACCCCGGGGCGACCAGGCCACGTCGGGCGCGATGAGGCCCATCATGCCCTCGGGCGGAAAGAGACGACGGGCGTTGCTGCCGTCGCGGTCCACCAGGAACAGCTCGTAGCGGCTGTCCTGCGAGTTGCGCGGGCTTTGGGCCTGGCCGTAGACCAGCAGGTCGCCGCCGGGCGACCAGCGGGGCGCGGCCCACATACCCACTTCCTCAACCAGGCGGACCTCGAACTGCCTGTCGGCACTGGCCGCCCACAGGCCAAAGATGGGGCTTTCCTCGGCACTCAGGTCTTCCGGACCGCCCTCGTGGGCCACGAAGGCCAGCAGGTAGCCATCAGGCGACCAGGAGACCTGAGGCACCCAGGCCCAACTGCTCTGGGTGCGGAGCAGCGGAAAGGAAAGCACGGGAACCGGCGTTTTGTCGGCCAGGGTCAGGATGCCCACTTGGTCCGCCTGGGCATAGGCCAGGTAGTGCCCCTCGGGAGACCAGGCGAAGGTCCGGCCCCACCAGGCGTAGGGGATCTCGGCCGAGGGGGGCAACAGCATCTCAGTCTCGGCCTCGTCCGCCGGCTCTTCGGGCACAGTCATCAGCCATAGGTCGTTGCGGGCTTTCCAGCCGGGCACGCCGCCGGTCCGCTCGGCCGTGGAAAAGGCAAAACGCTCCTCGCCGGCACCCCCTTCGGGGGACGAGGGCGCCCAGCCCGCCCAGGTAACGCCGGTGACGCCCAAATAGAGCGGCTCCTCGCCCACCAGAGAGGTTCGCGCCAGCCAGAGCGAGTTAATCGGCGTGTCTACGTCACCCTGCATCGTCCGGCTGAAGAGGAGCCGGGCCCCATCGTCAGAGAGGGCGAACACCCGCCCGTCCAGGTCGCCGTAGCCGGTGATGTTGCGGCGCAGATCGCTCGACTCGCGCATGATCCAGGCGTTGCCCCCGGAGAGGTAGACGATGGTCCCCGAGATGGGCACCGAGGTCAACTCACCCTGCACGCCGACGAGCACCGTCTCGGCCACCGGCTCGGTCACGACCTCGCGCCGCACTTCCTCCCGGGCGACCTCCAAGCCGTCCTCCAGGGTCACCTTGTAGGTGATCTCCATCTCGCCATTCGAGCCGGCTTGTAGCAGGCGCCGCTCCCCGGCGGGCACGCCTTCGCTGCGCACCGTCTCGTGGACGAAGGGGATCGGGCGCCGCTCGGTCTCGAAGGTCTCCTCGACGCGGGTGACGACCACCCGGTCGCCGTCGCCGATCTCGACGTAGAGATCCGGTTCGACGCGATCCTGAGGCCCCAGTCTCAGGCCGATCGAGTCCAACAGCGTGCGCACCGTCACCGAGGAAGCGGTGACGTGCAGCAACTGCTCCTGACCGTCGGCGACGAGGGTCACGTACAGCGAGTCCGGCTCGCCGCAGCTCCCCAGTCCCACCACGCCCAGGAGCAGCACAGCCCACGAGAACAGGCTGCGTGCCCACCTTTTCCGCTCCCCCGCTTCAATGCGATTCATCATCGTTCTATACTCAAGCGCACTCGCTGGATGGACCTCCACAGGTTCGTAGCCAGGCGTTATCGTACCACAACTGTCAAATATCCGTCAGATTATACCCCAAGAACAGGCAAGCGGCAAACGGTCTCTCGCGACGCGTGCGCCAAAGCCCAGGCATTTAACCCCTTGCACTTTCGCAGATCATCAAGTATAATTGGAGGCAGAGAGACGGAAAAGGAGCGATGAGTTAGCTTGGGGATCGATTAGGTGCTGAATGATTACTGGACCGAATGAGACAACCGAACTGAAGGAACTGCTGGAGCAATTGGTCGACGAGGAAGCGAGCATCGCCTTCTCCCGCTTGCACCTCCTGTCTGACCTGGCCCGGGAGCGGCTGGCGGCGTTCAAGCAGGTCTGGGAGATCCTGCCCCGCAGCCGGCGGGATTGGCTCATCCAGGCCCTCGTCGAATTGGCCGAGGCCAGTTTTGCCGTGAACTTTGACGCCATCTTTCGTTACGTCCTGGACGATGCCAGCGATACCGTCCGGGCTGCAGCCATCGGGGGGCTCTGGGAGGACGAAAGGGAGGACCTGATCGGCCCCTTCCTAATGATGCTGCGGGCTGATCCCTCCCCGCAAGTCCGGGCGGCTGCTGCCAAGGGGCTGGGCCACTATGTGCTGGCCGGGGAGCTGGACGAGATCGAAGCCCCCGTCCAAGCGCGGATCGTCACCGAGCTGCTGACAGCCATTTACCTCAGGGAAGAAGCGCTCCAGGTGCGCCGCCGCGCCGTTGAAGCGGCAGCTTACGCCTGCACGCCAGAGACGAACGAGGCCCTGGCGCTGGCCTACCGCACCGACAACGAAGAGATGCAGATTAGCGCGGTCGTCGGCATGGGCCGCAGTTGTGACCGCCGCTGGAAGGGCGTCATTTTGCGAGAGCTCCAGAGCGAGTCACCCGCCATGCGTTACGAGGCGACCCTCGCCAGCGGTGAATTGATGCTGCGGGAAGCCATTCCTTTCCTGAGCGATTTGATCCACGATCCAGATCGCCAGATCACGAATGCGACTATCTGGGCCTTGGGGCAGATCGGCGGGCCGCGGGCAAAGCAGATTCTAGGCAGCTACTATGAAGAAGCGGACCAGGACCTGAGGGAGGCCATCGAAGATGCCCTGGCCGAGGTGGCCCTGGCCGAGGGTGAGCTGGAGTTTCCCCTCTACGATTTCGACGAGTTGGAGGACGACGACCTGTTCGACGACGGGTTTGTGGCCCTCTGGTCGGCAGAGGACGTGGATGACGCCGACAAAGATTGGGACTTCTAGGCAGTTAGGGCGACGATGAATCTGAAACTACGGCGGCTGGTTCGCACCCCCTACTCGGAGCAGTACGCGCTCTTTGACCTGGATCGTACGAACCAAGATTACGATCCGCTGAGCATCGGCAAGGTGGACCTCCACTATACCGGCGACGGCGTGTACGGGACCTTTCTCCTGTGGCAGGAGACCATCGTCGATTTACCCGCAGAGCAGGTCCAATCCCTGGTAGAAGCCCTGGTCCAGGAGATCTGTGAGCCGCAAGGCATCGCCGACTTTTACGCCGTCGAGTTTTTCTCGCCCCGTAGCCAGAGCTACCGACTACACACGACGGTCCAGGATGAAGAAAAAGGGGCTCAAAATCGCCAAGAAACAGGGTGAACACCCACAAGACCCAGATCCAAGGACAAGGAGAGCTCGGCACCTGTCAAACCAGGGCGCCCAGCTTCTGCAAGAAGGAAAGGCCCAGGAAGCGATCCGCCCTCTGGCGCGTGCCTACCGCCTGGACAAAGACTATGTCCCCACCCTGATCAACCTCGGCGGAGCCTACGTCATGGTCGGCCAGCACAAGGAGGCCGTCCCTCTCCTGGAAGCAGCGCGCGATGCCGAGCCGCGGAATGCCATGATCTGGATCAACCTCGGTGCCGCCTACCTGGGCAACCCCATCCTCGCCACCGGCGAGCAGCAAAAGCGAGCCATCGAGGCCTTTCAGAGAGCGCTGGAACTGAATCCTGCGGCGCCCAGCGTCCACTATAACCTGGGGCTCATCTTTGTGGATCGAGGGGACGAGGATTTGGCCGCTGCCGCCTTTCGCCGCGCCATCGAGGTCAACCCCCTCGACCGGGATGCGCGTCGTTGGCTCCAAAAGCTGGAAGCCGGCCCGATTCAAGGAGGAGAGGATGAATAACGAGAGCCGCCGGCCCGGCCAGGGACTGACCCTGGGCCTCTTTTTTCTTGGCGTGCTGTTCTTGACCGGGGGACTGGTCTTTCTGTGCGCTGCCGTGCAGCACGCGGCCCGCTTTCCCCTGGCCCTGGTCCTGCTGCTCATCGGCGGCGGACTGGCCGGTTGGGCCGGCCTCCGCTGGCAGAGAGCCCGGCAACTGGCGCCCGACGTGCTCGACGAGCGGATCACCGCGTTGGCCGACCGGTACGACGCCGAGCTGACCGTGGCCCAGGCCGTCAGCAGCCTCAATGTGCCCGACGAGGCCGCCCGCGCCGCCCTGGCCCGCCTGGAGGCCGAGGGGCTGTGCCACCCGCACCGCCGAGAGGGCCGGACCGTGTACGTGTTCCCCGGCCTGAAGGACAGCAAAGTCGTGCGCCGCTGCACCTACTGCGGCAACGAGTACAGCGTCCGCGAGCCGCTGCACAAGTGCCCCAACTGCGGCGGAAAGCTGGAAATCGTCAAAACGTGACGACATGTGAAATGAAAGAACGCCAGACCACCATCTACACCATCGGCCACAGCAACCACGAAGCCGACGCCTTTGTCGCCCTGCTGCGCCAACACGGCATCGAGCTCCTGGTCGACGTGCGCAGCAGCCCCTACAGCCGCTACGTGCCCCAGGCCAACCGCGAAACCCTGGCCCGCGCCCTGGAAGCCGCCGGCATCACCTACCGCTGGCGCGGCGACCGGCTGGGCGGCAAGCCTTCGACCCACCCGGAGGGAGTCGGGCCAGGGCCGGAAGGAGAAATTGCCGATTATGACGAACTGCGAGCCAGCCCCGCCTTCCGGCAGGGCCTCGCCGAACTCCTGACCCTGGCCGCCGGGCGCCGCACAGCCATCATGTGCTCCGAGGGCGACCACCGCCAGTGCCACCGCCACAAGCTGATCACGCGGAGCCTGACAGATGTCACGCCCGCCCTCCTCGACCGCGAGACCCACGTCCTCCACATCCAGCCCGACGGCAGCCTGGTGGACGAAGACAAAGAGCCCCGGCAGCTCGCCCTATTCTGATCCGCAAATTCCGTCACTCATCATCCTGAGCCTGTCGAAGGATGTCATCCTGAGCCTGTCGAAGGACCGTTGTTCTGGAGAGACCATGCCCACCATCCATACCATCGGCCACACCAAAACGTCGCTGGCGCACTTTATGCACCGGCTCCAGGAGGCCAGCGTCGACGCCATCATCGACGTCCGCCTGCGCAACACGTCCCAACTGGCCGGCTTTGCCAAGCGCGACGACTTGGCCTTTCTCCTTCGCGCCGGATTCGGCATCGAGTACGAACACCGGCCCGACCTGGCCCCCACGGACGAGATCCTCGACGCCTACAAAGCCGACGGCGACTGGCCCGCCTACGAGCGCACCTTCCGCCCCCTCCTGGCCGAGCGCGAGGCCGGGCGCCAGGGCCGCGAGATCCTGGCCCGCTACCGCCGCCCCTGCCTCCTCTGCGCCGAGCCCACGCCCGAGCACTGCCACCGCCGCCTCGTCGCCGAGCACTGGGCCGCCCACCTCCCCGACCTAGAGATCGAGCATTTGTAGGGCAATTTGGCAAATTGCCCTACCGGAGGCCCCATGCCCATTCAACCGATCCTCCTCCTGGCCGTCACCAAGATGTTGGGCGGCGTCTGCCTGGCCGGCATGAGCACCGAGCCCGACCCCATCACCGGCCTGCGCTGGGTGCGGCCCGTCCGCGAGCACGGCCACGTCCTCCTGGGCGACGTCACCACACCCGACGGCGCCGTCCTCCAGCCCTTCGACGTCGTCGAGCTGAACCGGCTCCGTCCCCGCGAGATGGCGCCCCACGTCGAGGACTGGATCACCGATTTCGTCCGCCACCAGCCCCGCGTCCTCCGCCGCCTCGAAGGCGAGCGCCGCGCCGCCTTCCTGCGCAAGTATCTCGACACCGCCCCCGGCGAGGTCCTGGTCAGCCAGCAACGCTCGCTGTGCCTGATCCGGCCCGAGTGGGTCAAGGGCTGCTTCCGCCTCGACGGCTACAGCGGCCTGTTCGAAGCCCGCCTGGCCTTTGGCCTCGACGGCAAGCCCTACCGGGGCTCCTACGCCAAGGGCGGCATCGCCGTCACCGACCTGAAGTGGCGGGCGCTAGGCCGCGCCTGGCTGCCCGCCGACGGCGGCTGGACCGAGTTCACGGCCGGCGACCTGGAGGCCCGGCTGGGCATTCGAGAAGTCTACCTGGCCGTGGGCCTCACCCGTGCCTACCAGGGCGGCTACTGGCTCGTCATCGTCGGCGTCCACACCCTGCCCGATTACGAGGCCACAGTCGATTATGACAACTTGTGACGGGCCGCCAGATTGACAGCGGCGACGAATGGCGGTATAATAATCCCACACCGGAATCGGAGGGATGAAACCGTGTCCACTGTACAAGTTGCACCCGAACGCACCGCAACCATAGACTTGTCGGAGCTCGAAGCCTTGATCCGCCAGGCCGTGCGCGAAGAGGTCCGCGACGTGATGGCCGAGTGGCTGGACGGCGGACCGACCATTATCGAGCCGGGCTCGCCACTATACCAGGACCTGGAAGACATTGAAAGACGAGCCCAAGAGGGCAAACTCGAGTTCCATACCTACGACGAGGTTTGGGGGTGACCAGCCGATACAAGGGAGTATTCGAGAACAGGTTCCTGAAGAATAAACGTCGATATGGCAACCTGCGGAAGCACATTCAGGCTCACGTTGACCAGATACTGGAAGATCCGTATCGAGACTCCGAGAAACTGGGCCGACAGCCAAAAGGCAAAGACCTGCGCGGCTGCCGCAGCGTGCGGGTGACGCGCAACTTTCGGATTCTGTTCGTCATCTGCGAGGAATGCCGCCGCGTGCCCGCGTGCCAATACTGCTTCTGCGAGGGGCTGCCGGACCGGACCGTCGTCTTTCTCACCGTCGGCCCCCACGATCGGGCCTACGCCGTGCGTGAGGAGCCAGGCGAGTACGCAGCCGAACACGAGACACCCCACCCCACCGATGCCTGACGACGTCCTCGCCGACCTCCAGCTCTCGCCCGCCGACGTGCCGGCCCTCCCGGCCAAGGCGCGGAACGCCCTGATCCGCTACCTGCTCCGCTGGGAGCACCACGACGCCGCCCGCCGCTGCCTGCAACAGCTCCTGGCCACCCACAGCCACCTCGTGTCCGTTTATGACAACCTGGCCCGCGCCCACCTGGGCCTGGACCAGCCCGGCCGCGCCGTGGAGATGATGCGCCGCCGCCACGCCTTGCGCGCCTCCAACACGTCGCGGGCGTTGGAGGCGCGGGCGCACCTGGCGGCCGGCGCGCAGGGCCTGGCCGCTGCCCAGGCCATCGCCCGCGACCTGACCACTGAGCATCCCCAGATGCTCACCGCCTGGAGCCTGCAAGCCGACGTCTGCCAGGCCGCCGGCGATTTCGACGGCGCCGAGGCCGCCCTCCAGCAGCGCGAGCGACTGCGCCCCGAAGCCGCCGCCACGGCCCTGGGCCTGGCCCGCCTGTGGCAAGCCCGAGGCGACGCCGAAAAAGCCCTCCTCTGGGCGCGCACCGCCCTGTCACGCAGCGAGCGCGACGAGCGCCCGCCCGCCGTCGACCTGCTGCGCCTGCTCCAAGCCCTCTACACCGCCACCGGCCAGCCGGCCCAGGCCGAGGCCACCGCTGCCAACCTCCGCCAGCGCCAACGGCAAGAACTGGAAAACCTCCGCGAGCAACTCGGCCTGATAGGGCCAGGGATCAGGTATCGGGAATCAGGTATCGGGCCTGATTCCCCGACACCTGATTCCCGATCCCCGATCCCTGATACCCGCTCCCCGCCACCCGAGCCGCCCCCGCCCCCCATCGAACTCACCCCCGACGAACAAACCC
>CAYLZO010000244.1:0-7605 GCA_964387775.1 uncultured Anaerolineaceae bacterium
AGCGCCACGCCGGAGGACTCGCCCTCGCCTGAACCTACGCAGATGCCGGAGCCTACTGCCGAGCCTACCACTACCCCGAGTCCAACCCCGCCGGCGCAGGCCACCGCCCCACCCGAACCGACGGCCACCCCAGAGCCCCAGGCCGAGGTGAAACAGATCGGCCAGATCGTCTGGGACGACATCGGCCAGACCTTCCAGATCGAGCAGGCGACCATCACCGACGCGTGGGGCACGTCGAGCGGCGCCAACTATCGCCTGAGTGACGGCACCGGCACCATCATCCTGTTCGTATTTCAGGACGATTACGAGGAGATGAGCCTGGGTCTGCGGTACGACCTGGCGCAGGGCACGGTGCTGGACGTCACCGGTGAGATCGGAGAATGGCGCGGAGACCTGGAGATCATCCCCGGGGCGGAAGCCGACCTCAAGCTGCGCACCGTGGCGGAGCACCCGCCTTTGGAGGAGCGAACGATTGCCAACATCACGCCCTCCGACGTGGGCAGGTGGTTCCGGGTGGAAGCCACCATCCAGGAGGTCCAAACCTCCTCCAGTTTCGTCAAACTCGTGGTGGGGGATGGCACGGGGCAGATCGTCGTGCTCTTGTGGCAGAACATCTACGAGCGGGTGCCGGATCGGGCGCAACTGACTCCAGGGGCGCGAATCCGGGTGGTTGGCGAATTCAGCATCTACGAGAAGGGGGGCAACGAGTTCCAGATCGTCCCCGTGGCCGGCGCCGATGTGGAGGTGCTGCCGTGACCGAATACGCGGTCCTTATCGGCGCGGCGCTGCTGGGCACGGTCCTCTCGGCTTTCCTATCGTGCATTCCGGCGCTCCACATCTACAACGTGGCCGGGTTGCTGGTCATCCTAGCCGTCAAGGTCGAGGGGCGGGTGCCCGGCGAGGTGCTGGCCCTGTTTATGCTGGGCCTGGTGGTGGGCTATGCCGTGCTGAACACGATCCCCAGCGTCTTTCTCGGCGCGCCCGACGACAGCACCCTCTTTATCGTGCTGCCGGCACAAAAATACCTCATGCAGCAGCGGGGATTCGAGGCCTCGGTGCTGACCGGCGTCGGCGGGCTGGGCGGGCTGGTGGTGCTCCTGCTCCTGGCCCCGCTGGCGCCCAAGGTCTTTTCCCTGGTGCGGGCCGTGGTCGGCCCCCACCTGCACTGGATCCTCGGCGCTGTCATCCTCTACATGCTCATGAGCGAGTGGCCCAAAGGCTCCGACCGGGGCCGCACGGGCTGGGCCAAGTTCCTCGACGCCTGGCGCTCGCTGGGCGCGGGCCTGCTGACCTTCCTGCTCTCGGGCGTGCTCGGCTTTGTGCTGTTCTACGGCAACCTGGTGCCCACCGAGGTCGCCTTTCAGAATTTGCTGCCGGCCTTCGTCGGGCTCTTTGCCATCCCCTGGGTCTTGCAGAACATCGTCTCCCAGGCCCGCGTACCTGCGCAGCACGTGAGCCGCTCGGTGGATCTCTCGCCGGGCCTCGTCGCCCGGGGCGTGGGGGCCGGGGCTTTGGGCGGACTCTTTGCCGCCTTTTTCCCGGTGGTGACGGGCGGCATCGGCGGCTTTTTGGCCGGACACGCCACGGCCCAGCGCGACGATCGGCTCTTTATCGTCAGCCAGGGGGCGAGCAAGCTCGTGTACTATGTCGGGGCCTTCCTCCTCTTTTTCGTGCCGGGCCTGCACCTGGCCCGGGGCGGCATGGCCTGGATGTTGAGCGTGCTCTACGCCGCGCACACGCCGGAGACTTACTGGCTGGCCGTGGGCGCGATGCTCCTCTGCGGGGCGCTGGCCTTCCTGCTGCTGCTGGGACTGAGCCGGGGCGCCATCTGGCTGGTGGGCCGCTTTGACTATCGCTGGATCTCGGCGGCGACGCTGGCCCTGCTCGTCGGCGTCGTCCTGGGGCTGACCGGCCGGGGCGGCCTGCTCATTGCTGCCGCCGCCACCGCCATCGGCCTCATTCCGGTGCTGTGGGGCTCGCGGCGGATGAACTGCATGGGCGTGCTCCTCCTGCCCCTCACGCTGAACATGGCCGGCCTGGGCACGACGGTCGCCGGCTGGCTGGGCCTCATTTAGCCCCGGCAAACGCTCCGCCCTTGCCGAGATTCCCCGGTCTCTATTTGGCGAGAGATGCTTTTTGAAGTACAATAAGGGGTGTTGATTTTCTGACTCGTCTAGAGGCATCATATTCAGTCCCGTTGACAACCCAGAAGGAGAGCAGGCATGTCGCATCCATTCGAAGTAGGCAAAACGTATCGAAACCGGCGTGGCGAGTACGTGGTCCAGACCATTGATGGCGATCGGATGAAGATCCGCTACAAGGATGGCGGGACCCTAGAGACCCGGGTCGATCTTCAGGCGCGCATTTGGGAGAACATCCAGTTTGAGGAGCAGTTGGCTCGCGAAGAGGAGCGACAGCGCCTGGCTCGCGAGGCCCGGCGCGAGGCCCGGCGGCGGATCAAGCGCGTCAAGTCAAAACCCGAGTTCGAGGGGTTCGAGGAAGGCGAATTTCACCCGACCAAACGGCGCATTGCCTGGTCGGGCCGCGAGGACATGGGCAAAGTGCTGGCCTACGAACTGAGCCGGGGCCCCATCGGCGCCTTCTACTCCTGGATCGTGCCCCGGGAATCGGGCGTGCACGTGGCCCGCAGCAAGTATTTTGATCGCGACGATCGCGAGCACCTGGCCCTCTTTTTTGTCAAGGTGGACGAGCATGGGATCCGATACGGATTCCGCGTGGCCAAGGGCAGTGGTGAAGCCAAGCCCGATAGCCATTGGGCCGGCTTCCTGGCCGCCCTGGACGAGGTCCCCATCCGCCAGGCGGTCCGCCCGGCGATGGATTCCTACGAACTCCACATGGACGTCTATGCCATGACGGAGAGCTTTGGCCGGGTGGCCCGGATCACGGCGCAGGACGGTGGCTTTCTCTGGCAGCACGAGACGGAGGACCAGGAAACAACGCGCGAGATGGACTGGGACGAGGTGGTGGAATATCTGCAAGGGGTCGCGTCAGACAGGCGGGGCGAGGTCCGTTTGCAGCGGACCGTCTCGCCGGAGGTGGCCATCCGGGCCGGAAAGGCAATGGCCACCGAGATCGTGGACGCCTGCAAGGAGCTGGTGCCCCTCTACGACGCTTGCGTTGGGGCCTAGGGCTGCGCCGCGAGCATCATGAAACAACTGCGAGGCACGCCCCTCAAGCGCTTTCTGCGCAAGCTTCCACCGCCACCCTCGCCCCGGGACCTGGTCATCGTCTGCCAGAGCGTGGCCTACCCCGTCAACGTCGGCTCTATTTTCCGCATCGCCGACGCGCTGGACGTGACCGAGGTCGTCCTGGCCGGCATCACGCCGGCGCCGCCCCACCCCACCATCACCAAGGTTGGACGGGGCAAGGACCGGCGGGTGCCCTGGCGGCAGGTGGACCGCCCCGAAGCCGCCCTGCACGAACTGCGAGAGGCGGGCTATTGGCTCGGCGCGCTCGAGATCACGAACGACTGCCGGCCTTACTACGAGGTCCCCTATCCGGACAAGGTCGCGCTGGTGCTGGGCAACGAAGATCACGGCGTGACCCGCGCCTGCCTGGCCCTCTGCGACGCGGCCCTCTTTGTGCCGATGTACGGCAAGGGGCGCTCGCTCAACGTCCACGTCTCGCTGGCCGTCGTAGGCTACCACGTCCTCCATCGCCAGCCCGGCGAGGGATCGGTCTCGTGAGACCCGGCGCGGTCCCGGTCGTATAGGGAGGCGTGACCGAGGTATCAAGTGGGGAGGTAGCACGATGAGCGAATTGCTGGACAAGATCGTCGAGGGCGCCGGGCAGGTAATCTCGGAGGTGGACAAGGGCGGCCAGATCCAGTCCGCCATCAGCGGCTTGCGCCATCGCATGGCCGAGGCCGACCGCCGGCGCAAGGTCAGCCAGGTCAAGCAAGAGATCCAGGACTTGCAGACCAGGGAAGCCCAGGCCATCAACTCGCTGAGCGCCCAGGTGCTGGCGCTCTACGAGGCCGGATCGCTGAAACAGCCCGAGCTGGTCAGCCTGTGCAAGGGCGTGGACGAGATCCGGGCGGAAATCGAGGCCAAAGAGGCAGAGCTGGAGCAGCTCCAGCCGCCCCCGCTCCCTCAGCCGGCCCAGCCCGAAGCCCAACCTCAGCCTCAGGCTCAAGCCCAACCCCGGCCCCCGGCCGAGAACCTCTGCCCCCAGTGCGGCGTGCCCGTCGTCGCCGGGGCCACCTTTTGCCAGGGTTGTGGCGCGCGCCTGGTGCAGGAAGCCGAGCCCCCGCCGATGCGCTTCTGCGTCCACTGCGGCGCCCAATTGCGCGAGAACTCGCTCTTCTGCCCCAAGTGCGGCGAGCCGGTGCCCGGCAAGTAGCGAAAAGGCAGGAGGTAGATTTCGGTGAAGGGCATCGCCCATTTCATCACCGGCGTGGCCGTCGCCACCTTTTTCCCCGAGATCGTCTACGACGCGGCGCAGAATCTGAGCTTTGGGCCGCTGCTGGGCGGCCTGGCCGGCCTGCTGCCCGACACCCTCGATTTCAAATTCGTCCGCTACTTTGAGCGGCTGGACGACGAGATCGATCCCGCCAAACTCACCACCGAGGACGGCCAGCCCGACCCCCAGGCCATCGCCGACCGGATCGCGGCGGCCATGAACCGCGCCTACGAGTCGGGCGAGCGGATCAGAATCCACCTGCACACCCTCAAGCTGGGGGCCGACCTGTGGCGGCGCTACAGCGTCACCTTTGACCTGGAGGAAGACCAGGTCGTCGTCCGCGTCGGCCCGGCGGTGACCACGGGCCAGGTGGCCTACGAGGGCAGCGAGATCCCCGGCCTGACAGCGGGCCGGGCCCGGGTCAAAGCCCCCATCCGCCACACCTACGACGCCGAGACGACCATCGACATTTTCAGCGGCCCATCGCTGGCCTTTGAGCGGGCGGGCGACGCCGTGGAGGTCACCTTTCTGCCCTGGCACCGGGCCTGGACCCACTCGCTGGGCATGGTCCTGTTCCTGGGCGTGCTCGGGTTTCTCATCGGCCCGGCCTACGGGCTGGCGATGGCCCTGGCCGCCCTGGCCCACGTCCTCGAAGATCAACTGGGCTTTATGGGCAGCAACTTGCTCTTTCCCCTGACCCGGAAGCGCCGCATGGGCCTGCGGCTCATCCGCTCCGGCGACGCGGTGCCCAACTTTTTGACCGTCTGGACCAGCGTGGCCCTCATCCTCCTCAACCTGGACCGCTTTTCGGCGACGCCCACGATCCCGATCGTGCCCTACCTCCTGACCGTCGTAGCTGCGCCGGCCCTGCTCTTCCTCGGCGCGAGCCTCTGGTCGAGGCTGCGGGCACGCCGCCAGCCGGCCCGCGCTGCGCCCCGGACCCTGGCCGCCGTCGAGGCGTTGGACGAAATGAGCGAGGTGGACATCTAGCCGCAACCTATGCTATAATACGGTGGGAGGTGGTGGATGAAAGCGGGTTGCTCTTTTTCCGACGAAAAGTTGGCCCGGTTGCGCGAGATATGCCACGACGAGCCCCGCCTGGTCGCCCTCTACGCCTTTGGACTGCGGCGCAAAGGGGACTGTGATCTGGCGGCCCTCTTTGCCGAGCGCCTGTCATGGCCCGAGCGCCTCAAACTGGAGATGACCATCGGCGAGGTACTGGACCTGGGGGGCGTCGAGCTGGTGGACCTGCGGCGCATGCCCCTCGTCTTTCGTTTCGGCGTGATCAACGAGGGGGAGCCCATCTACGTTGGCCAGCCGGAGGCGCTGGCCGTGTTCATCGAACAGACCATCGCCCGCTATTCCGCTTTTTATCCCTTGTTGGAGGCCCTCTACTGGCGAGTGGAGACCAAGCCCCTGGCGGAGGACCGTCTGGACAAAGTCCCGCCGCCCAACTCTTTCTAGCCTATCCCTGAGGAGGCATTCCGTGATTATCGTGCCCATGCCCGTGGGTCTCATTCAGACCAATTGTTACGTCGTCGGCTGCCCCGAGACCGAGGTGGGGGCCGTCATCGACCCCGGCGGCCACCCCCAGCGTATTCTGGCGGAGGTCGAAAAGCACGAACTGATGCTCAAGTACGTGCTCAACACCCACGCCCACTTTGACCACACCGACGCCAATGGCGCCCTCGTCGAAGCCACCGGCGCGACGCTGGCCCTCCACGCCGCCGATCAGCCCTTGCTGGAGCAGGCGGGCGGCGCGGCTCTCTTTGGCCTGGAGGCCGAGGCCAGCCCGCCGCCCACCCTGGAACTCCACGACGGCGACGAGTTGGCCGTGGGCAACCTGCGCTTCCGCGTGCTGCACACGCCGGGCCACACGCCGGGCCACGTCTGCTTTTACGAGCCGGACGAGGGGGTGCTGTTCGACGGCGACGTGCTCTTTCGGCGGGGCATCGGCCGCACCGATCTACCCGGTGGGAGCTATCAGCAGCTCATGGACAGCATCCGGCGCGTGCTCTTTGCCCTGCCCGACGAAACCGTCGTCTATGCGGGGCACGGCCAGCCGACGACCATCGGTGAGGAAAAGCGACTCAATCCCTGGCTACGGTAGCCAGAATTTACCTTTTCGCTCCTGCTGGACTGTGGTTCAGCAGGAGCGAATTGTAAACAAAACAGAATCATCAGGAGGAATCAGTGAGCAACGAACGAGAAGCAGTCATCGTCGGGGCCTGCCGGACGGCCATCGGCAAGTTTATGGGCAGTCTTTCGACCACGCCGGCCCCGCGTCTGGGCGCCGTCGCCATCGGCGAGGCGGTGCGTCGGGCGGGCATCGACCCGGCCCTGGTGGACGAAGTATTCATGGGCTGCGTGGTGCCCAACGGCCAGGGCCAGGCCCCGGCCCGCCAGGCGGCCATCCACGGCGGCATTCCGCCCGAGGTCGGCGCGGTGACGCTGAACAAAGTGTGTGGCTCGGGGCTCAAGACCGTCATGCTGGCGGCGGGCCTCATCCGTGCCGGCGACGGCGACGTCTACGTGGCCGGCGGCATGGAGAACATGAGCCTGGTGCCCTACCACCTGCCCAAGGCCCGGGGCGGCTATCGCCTGGGCAACGGCGAGCTGGTGGACGGCGTCGTCCACGACGGCCTGTGGAGCAGCTTCACCGACCAGCACATGGGCTGCTCGGCCGAATTCATCGCCGAGCAGTTCGGCCTGACCCGCGAGGAGCTGGACGAGTACGCCTATCACAGCCAGCGCAAGGCCATCGAGGCCATCGACGCCGGCCGCTTTGAGGCCGAGATCGTGCCGGTCGAGGTGCCGCAGCGCAAGGGGCCGCCCCTGGTCTTTGACACCGACGAGACACCCCGCCGCGACACCAGCCTGGAGGCCCTGGCCAAGCTGCGGCCCGCCTTCCAGAAGGACGGCATCGTCACCGCCGGCAACGCGCCGGGTATCACCGACGGGGCGGCGGCCGTGGTGGTCACGAGCCGGGCCAAGGCCAACGAGCTGGGCCTCAAGCCCCTGGCCCGCATCACGGGCTACGGCCAGGCGGCCGTGGAGCCCCAGTGGCTCTTTATCGCCCCGGCCCACGGCGTGCGCCGCCTGCTGGAGCGCACCGAGACCACACTGGGCGACTATGACCTCATCGAGATCAACGAAGCCTTTGCCGCCCAGGTGCTGGCCGAC
>CAYLZO010000245.1:0-7595 GCA_964387775.1 uncultured Anaerolineaceae bacterium
ACCTGACGACGAGGGGCAGGTATACGAGGGCAGCGTCGCAGCCGATGGGTCGGGGGTGTTCACCTTCACCCAGCCTGCCGGGCTGCTCGGCCCCCTGGTTACGGCGACGGCCACCGATGCAGCCGGCAACACCTCCGAGTTTTCGGCGCCCGTCATTTTGCATTCCAAGACGCTCACCATCACCAGCCCGCTGGACAGCGGAGCAGGGACGCTGCGCGAGGCGCTTGTGGGAGCTCGAACCGGTGACACCATCACCTTCGATCCTGAGGTGTTCGACCCTCTGAGTCCGGTGACGATCACGCTCCTCAGCGACCTACCGGCAGTCGATCAGGGACAGGTGAGCATCGACGCCAGCGAGGCGGGGGTGATCCTGGACGGCCACCTTCTCGCGGACAGCATCTGCGGGCTCTGGATTGCGTCCGATGCCAACACGGTGCGCGGATTGCAGTTCGTGGGTTTCCCCTACACCGCTCTGTGTGTAGACAACAAGCACAATACGATCGGTGGCGACCGCAGCCAGGGCGCGGCCCCCACAGGCCAGGGGAACCAGTTCGGCAACAACAACGAGGGCATCTCGTTGTGGGGGGACGAGAACGTGGTTCTGGGGAACCTGATCGGGACGGATGTGACCGGCCGTGATGCCAGGTCCAACGAGGTTGGGATCGCCGTCCTGGGAGCAGGCAACAACATCGGCGGGCCAACGGCCGGGGAGCGCAACATCATCAGCGCCAACCACTTCCGCGGTATCCAGATCCTGGGCGAGCGCGCCCGGTTCAACGTCGTGGCCGGCAACTACATCGGGACAGACATCGATGGACAATACAGCCTGGGGAACATCTCTGTCGGCGTGATTATGGAGGTCCAGGCCTCCAACAACGTCGTCGGCGGCACCACGCCGGCTGAGCGCAACCTCATCAGTGGGAACGTCGAAACCGGTGTTTCCATCAGCGATCCGGGCAGCACCCACAATGCCGTCATCGGCAACTGGATCGGCACCGACGCAAGTGGGACCAGTGCACTCGGGAACAATCACGGTATCCACCTCAACCACTGCGGCTTCAACCGCATCGGCGGCACACAAGTGGGGGAAGGCAACTTCATCAGTGGCAATCGAGGGCCGGGCATAGCCCTGGCCGGTTTCGAATACACCGACAACCTGATCCTGGGTAACATGATCGGGGTAACGCCAGACGGCGCACAGCCGCTGGGCAATGGTACGGGCATTGGGCTGCACGTCAACACGCGGCGCACCTTTGTCGGCGGCGCCACAGCGACGGAGCGCAACCTCATCGCCGACAACGACGTCGGCGTGCATGTCAGCGTCGCCGGCACGGAGCACAACTGGATCCTGGGCAACGACATCGGCACCGACGCCACGGGTTCACGACAGTGGGGCAATCACCAGGCCGGGATCGTCGTGGAAGGGTACGCTGCCCACACGATGATCCAGGGAAATATCATCGCCCACAACGGAGAAGTGAGCTTTGGCCAGACAGTCGGCGTTCACATCGCCAATGGGGGGTACAACACCCTGCGCCGCAACGCCATCTATGGCAATCTGGGGCCAGGGATTCTCCTGACGGATGGGGGTAACAGCTTGCTCCCTGTGCCTGTCATCCACGGGGCCGCCGGAACCACTGTCTCCGGCACGGCCTGCCCCGGCTGTACGGTGGAGGTCTTTTCCGACGACGAGGACGAAGGCCACATCTGCGAGGGCAGCGCCGTCGTAGATGCGTATGGGGCCTTTGTCTTCAACAAAGGCCGCCCACTGACCGGGCCGTATATCACGGCTACTACCACCGATGGCGAGGGAAATACGTCCGAGTTCTCGCCAGCTTGGGCTTTGAGAGCGACGATCTATCTGCCGCTTGTGTTGAAGGAACAATAATACGAATCTGCGCGGAAGAAAGCAAATGCGCTTTCTCATCTACCCCGGAGTTCGAGACCAGGTCTTGCTAGACTTGACGACTTGACCCGATACAGCACAGGTAGTATACTTTTGCCGGGTATCAGCCACGGATTTGGTCCATGGAACGCACCTTGTGCGAGACATCATCGCTGTGCGAGACATCATCGCAGCCATTCCAGCAACCCCTGACTCGGGCCAGTGCCTTGAATTCTGGGCATCAGATCAGGCGGACCGGATCCGAGACCTGTTCACAAGCACACGAAACACAGCCTTGGGATCAGCATGATCGAGGAGGAACATCGTGAGGAGAACATTGGCCATCGCTATCGTTTTGCTGTTGGTCCTCCCGGGGTACGGGAGATTGGGATCGCTGTCATCTTCTGCTCTCTCCACCACTTCTCATGTCGTCACCGGTACTGCCGATAGCGGTCCTGGCACCCTCCGCCAGGCCCTGCTCAATGCCCAGCCCGGCGATCTGATCCTCTTCGAGCCGTCTGTCTTTGCGCCAGGCGCGCCGGTATCCATTACGCTCACCAGTCCCCTGCCCCCTTTGGGCCAGGGGGATCTGACCGCCAATGCCAGCAACGCTGGCGTGGTTCTGGACGGCACAGGCATCGCTGACCCGATGGCAAATGGACTGGATATCGTCTCAGACGGGAACACGGTCCAGGGGTTGCAAATCGTGGGGTTTCCCAACAACGGCATCGAGCTCCGGGATGATGCTCAGAACAACACGATCGGCGGGGACCGAAATGTCGGCAGTGGGCCGTTGGGTCAGGGGAATCTGGCCAGCAACAATGGCAACGTCGGCATTTTCGTAGGGACAGCATCTTTCAACACGATCGTGGGCAACTATGTCGGCACCGATCCAGGGGGCATCCTGGCCTGGGGCAATACTTACCAGGGCATACTCATCGTCGGCGGCCACAACAACCAAATCATCCACAACCTGGTGGGCGACAACGACGCGGGCATTGGCCTTCACGGGCCAGAAGTCCACCACAATGTCATCAGCGGGAATGCCATTGGCGTGGATTTCAGCGGGGAGAACTCCCTGGGCAACCGTGCCCACGGAATTCCCGTCACGGGTGGAGCTAGCGACAATGTGATCGGACCTGACAACGCAATTGCCTACAACTTGGCCAGCGGCATTGAAGTGTACGGCTCCAAAGTCCATGGAAACATAATCACTGGCAACGATATCCATGACAATGGCCTGGGTAACCATGCTCATGGAATCCGCATCACGGGCGGAGCCAGCAACAACATGATCGGGCCTGACAACGTGATTGCCTACAACGAGGCGAGTGGTATCGAGTTATACGGTTCTGATTGTCAGGGCAACACCATCACTCAAAACAGCATCTACGACAATGGCTGGCTGGGCATCGATCTGTGGGGAGGTAGCAACGAAAACTTGGATCCCCCGGTGCTTTTGTATTTCGATCGGGACGCCGGCACCGTCTCGGGCCTGGCCTACAGCAATAGCATAGTGGAAATCTTTTCAGCAGACGACGAGGAAGGCAGGGTCTACGAAGGGCAGGCTGCGACCGACGGCGCCGGGTTGTTTGTTTTCGACAAAGGATCGCCTTTCGCTGGACCTCATCTGACGGCCACTGTCACCGACGGCACAGGCAATAGCAGCGAATTCTCCATCCCGACAATTGGTGACCAGGGAGCGCTGATCCTTCAAGAGGCAAACAACCTGCCCACGCGCCGGTTGTTTGCCAGGCAATCGCGCGACCTCGTGGACAACCGCATCGCCAGCCACTGGCATGGCCTGTGGACCTATCAGCCCCTGTCCGATCTGCTCGACGAGGCCAGGTACATGGGCGTCAAACGCTTTCGTCTCGCTATCAACGACGGCGACTGGGACAAGGTGGACTGGAGCAAGTCCGAATTCTCGGTCGATCCCAGCCACGATCAGTTCGTCACCGACCTGGCCGAGAACGGCATCGAGATGACCTACTTTCTTTCGTTCTGGGACAAGGCCGCCTACCCCGGCGGCGTCGGTTATCCCTGTCCCCGCTTCCTAACCGAGGCAGAGATCCAGCGCTACCTGGACTTTGTCCGGTTCATCGTCGGTCACTTTCAAGACCGTGTGCGGACCTACGAGATCTGGAACGAGCCGGACGTCTCCGAGTGCGCCCAACACATCGAGGTCGAGGACTATATCAACCTGGTGCGGCGTGCAGTGCCTGTCATCCGCCAGGAGTATCCAGAAGCCAGGATCCAGGTGGGAGGCACGACCGGCCTGAGCAATCCCGACTCTCAAGCCTATCTGTTTGCCATCCTGGAATCGGACGTCATGTCCCTGGTGGACGTGGTCTCGTGGCACCCCTTTTACGGCGAATCGCCCGAATCGCATCCCGAGTATTATGCCAACTACCCCGCCCTTGTTCAGAACATCATGGACGTGGCTTCGGCCCACGGATTTACTGGCGAGTATGAAGCGGACGAAATGAACTGGCGGTCCTCCACCGATTCCAGCCACACGGAGCCCTGGTCGTATCCCGAGACAGTCTGCGCCAAGTACTATGCTCGCCAGGACGTCAGGCATCTGGGCATGAATGTCACTGCCGGCAACCTGCGCATCTCCCACGACTATGCAGCCTCGACGGCCACAGTCCGCAACCTGGCAACGCTCATGGCCGGTGCAGAACCCATCAGTCTGCCCCTGACCGTTCAAACTGCCGTGACCGACGTGGTGAGTTACACTTTCGCCCTACCCGGCGACGCCTATCTGGTTGCCTTGTGGAGCGACGGCATCGCAGCAGAGGCCGATCAGGGTGTCACAGCGACGCTCCATCTTGCTGGCCAGTACGATGGCTACAAGATCGTCGCCGTCGATCCACTCTACGGCCTCCAGCAAGAGGTACTCTACACCGTCGAGGCCGGTGGCCTGGTCATCCCCCACCTCATGGTCAAGGACTACCCGCTGATCCTCCGCCCCTACGTGCCCCGATATGTCTTCTTGCCTACGGTTTTGAAGGGGGTTGCTCCCTGATTGGAGGTTGTATAACGTGAAGCGAATACTGGTCACGACTGGTTTCATCGTGGTATTTGCAGCCCTGGTTTTGTGTGTACAACTCGCCGCCTCCCACCAGGGCCCGTGGCCTGCCCGCGCTGCACCACCCTATCAGCTACAAGGGGCACTGCTCGTCACCAGCAGGAACGACAGCGGCCCCGGCAGCCTGCGCCAGGCGCTGCTCGACGCCCAACCCGGCGACACCATTACTTTCGATCCGGGTGTCTTTCCGCCTGGTTCCCCGGCCACCATCACCCTCAATACGCCCCTACCAGAACTGAGCCAGGGCAGCCTGACCCTCGACGCCAGCGATGCCGGTGCCATCCTGGATGGCAGCGCCATCGTCGATCCGGGCGCGAACGGCCTCGACGTCTCGTCCAACGAAAACATCATCCAGGGCCTGCAAATCCTCAACTTTCCCAACGCCGCCGTCGGCCTGCGTGGCGGTGCACAGGACAACGCCATCGGCGGCGATCCGGGCACCGGCTCCGGCCCCCTGGGCCAGGGCAATCTCCTCGGGGGCGAGGGCAGCTTTGGCGTCGGTTTGTGGGATGCCGGCACCTCGTCCAACACGATCACCGGCAACTACATCGGCACCGACCTGAATGGCATAACGGCCAGCGGCCTCAGCCGCGACGGCGTGCACATCAACGGCGCGTCCCATAACCAGGTGACGGACAACCTGATCAGCGGCAATAGCCAGAGCGGCGTCTACATCTGCTGCGGAGCGCAGAACAACATCATCGATGGCAACCTCATCGGAACCGATGCTACTGGGCTCGTTGCCCTGGGCAACCTGGAAAGTGGCGTCGTCGTCGACCAGGCCGCCGGCGCCAACGTGATCGGCCCGGGCAACCTGATCGCCCACAACGGCATCCACGGCGTAGAAGTCCGCACGCCAGACGCCCTGGGCAACACCATCACCCGCAACAGCATCCACGACAACGGTGAGTCGGGCATTGCCCTGTGGCAGGGTGGTGGGGAGGAACACCCTGCCCCTCTGGTGTTGGACTTTGACTTTCCCGCCGGCACGCTGGCGGGCACCACCTGCGCCAACTGCACGGTCGAGGTCTTTGCCGACGACCGCGACGAGGGCGAACGCTACGAGGGCCAGGCCGTCGCCGACGGCATGGGAACCTTTCACTTTGCCAAGGGCGCTGCATTCACGGGCCCCAATCTGACCGCAACGGCGACCGAACCCACCGGCACGACGAGCGAGTTCTCGTACCCCGTGTCGGGCACGCAGCGCTCCCTGGTGCTGCAAGAGGGGAACAGCTTGCCCCGGACCCTGTTCCGCGCTCAAAGCGCCGGCAACCTGGCGGACAACCGCATCGGAGATCAGCTTTCTTTGCGAGGCTCGATCTCGACGACCCAGGAAGCCACGGCCCACGTCGAGACCCACAACCGGCTGGGGCTCAAGTGGAAGCGTTTGTCGCTCGACTATCTGGATTGGAGCGACGTCCAGGCCACCGGCGCCTATTCCCGCTACTATGTGGACCCCGTCCACGACCAGCTCATCACCGATCTGGCCGACATGGGCGTCACCATCGTCTACTGCCTGGTCTTCTGGGATGAAGAGATCGAACCGGTACCGGTGGGGTATGCCCGTTTCAAGACCGAGGAGGAGATCCAGCGCTACCTGGACTATGCCCGTTTCATCGTCGGCCACTTCAAGGACCGCATCCAATACTACGAGATCCTGAACGAATCCTTCTTTGGCGAGGGCAGCGACTTTACCCAGCAAAACATCGAGCTGGCGGACTATGTGAACCTGGTCCGGCGCGCTGCACCGGTCATCCACGAGGAGTATCCAGAAGCCAGGGTCATTGCCGGTCCGGCGCCGGCCCTGTACGAGCAGGCATGTTACGACTATGAGCTGGGCATCCTGGCCTCGGACGTCATGACCCGGGTGCAGGGTGTTTCCTGGCATCCGGGACCCTATCCCGTCGAGCTGGGCGGCTCGATCACGCATCTCTACCAGGTGCCCGAAACCATCCACGAAATCACGAGTACAGCATCGGCGCATGGATTTGCCGGCGAGTACATCCCGGAAGAGATCCAGTGGCCCACGGCGTACAACCCCAGCCCCAGCGAGCCGTGGAACGTCTACAGCGAGACGGTCTCGGCCAAGTACTATGCCCGGGGCATCCTCGATCACCTGGGGATGGAAACGACAGCCCTGCTGGCAGGCACGGCCTACGAAGGCAATCTGCCCAAGATGGACGTGATCCGGAATCTGTCTACCCTCATGGCCAGGGCCGAGCCGATCTCTGTACCCGTCGAAATCGAGGGGGGGGGCGTGGCTCTGAAGCAGTACAGCTTTGCGCTGCCCGATGGTGGGTATCTCCTGGCGTTGTGGCGCGATGAGCCAGCAGTCGAGGAGATGGTGGCGGGCACGCCTCTCACCCTGACGCTGCCGGGCCTGGCTGACTACCATGTCATGGGGGTAGATGTGCTCTTTAGCTTCCAGCAAACCCTTCTCGCCGAGATGGAAGAGGAGGCTCTGGTCATCCGCGACCTGCTGGTGCGTGACTATCCGCTTCTCCTACACATCACGCCCCGGCGAAGTATCTTTTTGCCCCTTGTGTTGAGAAACAGCACACCTGGTCGCTGAGACCAGCCGTGCTTTCTGCGGGTGCCGTGATGGAAAGCGCCTAT
>CAYLZO010000246.1:0-7548 GCA_964387775.1 uncultured Anaerolineaceae bacterium
AACCCTGAAGGTCTGGCCTCCTTTTGAGAATCGGTGGAGGACATAGGGCCAGGAGACAATCACCCCCTCTCCCCCTCACCCCGCAACCACTGCTCCAGCCAAGCCTCCCGCGACGCCGCGACGCACATCGCCGCCGTGCAGCACGCCCCCGGCTACGGCGTCAGGGCTTGGGCGCCCTGGCCGAAAGGGGATAGCCCCGGAGGAAGAGCGACGGATAAAAGCGGACAAGCGGCCGCCCGGGACCATCCGCTGCTACCTGGTTGACTGACAAAACTCCATTCGGCTTTTTAGCGCCAGGGACAGGACGCAGATTCGCCGTCCCGGCACCCCGGGGAACGCAGATTTCCGCAGATTCTATGCGCATTCTCATCTGCGTTTATCTGCGAAATCTGCATCCAGATCGCCTTCCACGGCCACATCCACGTCGGAACTGCGGCGTAGCGCGCCCGGCCGTGTCACCGAGCCAAAAAGATAGGCCCGCCGCACCTGGGGGAAGGCGGGCAACACCACCTGGGCAGCGGACCGGGCAAGGGTCGCAACACGGCGGCGGATCACCTCTCGCTCCTCCTCACGCTGGCGATGGCGTTTCTGTAGATTGGCATAGTAGGCGGCTACGTCCATGGGGCTAGCTCCTCTTTTCCCCCAGTCACCGAACCTCTCTCCTTTGGGCACCTGGGCAACGGAATAGCGCATCGCATAGGCTCTTTTCTTCGCCCCTATTATACTTCATGTAGCCTGCTGAATCAAGTGCCGGACTTGGACAACAAGACCTGGCGTTGCAACCGCACGCGCCAGCCGGGCGCGTCCTCCAGCCCGTAGCGCAACGCGAGCCACTCGCGCTCGGGGACAAAGGTGCGAGCCAGGAGCCACAGAGCATCGCGGGGGAGATCCACCACCAGCAGCAAGAACAGACGCGAGATGCCCCCCCGGGGTAAACTTTGACCTGCTGCCAGGGCCCGGAGAAAGATCAAGCGCTGAAAGCGAAGCGCCTTTGCGCGTCGGCCGGATGCTTTACATATGGCAGAGTGTTTCATAAGTCATCCGTTCGCCCGGACGAACCTTTTTTGTGGGTACCCGGACAACGATGGCGGGTTCCAGCTCGGCTACTGCCTGGTCTGGATCGTGGACTTTGGGACGGAGTTGCCCATTGCCCTGGTCTTTGGTGCAGGCAACGCTCAAGATAGCCCCTTGGCCAAGCCGCTGTTGGAGCAGGCCTGCGACGAACACCCGCACCTGGCCCGCCGTTGTGAGTACTCTATCGGCGATGGCGGCTATGATACCCTGGCCATCTTTGACTTCATTCTCACCCGGCTGAAAGCCTTGCCGGCCATCGTCAAGAACCCACGCAACGCCGCTGATCCTGAAGCTGACCTGGCCACTGATGCCCTCTGCATCTTGCGCCGGCGCAGCCCGCTGTACATGGCCCTCTTTCACAGCCCCACCAGTGTCGAGCGGACCAACAGTTGGGCCAAGCTGACCTTCCGCGGAGCGTCAAGTACCACAAGCAGCGAGGTTGGAATGCGGTGGAGCATTGCGTGCTCTTTGCCGCTATTGCCATGTTGAGCGTAGCCTGGGTGGCGGTCAAGACCGGACATCCAGACAAGATCCGCTCGGCTCGGACGTGGATCAGCCGCCACTAACCTGACGGCGCGGCGAACTTTTGTATTCTCCCGACGGCCTATCTGGGATGTCGGTTGCTTCCGTGCGTCTCAAACTGGCCACACGGCCCGTCTCCTGAACACGGCTGAGCACGGAACGGGCCAACACTCGCCTCCAGCCGCCCGGATGGCACTCTTCTGAAGGCTATGATGCTGAATTGTTAATGTACCAACTCGCCAAGTTGGAAGTTGTGAAACACTCTGTATTCCGTATTGCGTGTTGCGTGACAGAATACGCAATACGCATCACGCACCACGCATCACGTTTCACGCTTCAGTAGTGGCCGGATGTCGCGCTCAAAGATGGCCGACCAGGTGTACTTTTGGCGCACGCGCTTGCGCAGTTGGTGGACGGGATTGCCGTCGGCCCAGGCCAGGAGTCGCCCGGCGAGGGCCTCGGGTTCCTCGTCCTCCCCGATGCGGATCACGTCCTCGCCGCCGATCTCGACGGCCGCCGGCACAGCACTGCTGACCACCGGCACCCCGGCCAGGCCCGCCTCCAGGACCGGCATGCCAAAGCCCTCGCGGTGGCTGGGCATGAACATCAGGTCGCAGGTGCGAAAGAGGTCGCCGACCACGTCAGAGCCGATGGTGTAGGGCTCGTCGGGCTCTGGCCCCGATTCAAAGACGAAGCGCATCTCCTCTTCGACGCCCAGGTCGGCGCGCAGCGATTGCAGTTTGCGAAAATAGCCCATGCTCTTGGCGTCGTGGGGATCGGGCGGGCCGGTAAGCACCAGCTTGGGCCGGATGCCCCCGGCTTTCAAGGCGGCGACCGTGTGCAGCGCGTACTCGACGTTCTTGGCCTGGGTGACGCGCACGGGCATGAGCAAGACCAGGTCTGCTGCCAGCAGGCGCAGCCGCTCGACCAAAGCCGCTCCCTCGTCCGTGAGCCCGAGCAGTGCCTGGGCGTCCACGCCGTTATAGACGACGCGGACCTCCTCCTCGGAGCAGTCGAGCAGATCGACCAGGGCTTCCTGCCGCTGTTTTGATACGACGACGTAGGTCACGTCAGGGCGGTAGGTGCGCAACAGGTCCCACGGATAGCCGGAATGGAGCTTGGCGCGGGATCTGGGGCTCGTCCAGTCGAAATCGTGGCACCAGGCGATCAGGTTCGGCATTTCGCCCGCGTCGAGTAACCGGAACAGCGCGGCGGTCAGGGGCAGGTTAAAGCGCTTGGTCAGCACGTTGTGGGCGATGACATTGTCAAACGGGGCCAATTCCGAAGCCAGCGCCTCGACGAGTTCATCGACGAATGCTTCGAAACCGGGCGGCACCTGACCCCCTTCCAGTTGGCGGCTCATTTCTGCCACCCGGGGATGCCGCGAATCGACTTGGGGGAGCAGGACAAAGTCCGCCTCCGGGGCCAGCGCCTCTGCTTCGCCACGGCCGGCGACGACGGCAACGGGATGGGCGGCTTCGACAAAGGCCTCGACGTGGGCCTGGATGACCACCTCGACCCCGCCGATGATGGGGGGCGCGGTGTAGTGCAGGAAGGCAGTCTGGGGCAAAGTCATGGGCTACGCTCGCTTTCAGAGGTTCAGGTCGGCGAGGGCCCGCAACTGGCGGCAGAGCCAATCGGAAATGTCCTCCCGCTCGATGGTCCAACGGAGCCGTTCGACCCGCTCCAACCGTTCCGGGGCGGGCATCGTCAGCGCCTGATGGAGGGCCTCGGCCGTGGCATAGACGTCGCAGGGCGAGACGACCAGGGCGCCCGGCTCCAGCTGCTGCCGCGCCCCCGCCCGTTCAGAGAGGATGAGCACCCCGTCCTGCTTGTTCACAATCGGTCCCTCCTTGGCCACCAGGTTCATGCCGTCGGCGATGGCGTTGACCAGGAGGGCGTCGTAGAGCTGCAAGGCGGCCACCGCCCGGGGATAGCTCTCGCCGACGAGCACCCGCACCGGCTCCCACTCGCTGTCGCCATAGTCCGCGTTCACCCGGCCGGCCGCAGCCATGAGCTCATCCAGGTAGCTGCGGTACTCGTCCACGCCCAGGCGCGAGGGCACGAGCAAGGCCAGGAACTTGACCTGGCCTCGATGCTCGGGGTAAAGCTCCAGCATCTCTTCGAAGGCCAAAAAGCCGCGGATGATGTTCTTGCTGGGCTCGATGCGGTCTACGCGCAGGATCAATCGGCAGGTCTCGGTCAGGTCCCGGACCTCGGTGCGCAGTTCGGCCACCTCGGGCGACGCGGCCAGTTGGCGCAAGGCCTCGACGTCGATCGAGATGGGAAAGTCGCGGACGTAGGTCGTATGGCCGTGGTCCTTGTGGTAGATCCGCATCCGCTCGTGATGGACTTCCACGTTGGAGAGGAGCGCCTGGCAGGTGCGCAGGAAGTTTCGGGCGTCGTCGCGGGTCTGAAAGCCCAGCACGTCCACGGCGCAGAGGGCGTTCAAGACGCCCTGGCGCATGCCGGGCGGCAGGATGCGCCAATATTCCGGCCCGGGCCAAGGGATGTGGACAAAGTGGAGGATCGCCGGCGACTGGGCCTCCGGTTCCTGTGGCTCTCGCAGGTGGGTGCGCAGGTAGTCGGCCACCAGGTAGAGGTGATAATCCTGGAGCATGACCACCGTGGGCTGGTCGTTGGCGAGGACCTGTTCGGCGATGGCCTCGGCAAAGAGCCGGTTCACCACCTGATAGCCCTCCTGCCAGGCCTGCCACGTCGCTCGATTGATGATCGGCTGCCGGGGAACGTCCCACATGGAGTGCTGCAAAAACCAGAGGAGCGGGTTGGCGATGACGTTGTAGTAGCCCTCGTAAGCGGCTTCGTCGGGCTGAAGAAAGTGGACCTGGACGGTGGTCCCTTCCTCCAGTTCCACGTTGCCCGTGCCCCACGATGCATCGGCCTCGGTTCGGGCGCAGGCGATCCAACTGGCAGCGGCAGCGTGGCGACACAGTCCCGTCAGGGCCGTAACCAGCCCGCCGCCCCCTCGCTCGTAGCTCAGCGACCCATCTTCTTCCTCGTGGAACGTGACCGGGGCACGGTTGGCGGCGATGATGAGGGAACGATTGGCAAAAAACTCGGCTTGCAACTCGTCACAGCTTTGAACAGAATCTTCTTGTTCCGTCTCCACCATTGCGGACCTCCCCTATTCCTCATTTGGCTCCTCACCGCTCGCCTGGATGGCCAGGTCGATAAAGGTCGCAGCGGTCCAGCCAAAGGCAGCAGCAGCCGTGGACGGAGGTTCGCCCGTCTCGGCATTGTAGTATTCATAGAGGCCCGGCTGACTCATCACCAGCTCGAGCGTCCGTTCCCGCAGGCTACTGGCCAGTTCATACTCGCCGATCTGTCGAAGCGCTTCGACAAAGATGTAGTTGATATTGACCCACACCGGGCCGCGCCACATCGTCTCCGGATCATAATGGACGTCGTGGCGGGCCACGGTCGGAATGACGAGCTCCCCTCCGAATTCGTCAGGGTTGGTCAAGTGGCCGATGAGCCGGTCGCACAGTTCCTTGGGCAACTGACCGGTCCACAGGGGATAAAGGTTGAAAGGCGTCAGCACCGGAACGGGCTCTTCTTCGTGTAAAGCGCGAAAGAGGCCGGCTTCCTCGTCCCAGAAATCCTCGATCATCCGCTCGACGATGGCCTTGGCCCGGCGGCGCCACATGGCCCCTTCGGCGTCCATGCCCAGGGCTTCGGCCATCATGGCCAGCGAGCCCATCTGCACGCAGAGGTAGGTGTTCAGGTCCGGCGACTCGACGGGCATGCCATAGTCCCACAAGGGGCTGTCGTCCAGGCCCGAGGAGTAGGGATGGTTGTATTGCACCAGGCCATCGGCGTCGTCGTCGTTCATGGCAAACCACCAGGCGTTCCAGCGCACCAGCGGCACATAGATCTCTTGCAGGAAATCGCGATCGGGGTCCGTCTCGTCGAGCTTGAGGGCAGCCCAGGCCATAATCGGTGGCTTGGTCACCTCGGCGCGGAGGGGGTGCTCGATGTCGGCCACCACGTCCTCGTCATAGACGGCGTCGGGGATCATGCCGTCGAGAAGCTGGCAATCGAGCATGGTGCGCAACTGGTTCCGGGCCAGCACCGGGTCCACGTGGCGAAAGGCGAGGGCGTGAAAGCAGGCGTCCCAGTTCCAGACGCCGACGTACTGGACCTTGGAGGGCATCATGGCCTCGTGGGCGACCCGGCCCAGGGGCCGCACCAGGTTGTTGCTCATCACCCACCAGGCGTAGTAATAGTGGTAGCGATAACGCTCGGCGACAGGCGGGACCTGGTCGAACCAGTCGTGCCAGCGGCGCTCGGCAGCCTCCAGCGTCTCGGAAAAGGGCTGGGGCTTGCCATCCAGCTTGATGTCGTTGCGGATGGTGATGTGAACGGCGACGTCCTCGCCGGCATCCACCACGAACTCGATCACGTACGATTCTCGCTCCAGGCCCAGCTCGTTCTTGAGCACCTGGCCGTTGGTCCGGAAAGCCAGGTTGCGGACGGCCATCAGGCTGCCGCCATCCTCCCGCTTTTGCCACATCTGGGTGCTGACCCGGAAGCGGATTCCGGCAGAAACCCCGGGGGGCAGGCCGATGGCCAGGGTATCGTGATCGTCGAAAGCGAGGCTAAATCGGCCCAGGCGGGTCTGCAAAAAGAGGGCGTGGGGATAGACCGTCAGGTTGTAGGTGAGGGGCATCCCTTCTTCGTCGATAAAAGCGAGGTCTTGGATGTAAGGTGGGCGAAAGCGGTAGGTATCGAGGCCCGGTTGGAGCGAAGTCAGCCGCTCGGCCAGCTTGATGTAGAGTCGATCTTGATCGGCGGACTTGAACACCAAGAGCCGCGAACCCCGGTCGCTAAAAGGTACGCGACTGACGTCAATGTGATCTTGTAGCAGGTTCAGGTACGGTGATTCCATTCACGCACTCCCTCTGAGACTCGGTACTATGGTACCAGAACAGGGGCAAAAAGGCAAAGGCGCCGGTAGCTCCGTCAGAAGCACACCTTGAGGGACGAAAAAACGCTGCCGGGTATAGATAGACCCGGCAGCGTTCTCGTCTTTGAGAGACTCTGGACGGTCTGGGGCCTAGTCTGCCTCGGCTGCGGCACGCTGCGCCGCGCTAAACCGAGCCACAGTATTTTCCAGGATCTCGTCGATGACTTTGTTGATGTCTTCCATGTCTGTGCCCGCCACCAGAGCCATCTCGGCAGTCAAGAACTCCCGGCCTCGCTTGAGATAGTCGGTATCCTTTTTTGTCAGATGCGCCTGGTGCCGGTGCCAGATCAGGTCCCGCACCGCTTTGGCGATCTTTGCTGCCCGGCCGGTCTTGAGCTGTTCCCAGATCAAGGCCTGCCGTTCCTTATAGTCCTCTGGCAGGCTTTTCGGCCGGCTGCGTAGAATGTCCATCACACGGTCGTACTTGGCCCGAGACATGGCCAGACGAACGCCAACCGAGTCCATCTTGGTTCGCGGAATGAAAACCGTCAGCTCACGGGCGGGAATCTCGATGATAAAGTAGCGTTTAGCCTCATCCAGGAGTTCCTTTTGCTCCAAGCCCGTGATCTGCCCTGCCCCATGGTAGGGATGGACCACCTTATCTCCAACAGAAAACTGCATTTCGTCTTTTCCTTTCTTTGTTCTCGAAAAACAGATCCTCAGCCCAAGACCACAAAGCGAAACAGCAGCCAGAGTGTGGCGAGGCTGACGGTAATAAAGAGTACCGGCAGACCCCTTTTCACAAAATAGGGCCTAACCAACGAAATCCTGGCACATTGAGCAAGGATTTTGGGGCGGCATTGGCCCTTTTGGTTCCGGCTCTGACCGGGTTAGGGCCTAACCCACGAAATCCTGACACATTGAGCAAAGATTTTGTGGACGGCGTTTTGCCCTTTTGGTTCCGGCTTGTCCGGGTTAGGGCCTAACCCACGAAATCCTGACACATTGAGCAAAGATTTTGTGGA
>CAYLZO010000247.1:0-7537 GCA_964387775.1 uncultured Anaerolineaceae bacterium
AAGATACGGGGACCATTCGTCACATTCGTGTGTCCCAAGCGTGTAACGCTCTCTCCGCGAGGCGGCTTTTCAGCACACGACCCCCTCGATGAAATCCCAGGGCAGCGGCGCATCGACGGGGCGCTCTGCGAGCAGGTCGCGGAGCGACAGGCCGATGTCGCCCAGGGCCTGCTTCCACCTACCGGGCGTCAACTTGTCCACGGCCAGCAGCGCCTCGGCCAGGCGGCGGTCGCCCCGGGCCAGCGTGCCCTGGATCTCGGCCCAGGCCGGGCTCTCGGACTTGACGGCGATGCCCGCCTGCCACAGCCGTCGTTCGACGTAATCGAGCCGCTTTTTGACCATCCTGGCCGGCGTTTGGGCCACGCGCTGGAAGGGGGTGTGGGCCTTGGGCACAAAGGGCGTCACGTTGGCCGTCACCTGCCGGGGGAAGCGCCCGGCGCAGGCCAGGGCCAGGTCCACCAGGGCCTGGACGTCGTCCTCGTCCTCGGTGGGCAGGCCGAGCAGGAAATAGAGCTTGAGCTGGGCGATGTCGTGGGCGGCCGCCAGCTCCACGGCACGGAGCACGTCCTCCTCGCTCTGGGTCTTGGTGATGGCCCGCCGCAGCCGTGCCGAGCCCGCCTCCGGGGCGATGGTCAGCGTCTGCGTGCCCGACTCGGCCAGGGCGCGGACCAGGGTTTCGGAGAGGGAGTCGGCGCGCAAGGACGAGACGCTGAGGTTGGCGCCGAGGTGCCGCAGCTCGACGGCCAGCCGGTCGATCTCGGCGTGGTCCGAGACGGCGGCGCTGACCAGCCCCAGCCGGTCGGTGTGCTGCAACAGCGTCTCTGCCTGGGCGACGATATTTTCGACGGAGCGCTGGCGGGGTGGGCGGTAGGTGTAGCCCGCCAGGCAGAAGCGGCAGCCCCGGCCGCAGCCCCGCGCGATCTCGATGAGGCCCATGTCGGCGAATTCGGTGTTGGGCGTGAGGATGGCCGAGTGGGTGGGGTAGGCGTCGAGGTCGGAAAGCCACTGGCGGTGGATAGTGGATAGTGGGTAGTGGGTAGTGGGTAGATAGAGGCCGGGGAGTTGGGTGAGGGTGTTGAGGGCGGCATCTCGGTCGCCGGCCATCTGGTGCAGGGTATCGGTGAGCCGGTCAAAGATGGGCTCGATCTCGCCGATGACGACGGCGTCAAGGAGGGGGGCCAGCGGCTCGGGGTTGGCCGAGATGGCGGGGCCGCCGGCCAAGAGCACAGGATGGGTCTCGTCCCGGTCGGCGGCGCGGGGCGGGATGCCGGCCGCCCGGAGCAGCTCCACCACGTGAAAATAGTCCATCTCGTAGGAAAGGGTAAAGGCGACGACGGGAAAGTAATCGAGGGGCGAGCCGCTCTCCAGGGAGAGGGGCGGTGCCAGGCTGTGCCCTGAGGTCCTCGAAGGGTCGGCGAACACGCGCTCGCAGACCACGTCGTCGCGGGCGTTCCATAGCCGGTAGAGGCTGTGGAGGGCCAGGCTCGACATCCCCAGGTGGTAGGTGTTGGGGAAAACGAGGGCGATGGGCAGCCGGCCGCCCCAATCTTTGCGGACCGTGCCGCGCTCGTCGGCCGCCAACGCTTCGGCTTGAGCGATCTCGTCCCAGGACATGGTCAGTTGGCCGGCTGGCTGGCCGGAGGCGCGTCCGGCGCGCCATAGACGAGGCGGCTCAGGGGGATCGTCCATTCGTAGGGCACGCCCAGGTCCTCGAGGGCGGTCCAGACGATGCCCACGGCCTCGCGGCCGGTGAGCCAGAGCCGGGTGCGCCAGGGGATGGCGGCCAGGTCGGTGCTGGTGGGGCTGGGATAGACCGTCAGGCCCTTGGCCTCAAAGAGGGCGCGGGCCCGCTCCAGGTGCAGCGGATGGCTGACGAGGATGGCCCGCTGCCAGCCTTGGACGGCCATGAGCTCGGCGGTGCGGGCCGCGTCCTCGCGGGTGGTCATCGAGCCTTCGGCCCGCAAGGTCTTTTCGGCAGGCACGCCCTGGGAAATGGCCAACGTGCAGGCCACCGCTGCGGCTGAGCGACGATCGTTTGGGTAGCCACCGGTGCAGATGAGGTTGGGGGCCAGTCCCCGCTGGAAGAGATCTATGGCGTGTAGCGTCCGGGCCCGCAGGTTCGGGCCGGGCTGTCCATCCGGCTTTACCTGGGCCCCGAGGATGACGATGGCGTCGGCCGGTTCGGCGCGGTCGCGGCTACCGGTGTGGTTGATCTGCCAGCCGACAAAGAGAAATGTGAGCACGCCCGCCAGGACGGTCAATACGAGCAGCGTCAGCGAGACGCGGAACAGTCGTCGCAACATGACGCCATTATAACACCGAAATCTGGAAAGGCCAAGCAATAATGTGGGTTTTCCCCTGACTGAACTCTGTCTGTTTCCTTGACAATCCCAAGGCCAAGTGATACAATGTCTTCAATTCACAAGACTTTTGTTTGGAATAACTGGCGCTTCGTAGTGGCAGGTTCGTCGGCGGCCTGCTGTGAATACTAACGAGAATTTTATCGAAATCGAGGCTTTAAGCTGAAAAACTTTGATTGGTCACTGAAGACGCCCATGACGCCTTGTCTGCCGTGGACGGTTGCCCTTTTGGTCTAGCACGAGGTCGAGATGTCTCTGGATCTGCTTCGTTACGATCCCGTTCTGGCCGTGGCAGGGTTGGCTGCGCTGGCCATCCTTCTCGGCCTCTTGTGGATTGCCAGACGTCGGCGGCGTGCCCGCCGGAGGCGGCAGGAGGAGAGATGCCCGACCTGTGGCAACGAGCTACCTCGGGGTGCAGAGCGATGTCCCCGGTGTGAGCCAAAAGTCCGTCGCGTGCCTTCGGCCGAGTTGGGCCAACGGCCGTCCGCTGCGTCCTCCGGGACCTACGAGTTGGTCCCGGTAGAAGGTCCCTTAACAAATCAGCGCTACGCTGTTTCGCCTGAGGGTCTGACCATTGGCCGCCACGTCGACAACGACCTGGTCCTGTCGGGGGAGTTGATGGTCTCCCGGCACCACGCGGCCATCGCTTACGAGGGAGGGCAGTTTGTCCTCTACGATCGGGACAGTGCCAATGGCACCTGGGTCAACGAGCGGCGGGTTTTTCGCCACGTGCTCGTGCCGGGCGACCGCATCCGGTTTTGGGGGTCGGAGTTTGTGTTCCAGCGGGCCGGAGCGCCGGTTCCCTCGCCGGTGCCCACCGCTTCACCCCAGCCAACCATCCGCGTCGAGGGCGAGCAATTCGCCGGTTACTTTTTGGAGACCCTCATCGGCCGGGGGGGCATGTCGGAGGTGTTTCGGGCGCGGGATCGAAATGGCCGGACCGTCGCCGTCAAGATCTTGCAGCAGAGCGATCCCTACCTCGTCGACAAGTTTGTCCAGGAGGGGAACCAGATCGGGCCGCTGCTGCGCGACCACCCCAACATTATCTACGTCTACGAATTCGGCCAGAGCCCCGATCACCGCCTCTACATCGTCATGGAGTTCGTGGACGCGCCCTCGCTGCGCAAGATCCTGCGTCCATCGCTCGAAGAAGCCAGGGTCGTCCAGATCATGGGCCAGGTCTGCGGGGCGCTCGGTTTTGCCCACGAGAATCAGGTCGTCCACCGGGACATCAAGCCGGAGAATATCCTGGTCACGGAGGAGGGGTTTGCCAAGGTCCTCGATTTCGGCATTGCCAAGCTCACCTCGGCGGCGACGGTCACGCGGGACAAGATCGTCGGGACGCCCGAGTATCTGTCCCCGGAGCAAGCCCGGGGTGAGTCGGTGCGCCCGGCCAGCGACGTCTATGCCCTGGGCATCGTCCTCTACGAGATGCTGACCGGGCGCGTGCCGTTTCCCCGGCCCCGCGACGAGGAGCCCTATCGGGCGGCGATGGAGGTCATCCGCCAGCACCTCCACGAGCGTCCGACGCCGGTCCGCAAGGTGCGCTCCAACGGCCAGGTTTCCAAGCGGCTGGAACGCATCACCATGAAGGCATTGGAGAAAGACGTCAAAAGACGCTACGATTCGGCCAAAGAGATGGGGGCGGCGCTGGGCTATCGCGAGGAGGCCGTGAATCTGCCCACACCCCGCGCCGTGAGGCCGCAAGCCAGCCTCGTCGTCGTGCGGGGCGCGCGGCAGGGCCAACGCTTCAGATTGACCGAGCAGCCCTTGACCCTGGGCCGTGCCGACCTCGACGCGGCCAACACGGCCATCTCGCGACAGCACGTCAACGTCCACTTTCGTGGAGGAAGCTATTGGCTGGAAGACACCTCCAAGAACGGCACGCTGGTGGACAACCGGCGGGTCTATGGCGAGGTCCCCTTGCGGATCGGCGCCCTGATCGTTATCGGCGACAACGTATTGAGATTGGAGCGGGCCTGAGCCGCCCGGCATCCAGGCTCTGGAAGGAGAGTTAAAATGTCAGAAGATCGCACCACCCCGATGCGGCAACCCGATTGGTCTCGACGAGACCAGGACCTTGACGAGCAAGAGACCGTCTTTGCCGACCAAGGCAGCCCGACCCCGCCGACCCTGCCTATCGACGACCAGCAGGACGCCGGCTGGGGGCGGCCTGCCGAACCCGGCTTTGTGCGGGCCACGCCCGGCGAGGGCACGACGCCGCCGCCCTACGAGCCCCCCGGCGGGGGCTTTCAGCAGCCCGCCGCCCCGGCCGAGCAGACCATGGTCATCGCCGAGCGGCCCAAGCCCGTGTTCGCCTGGCTGGTCATGGTGGACGGCCCCGAAAAGGGCTCTATCGGCAAGGTGTTCACTCTGCATCCCGACACGACGACCCTGGGCCGGGCGGCGGCCAACCACATTCCCTTGCGCGACGACGCCATCTCGGCCCAGCACGCCCGCGTGCGCGTCGAGGCCCGCGAGGGGGAGAAGCCGGCCTTTGTGCTCTATGACATGGGCAGCAGCAACGGCACCTTCGTCGGCGACGAGGAGACCTATCGCGACGAGGAGAGCCGCACCTATCGCCACGAACTCCAAGATGGCGACTATTTGCTCGTAGGCGAGACCGCGCTGGCCTTCAAGCGGCTCTAGCGCGGTCTCGTTTGAATCGGTAGCGGCGAGTCCCCCTCGCCCAAAAGGAGGCTGGAATGAGAAGGAATTGGTGGATGGCGTGGCTGGTCGTGATCCTGCTCGCCGGAAGTACGCTGACGGCCGGGGCCCAGGGCGTCGTCAATCTGACCGTTGACGACCTGAACCTGGACGACTTTCCCACGGTCAAAGCCCGGGTGACCGTGCGCAACGAGAACGGGGTGCCCATTCCCGGCCTGGGGCCGGACAAGTTCGAGATCGTCGAGGATGGGCGGGCCTCGTTCCCGCCAGCGGAGGTCACGGCCCAGATCAATCCCGAGGCCGTCGTCTCTGTCGTCATGATCATCGACATCAGCGGCAGCATGGAGGGCAAGCCCATCAAGGAAGCGATGCGCGCCGCCAACGCCCTCATCGACCAGTTGGGAGAAAAGGATCGGGTGGCCCTCATCGCCTTTGCCGACGAGGTGGACATCGACCTCAACAACCCGCTGGCCGAGGGCAAAGAGATCGGCTTCACGACGGACAAGAACGCCGTGCGCAACGTCGTGAACTTTCTCGACACCAAGATCGGCTGGGACACGCCCCTCTACGACGCCATCTACAAGGGCGTCAAGCTGGTCTCCAGCGAGCCGGTGGGCAAGCGGGCCGTCATCGTCATGACCGATGGGCGCGACGAGCGCGACAACGCCCAGGGCAACCCGGTCAAGGACACCGGCAGCCTCTCTTCGCCGGACGATCCCATCAACGAGGCCAATCGGCACAACATTCCCATCTTTCCCATCGGCCTCGTCGGGCAGGGGGGCAAGATCGATACCAAATACCTCCAGCGCCTGGCCGAACGGACCGGCGGCGTCTACCAGCAGGCCCCCGCGCCAGAGGAGCTGACGCCCCTCTTTGAGAACGTGATGGACCAGCTCAAGCAGCAATACGTCCTCTCCTACGACTCGACCCTTCAGCAGGACGACGGCTATCACAGCCTGCTCGTCCGCGTCCAGTTGCCCCAGGGCGACGCCTACGGCGAGACCAAGTTCCGCTTCTTCCCCGAGGCCGAGGCCACCGAGCCGCCGCCCGAGCCCACCGAGGCCGTGGTCGAGTCCCAGGCAGCCCTGGATACGCCCACCGACGCGGAGCCGGCAGCGACGATGGTAGCCCAGGTCGTGCAGACCCCTGAGACCAATACGGCCCCCGATCCCGAGCCGACGGCCACGGGCTTTCAGGGGATCATCGATCGGGGCCGCGAGATCGTCGAAGAGAACCCAACGTTGGCCGCCGTCATCGGCGGCGGGGTCCTGTTGCTGCTGATCCTCATCATCGCCCTGATCATCGTCCTGGCCCGGGGGCGGGGCGACGAGGAAGAGGAGTACTACACCGCCGGCTACGACGAGGCTTATGCGCCGCCGCCGGCCTGGCAGTCGGACTCCACGGCGTCCGAGATGCCGGCCGTGGATTCGCCCACCATGGGCAAGACCGAGGTGGCCGGCTCCGAATGGCCCGAGCCCAGCGCCGGGCCGCCGCCCTTTGCGCCGGCCGGGCCGGACGCGGGGCCAGAGATCCCCGAGTCGGGCAGCACCCGCATCATCGAGCGGGCGCCCAAGCACCTGGCCATGCTCGTGGACAAGGCCCATCCCGACCGCAAGTTCGACCTGAAGGGCGTCACCAACGTCGGCCGCGGCCGGGAGAACCACATCGTCCTGGACGATCCCGCCGTGTCGCGCAACCACGCCTGGATCAAGACCCAGGACGAGGAGTTTCTGGTCTTTGACATCGGCAGTGCCAACGGGACCTTTGTCAACGGCGAGCAGGTGGAAGCGCCGCGTCAATTGCAGGATGGCGACGTGGTCCGCTTTGGCGAAGCCGACTTTGTCTTCAAAAAGGTCTTCTAGCAGCTTGTTGGCGATGCGTTTCCTTGTTCGTAGTAGGCGCTTTAGCGCCGGAAAAACACGCTGAAGCGCGCACTACGAACGAGTCACACCAATAGACTGTTGGCTGACCAATTCCGGGTTATCAGGAGTCAACGTGCAACTGGTCTTTGAGCGCGGCGAATTCGAGGGCCGCAGGGTGTCGCTGGACCGCCCATCGCTGGTCATCGGGCGCAGCGAAAACTGCGACCTGACGCTGCCCGAGCAGGGCATCTCGCGGCAGCACGCCCGCATCGAACGGAGCGCCCAGGGCTGGACCTTGACCGACCTGGGCAGCACCAATGGCACGCTGCTCAACGGGCAGCGGCTCAGGCCCCAACAGCCGAGGCCCCTGCGGCCCGGCGACCGGCTCGCCATCGGCAGTTTTGTGGCCCGTGTCGAGGCCGAGCCTGCCGGGCCAGGCTTGCCCGAGGATGAATTGTTCGAAGAAGAGACGCCGTCCGGGCCGAATCCGGCCTTGATGGCCGTCGGGGCGGTGGCCGTGATCTTGGTCCTCGTCGGGCTCGTGCTCCTGCTCGTCAATCTCTTGCGGCCCGAGCCTGCACCGGTCACGCCGACCGTCGAGGGGCCCGTGGACCAGATCATGACCGCGTTGCCGGTGCCCACCGGTTT
>CAYLZO010000248.1:0-7519 GCA_964387775.1 uncultured Anaerolineaceae bacterium
TCCGGTCGGGATTATAACACAATCGAAGGGAAACGCAAAGGGAGGCGGTTGGGAACGAATCACTCGCTCTCGCGGCGGAGGAAACAGACGGCGCGGCTCAGGCCCCAGGCCGCCAGCAGCCGCTGAAAGTGGCCGCGCTCCAGGCTGCATCGCGAACTGTTCGGTGCTGAGAAGGAGCGTAACGTGCTATCGCCAAAACTAATTGTTTCATCAATATCTATCGCATTACCCCCCCCTATCACCTATTTCTAATCGATTTGACAGGGCGGCTGGAATCTGCTATACTGGTCGCGCGTGTTGCGCCCAACCCGCAGCGTTGTCGAGACGTCACACCCACGAGAATCAATTGAATAGTCGGCTGGATGGTGGCCCCGGAGGGGCGAGGAGGTTCGGACCATGAGCAAGATGTCTGGCTGGTTCAAAGGTTTGGGGGGGCTGTTGGTCGTGGCCGCCCTGGCGTTGGCGCTGATCTGGCTATTCGGCGGAGCGGGCCAGGTACCGAAGGTGGGGCAAGATGAGTCGCCTACTGAGGCACCCACGCCTGGGCGAGAGGTCGTACCGACAGACACCTCACCGCCGAGGCAAGTACTGACGTCTACCGCCACCTTCCTCCCGACGAGTGAGGTGGCGCCCTCTGTCACCCCGGAGAATCAAGAGACAGTGCGAATCATCTACGCCGTCCAGCCGCCGGAGAAGGCCGTCACCCTGTGGACGCTGGACTATGACCCGGCAACGCATGCGGTTAGCACCCACGAGTTCACGACTTCTCCTTACGATTCGGCAGCATACTTCCGGGTGTATGAGGTTGCAGTCTCGCCCGATAGGCGATACGTGGCCTTGAATTTGCGGGGCGGGGCAGAAAACCTGGATTATGCGATCTGGACGGTTCAGGCTGACGGCGTGTGGCTGGACCAGTTTTGGTCGTTGAAAACCTCCCCCCCCTGTGTTCTGGGACTGGATGCCCGACGGGAAAAGGATGCTGGTTGGAGAACGTGATGGCGAGGCTGTGGGCACGATAGGCATAGAAAATGGGGATTTCTACGAGTTCCCGTTGATTCCCACAGGAGATTACTATCGCACAGTGATAGACGCAGCAATCTCGCCTAACAACCAGGACGTTGCATTCTCCATCAATGGGGAAAACGCGATTTGGCTTCTGTCTTTGGACGGCAATACCCTGGACATCGACAACATCAAAAAGTTCCCAATTCCCAAAAGAAACTTGAGCGGTTCTTTTCCTCAGCGCATTACCTGGTCGCCAAACGGGAAGAGGATAGCCTACTTCGAGTTGTTGTCAACTGAAATGTCAGAGATTCAGGTCATGGACCTCGACAAAGGCACAGTGAGTTTCCTAAGCTCGGATGATGCTCATAATCTGTACCCTGTTTGGTCGGGGGATGGCACCGCTCTGGTGTATATCCGTGAAACTACTCCAGGGATCATCCCCTGGATTGGAGGGTATTGGAGCAAGTGGAATAGTAGTATTTGGCTTGCTGAGGTCGAAACCGGCCGCTACGACGAACTGGTTCCCTCGGAAGGCAAAGCCTGCTGGTCGGCGACCTGGCTGCCTGACGGGTCGGGCGTCGTCTTTGTCTCCAACCGCAAGGGGCAAAGTGACGTTTGGGTCGTCAACCGGGATGGCACGGGTCTGCGCCCCCTGACGGATCAGGGCGACGTCATGGCTCTCGACATCTTGCCTTGAAACCCTGGACAAGGAGGTTCGAGATGAAGATCGGGGAATTCCTTCTGCGTCTTGTTTTGCTGCTCGCCGGTACCCTTTGCTGTTTCGCTCCGCCGCAGTCTATGGCCGCCGATGACGCTCCTTCAGAGCAGGATTTAAGCCAGCAGACTCCGCCAAGCCTCGTGTATCCCCTGGCTCGCCGCTGGCCGATTTCGTCACTGTTCGACCACACAAGCCCGGGCGACCATGGTAGTCAGGATGGGTATATCACCATCTGCACGGGGGATTCGGTTTCCGACGATCCCGGCGACCCCAATGATCAGAGCATTTCGGGTACGGTCTGGGCGTACACCGACTATGATACCAACCTGAGGGATCTGCGCTGGAATGATTTTGTACCGGGCTGGCTGTGGTACGATCGTCACTACGGCTACGATTATGCGTGCCCCCTCTCAACCACTGTAGTCGCTGCCACATCCGGTACGGCGTATCGCGAGGGATCATATACAGTGAGAGTAACTCACAGTAGTGGCTATCAAACTTTCTACCGGCATCTCAATACCCGGATCGCTCCGAACGTCTCGGTACAACCCGGCCAATGGATCGGCGACAGTGGAGACGAGGGAGGGCAATATGGCCCTCACCTGCACTTTGAGATGCGGGATCCCAGCAACAGATACGTCGACCCCCTGTGGCTGGCAAGGGGACTACACCGATCCATGGTCACATAACGTCGGTAACGTGTGGGCCAGCGGCGACCCGATTCCTATGGGTTACCGCGACCAGAACGGCACCGTCCACGGCCCCTATGCCCTGGACTATTCGTCCATTCGTCAGAAATGGCTGGACCTGGATGGTGAGCCCGGCTCGCCCCTGGACAACGACTACGCCGGCGCACTGGTGGGCCAGGATGTCAATGGCACACTCCTGTACGAAAGGATCCAGCCCTTCGAGCATGGCTATATCAACTACGTCAGCGGTTCAGGCACTGACTACTACCCTAACCCGGATAAACCGGAACCAAAGGGCCGAAATGCTGCCCACAAGATCCTTGCTCAATGTGCCAGGATTTCATGGGTTAGGCCCTTACGCCGAGACCTACCTGCCCGACGTCCGCGCTGCCAAAGACAGCAACGACTGGCACTCGATCATCTTTGTGCGCAACAATGGACCCGGCAACGCTACGGTCAACATCGCTTTCTACACTCGGGATGGCCAGGTGCTGGACTCACGAACCCACAAGGTCCTCTCGCCCCGGAGCGTGTGGAGTCTGAACGCCAGGGGGGCATTACTCGATTTCCTTGACCAGGCCGAGTATCCCGGTGTGTTCGAGGGTTCAGCCACCGTCTATGCCAGCCAGGACGTGTCGGTGGTGGTTATGAACGTTTATGAAGGTACACCTGAACCTGATACCAGGTGCAGTACATACCCGAGAGTGGCTACAGTGGCTGTACCACAGGTTGGATCAAGGTCCCGCCTCATGGTTCCTACAAGGTCAACATGCGTGACAATCCCAATTGTTGGCTGGGGGGCACCTTCGTCGGTGGGGCAAAGGTACGAAGTCAGAACGAACAGCCTCTGGCAGCGGTAGCCAACCACTGGCGGGACTGGGGCAGCAGCGAGCTAGAAGCGTTTATGAGCTACGAAGCGATGCCCCATGGCCATCTGCCCACCTGGTTGCCCTTGCTGCAACAGAACAACAACAATTGGTACACGAGCAGTGGCTTTCAAAACACGGCTTCGTACATCGGCGCCAAACTGGTGACTTTGAACTACGTCCCTGAAGATCAGAGTGAAGTTTGCCAGCAACAGCAAGTCTCGCTTGACGATTCCCATGTCGTGAGCATCTTTCCCAGTCCGCCTTCCGGCCCCTGTTGGACGTCGCAAGACAAGTTCGTCGGTTCAGCCAAGGTTACTCGGGGTGGCTACGAGTTCTCGGCCGTGGTCTTTCAAGAGGAGTTTGAGAGTTGTCAACCACTTTTCTACCTCGGCGAGTACGACTGAGGACACCTTTATGAGCCACATCGGCTTGAACCGCTAGTACCTGTTCAGAGTGAAAATTGACATACCTGTCATTGCGAGCGAAGCGAAGCAATCTCCAATTTCCAGGCAGAAACTGCTAACTTGGAGCAAAAAGAGATTGCTTCGTCGCTTCGCTCCTCGCAATGACGTTCATCAAAACTACCTTGAAGTGCTACCAGTCCACGCGGCGGAGGTAGCGGACGGCGCGGCTCAGGCCCCAGACGGCCAGCAGGCCCAGCAGCGCGGCGGGGAGAAAGCTCAGACGGACCTCGACCGCCAGGGCCACGACGGCGAGCAGGGTCCCGACGCCGACGACGGCGGCCAGCCGCCGGAAGTGGCCGCGCTCCAGGGCCCGCCGGCGGGACGACGTGGCGGCGGGCCATTCCACGCTTTCCAGACGCCGGGCAAAGTCGTCCAGGTCCCAGGCGCAAAGGGCGGCGACGGCCGCCGCCAGCAGCCAGCCCCAGGCCAGTCCCAGCCAGAAACCGGCGGCCGCCAGAGCCAGCGAGGCGACAAAGAGGGCCGAGGCCGTCCAGGGCCAACCGCGCCAGCGGCCAACGAGCCACAGCCCTCCCGCGAGAGCGATCCAGGGCAGGCCGGCCAGCACGCCGCCCAGGGCGTAACTGGCGGCCAGCGCCCCCAGGGCCAGGCCCGCGCAGACGGACGAAAGCTTACCGGCCACGGCTAACGTCCAGGCCCACGGCCCGGTACCACTGGGGCACGCGGCCCAACGCAGCGTGGACCGTCTGGTCGAAGGGGCGGTCCACCTGCCAGTCCACGACCTGGATGCCGGCCCGCTGCAACTCGCGCAGGAGCAGCGTCCGCTCGACGCGCACGATGTCGGCGGCCAGCTCGACGGCCGGCGTCTGCTCCAGCGCCCCCACCTCCAGGGGCACGGGGTCGGGGCGCACGACGAGGAGCTGGTAGCCGTGGGCCCGCAGGCGGACGAGCATCGGCAGGTCGTCGGACCAGAGGGGGCTGACGAGGACGAGCTGCGACTGGGCGGGGAAAAAGCGGGTGGGCAGGTAGTCGAGCCGGTCAAAAATCTGGCTCTCGCCCGTCTGAGCGCGGGCCAGGGCGCGCAGGATGCGCTCTCGTTGGACCTTGCCGTAGCCGGGAAAGGTCCGGTCGAGGACGCGGCCGTAGACGAGCAGGCCGACGCGGTTGCCGTCGCTCAAAAAGGCGTCGGCCAGGGAAGCCGTGGCCTCGACGGCGTGCTCAAAGAGAGAGTCGTCGGCGGAGCGCACGTCGCTGCGGCGGCGGGCGTCGAGGATCAGGCCCACGTCGGCGATGCGCTCCTGCTCGAACTCGTTGGTAAAGAGGGCGCGGGGATGGCGGGCGCTCACCCGCCAGTTGATCCAGCGCCGGGGATCGCCGACCTGGTATTCGCGCACGCCGAAAAAGTTGGTGCCCGAGCCGCCGACGCGGGCGGGCACCGGCCCGGCGTAGCCCCGGGTGCGCAGCGGCCGGATGGGCACCCGGCGCAGCCGCTTGACGGGGGGCAGCACGGCCAGGTGGGCGGGTGCTTCGAGCTCGCGGGCCCGCTGGAAGAGGCCCAGCCGGTCGCGGGCCGTGACCCGCACGCGCTCAAAGTCAAAGATGCCCCGCCGGGCGTGCACCGAGTAGGCCAGCTCCAGCGTCTCGCCGGGGGCCAGGGCGGCCAGGGCCTGGGTCTCCCCTCCGACGACCGCCAGCCGGCCCGGCACCACGTCCTCGACGAGGACCTCTTCCAGGCGCGAGCCCTCGTTGGTGATGGTCAGCGTCACGCCGACGGGCGTGTCCCGCCGGACGCGGTCGGCGCTGAGGGTGCGGCTGGCCCGCAGGGAGAGTTCCCCCGGCCCGTAGAGCACGGCGGCCACCAGGTAGACGGCCAGGGGCAAGACGAGGGCCAGGACGCCGCCGTTGAGGGTGGCCAGCCCGGCCAGGAGCAGCCCGTAGGCCAGGGCGCTCAGCAGCAGGAAGCGGCGCACGTCACGCCTCCACCAGGACGGGCACGGCCACCGAGCGAAGCACCTCGTCCAGGATCTGGGCGGCGGCGTGGCGCTGCATCCACAGGTCAGGCTCCAGGATCAGGCGGTGGATCAGGGCCGGATGGACAAAGAGTTTGACGTCGTCGGGGATGACATAGTCGCGGCCGTGCATCGCCGCCCAGGCCCGGCTCAGCTTCAGCAGGGCCAGGGAGCCGCGCGGGCTGGCGCCCACGGCGACCTGGCGGCGGTGGCGGGTGGCGTCCACCAGCTCGACGATATAGCGCTCGACGTCGGGATCCACGTGGACGTCCTCGATGGCGCGGCGTTGGGCCAGCAGCTCGGCCGCGTCGCTGACCTGGGCCAGGTCGAACGCGTCCTGGCGGCGGGCGCGGCGGCGTCTCAGAATCTCCTGCTCGTCGGCCGGCGTCGGATAGCCCACGCCGAGTTTCATCAAAAAGCGGTCGAGCTGGGCTTCGGGCAGGGGAAAGGTGCCCTCGTACTCGATGGGGTTCTGGGTGGCGACGACGATAAAGGGCTCGGGCAGGCGCAGCGTCTCGCCCTCCAGCGTCACCTGGCGCTCCTGCATCGCCTCCAGCAGGGCCGACTGGGTCTTGGGCGAGGCGCGGTTGACCTCGTCGGCCAGGATGATGTTGGCAAAGATCGGCCCCTTGCGCAGCTCGAACCGGCTCTGGGCGCGGTCAAAAACGTAGCCGCCGGTGATGTCGCCGGGCAGCAGGTCGGGCGTGAACTGGATGCGCTTGAAGTCGAGGCCGAGGGCGGTGGCAAAGCTGTTGGCGATGAGGGTCTTGGCCAGGCCCGGATAGTCCGCCAGCAGGACGTGGCCGCCGGCCAGGATGGCGGCCATGATCTGTTCCAGCAGGGCGTGCTTGCCGACGATGGCCCGCTCGACCTGGCCGATGACGCGCTCGGCCAGGGCAGATACGCTCACGGTCGATTCGGTCACGGGGAACCTCCAGTTGAGAGCCGTGCTTGAACGGGATACCTAGTTCTGATCACGACTCAGTTGGTCTTGTAGGAATTCGACGACGCGCGCCAACTCGGGGTCGGGCGCCGAGGCCGGGGGCGCGGGCTGCAAACGCGCCCGAAGCGCGCCCAGGATGCCCGACGTGGGCGCAAAGTGGCGCGTCTGTTGGGCGCGGAGATAGGCTTCGACCACCGGCGGCAGGTCGAGGCGGCCGGCTTGCAGGCGGGCCTTGAGGACGGCGAGCGTGGTCTGCTCGCGGTAGGCCATGACGTCCCAGGCCAGCCCACCCAGGTGCTGGGCCAGGCTCCAGCGAAAGTATTCGCCCTCGGCGGCGCGCTCGATCCAGCGGGCCAGGGTCCGGACCTGGCCGGCGGGCTCTGGCTCGCGGCCGGGGTGCGGTGCTTCCCGGCGCTTGCCCCGGCGCAGGCTCCTCAGGGCGATGACGACGACGGTTACGAGGAGGAGGCCCCAGAGGGGCAATTGGGGCAGGCTTTCAAAGAGGATGCGCGCGCCCCAATAGAAACGAAAGAGCTCGACCACGAGGACGTCCCGGGCAAAGTCGCGCAGGAGCAGGACCAGGGGCAGGGCCAGGAGCAGGATGAGGGCCAGGGGCAGCAGGCGTTTTCTCACGACGCCCCCCGGGACGCTTCGACGACGGCGGCCAGGCAGGCGATGGCCTGCTGCTCTTCCTGCTCGGTGGCTGCCCGGGTGCCGTAGCGGACGCGCTCAAAGAGCCGGGTGAGTTGCTCGATCTGGGCCTGGGGCAGGCCGGCGGCTTTCAGCCGCGCCTCGAACTCGCGGGGGGTCATGTCCTCCGCCCGGCGGAGGCCCTGCCAGACAAGCACTGGAATTTGGTGCTGA
>CAYLZO010000249.1:0-7423 GCA_964387775.1 uncultured Anaerolineaceae bacterium
TGGGCGTCGGCGACCGCACCCAGGCGGCGCTCAAGGCCCGCGAACTGGGCCTGGTGTGATCTCGCTGTCTCGGTTGATGGCCGCACGATCCGTTTGCTGCCTCCCCTCACCTGGCAACGAGCGGCAGATAGACCCAATAGGCAATGTGCAAAGCACGGGCGGCCAGGTTGTTGCCCTCGTTTCCTTCGGCGATGAGGTTATCCGGATCGACCTGGGCCCACAGCTCGATCTCGCCCACCGGCGGCATGAACTGCACGGTCCGGCTGTCGCCGGCGGCCAGGTCGCCCACGATGCCGCTGTAGACCAACGGCCCGCCGGGACCATCCCGGCGCACGGCCAGGCTGACGTCCGCGGCCGCGGACAGCCCCACGTTGTGGACGCGAACCGTCACCGGTCCGGCGCCCTGAATGTCCTCGGTCGTCAGGGCCAGGTCGGGCAGGAGGCCGAACGGGGCATAACCCTGGTTATTCTCCTCGTTCGCTTCGAGGATGGCCGCCTCGGCGTCAGCGATGGCCCACAGCGTGTTGCCCAGGCCGGCCAGATGCGCGAGATCCGTCAGCGTGTGGGTGAGCGTGATCGCGCCGCCGGCCGGGACGCTGGCGTTGACCGTGGCCTGAGCCGCCAGGATCCCAGTCACCGGGTCGCCCACGCGGAAGGCCAGGGTGAAGGGCTGGGCCACGTCCACCACGCCGGCGTTGGCCAACACGGTGGTCAGGATCAGCGTTCCGGTCTGGTGGCCGGTGTGGAACAGGGCGACGTCCAGGTCCGGCAGGGTCGTCGTCAGCGAGATTTGGTTGTTGGCCTCGTCGGTCTCGCTCACCAGGGCATTGGGGTCGGCCACGGCCCGCAGCAGGTGCGAGGCCGCCGGGGTGAGGGGCGCGGTCCAGGGAACCGTCACGGGGACGCTGCGCCCCCCGCCCAGCGCGCCCGGCAGGGAGACCGTGGCGATGGCCGTAGGGCCGTCGTACAAGGCCACTTGCGGCGCGTCCACGGCCAGGTCGCCGGCGTTGTGCAGCACGGCGGTCACGGTGGCGGCCTGGCCGGGCGCCGGGTTGGCCGGGGTGATGGCCAGGGACCCGAAGGTCAGGTCGCGGCCCAAGGCGTGGTCCAGGAACACCAGGTCGCTGGCGCCGGGTTGGGGCACGGTCACGGTGATCCACTCGCCCGGCGCGACCTCGAAGGAGCGGGCCGCGAGCTCGGTCTGGGTCCGGGCGTAGGCAGTGTAGAGCGCGCCGCCGGCCAGGGCCGGGGCCGGGTAGGCCTCCACGTCCGCACCGGCGGCCGCGTCGACGGTCAAGGGACGGTCCGCGCTCCAGAGGTTAGCAGAACTGTCATAGACCAGGGCCGCCAGGTTGGTCCCGTTCTCGTCCACTGTCTGCCAGACCAGGGCCACGTTTCCGGCGTCGTCCGGGGCCAGGACAAAGCCCAGCCAGCCGCCCGCCGCGCTGCCGGCGCGTACCACCTCCACGTCGGCCAGGTCCCAGGAGTCTTTTAGCCACACCAGATCCCCATCGCGCAGCCAGAGCAGGTGCCGGCCGCCGTTGCTGTCGTAGGCCAACGCCGGGCTGCTATCTGCCAGGCTTGCGCCGTCGGCGATGAGGGCCGGGGCCGACCAGGCCGCGCCGTCGAAGGTGCTGTAGTACAGGTCCGTGTCCGCCGTGGTGGTCAGCGCGCCGTCGCCGTCGACGGCGTAGACCAGGGCCGCCCGGGTGGCCGAGTAGGCAGCCATAGCCACGCCCACCACGTCCTGCAGCCCGCCGACGGCCGGGGCCGGGGCGGACCAAGCCCCGCCAGCCCACAGGGCGTAGGTCAGGGTCAGGGGGTGGGCCGCCGAGCCCAGGCTATCGTAGCCATCGCTGGTTTCCCAGAGGGCCAGGACCGCGCCGTCGGCGGCGCCCCGGGCCAGGCGCGGGGCGCGGTCCATGAGGTTGTTGCTGGTCAGGAGCGCCGGGGCGCTCCAGGCACCGCTGTAGGTGGCGTAGGCGATCTCGAGACTCTGGGCGTAGGTGATGTCCAGGGTGGGCGTGATGCCGGCGGCCAGGGTGGACCGCTCCCAGACCAGAAGCCCGTCGCCGTCCCCGTCGTAAGCCAGGGCGGGGGCATAGTCTGGCTGCTGGTCGTCGGTGACGCTCACCGGGCCGGTCCAGCCCCCGGCGTAGCGCAGCGCGCGGATCTCGCCGCCGCGGCCCTGGGGTTTGGCGACGTCGTCGTGGACGTAGGCCAGGAGACGCTGGCCGTCGGCGCGAATCGCCAGGGCCGGCTCGGCGTAGGGGTAGACGTTGGACACGAGCACGGTCTCGGCAGCCGGGTGATTGGCCGCCGCCAGGGCGGCGCTGGCCGGACGCTGCGCATAGTCGCGGGATACCAAATTGGATCGCCCGGTGGTCTCGACTGTCTGGCAATCGCCGGGGTACAGGCAGTCCACGCCGTAGCCGTACACGTTCTCAAAGGGGCCGTTTTGCAGGCGGGCCTCAAAGTACAGGGCGATGGTCCCCTGCTGGAGGTAATCCGGGTCGGGGGGAACCTGGACATCCACGGCGGCCTGGCCGCCGCCATAGACGCTGAGCGCCAGGCCCGGGGCCGGCTGGACGGCCAGGCTGACGCTGGTGGTCACCGGCGCGGTCCCGACGCTGGGGACAAAGGCCAGTTGCCCGTCCTGGACGCGGAACACGGTCTGGACGTCCACGTAGGGGGTAAAGGTGGCCGGGACCTGGGTGGTGTGCACCAGCCAGTCCAGGTAGCGGCCGTGCACCGGCTCGTCGCCGGCGGCCGCGACGCCGGGAACCACCTGGGTCAGGGTGCGCTCGGCCGTCACCGGGGCCGTGACGCGCAGGTTCAGCCCGGCCCGGGACAGGGCCAGGCCGTCGGCGCAGGACAGGGTGGCCTGGCCCGCGCCGGACAGCGCGCCCGGGGCGGTGAGGCCGGCCAGGTCGTAGCCGATGGTCCCGGTCACGACGACGCTGCCGGCGCCGGTGGAGCGGCCGGCCACGCGGACGGCGGCCTGGCTGGGGGCCAGGCCCAGCGGCGTCCCGCCCAGGTAGGGCACGTCGGCCGGCGGCGTCCACAGGGCCTCCAGGGCCGGGTTCGGCCAGGGAAAGCCATAGCCGTACTCGGCGTAGAAGGGATTGGCCGCGGCCGTGAGCGCCGCGTCGCTGCCGGGGATGTTGGCCTGAGCCCACTCGACCCACTCGGGATAGGGCAGGACGGTGGGCTGGAACACGGTCTTGGGCGAGGTGAGGTTTCCGCCGGCTACCGGGTGGCTGGCCCAGACCTGGAGGGTGTTGTTGCCGCACCCAAAGGAAGATAGGAAATCCGCGCCCATGTTGTAGGTCTTGGCCGCGCCCCACTCCTGGCCGGGGACCGACGTGAGCGCGCCGTTGAGGTCGAACCAGGCGTCGCCAAAGGGCGCGGACGTGGCGCCGGAGAAGGCGCCGGTCCAGTCAATGTCGGCGGCAAAGAGATTGGGCACGGATGTGCCATGCACAAAGGTTCCTTCCAGCGGGATGCTGGTCTGGAACTTGGGCTGGGGCCGGCCGTCCACGTGGAGCGAGTACGAGCGCTGGTTGTTCGAGCGGATGGGATCGCCCAACGCGTCGTCCGGGTCGGCGACGACTTCCAGGGTGAGATCGGCCAGGCCCTGGCCCTGGATCAGCAGAGGCGTGATGTCCCAGTTCAGGTGCAGCGCGGCGGGGCTGCCGCCGACGGCGAGGTTGGGGATGGTCTGGGTCTCGATGAGTGCGCCGTTGCCGAAAAAGGCCACCGGGACGTTGCTGGCCGGGAGCCAGCCGTCGTTGGCCACGGTCACGTCCACCGGGAGCACGTAGCGGCGGTCAAAGCTCAGGGTGATGTCCTGCTGGCTGAAGTGAAAGGCATCGACGGCCAGGTCCGGCCCCGGGTTAGCCATCACCAGGGGGTACTGGTCCACGTTGCCGGTGGCGATGACGTGGGGCGTATCGCCAAAACCGTCGCCGTTGGCGTCCACGCCAGTGTAATCGCTGTACCAGTTGCCGCCCTTTTGGGGGCCGCCGACGACGTTGGGGCCCGAGGCTGGGCTTAGCTTGTTCCAGGTATTGGCCCGGCTGCCCGGCGGCGCGACCACGCCCTTGAACGCATTGTCGATAAAGATGTTGTTCTCCCCATACCAGAGGTTCAGCCAGCCGCCGGGGGCAATGTTTTTCTCGAAAAGGCCGTGGCTGGGCGGCGGCGAGCTGCTCTGCTTGAGCGTGATGTGGGCCTGGCGCAGCGTGTTGCGCTGGACCAGGGCGTCCTCGACGTCGCTCCCCAAAAAGATGCCATAGTTGGGGCCGCCATCGCCGACGACGGTGTTGTCCTCGATCCAGGGAAAATGGGCGAATTCGACGTCGATCCGCCGGGTATAGTTGTTCTCGATATAGAGGTCGCCGACGAACCGCCGCTCGTGGTCCTTGCCGGTCACATAGATGCCCTGCGCCACCTCGTTGTTCTGGATCTTGACCCACGCGCGGTTCAGGGTGCTCTCCGGGTACCCGGTCTCGATGCCCAGAAAGTCAAAGTCGTTGTTTTCGATGGTGATCGCCGGGCGGCGGTAGAAATCGCCGGCCGGCTCGGCCCATCTAAACGAGATGTTGAACTGGCTGCCGGTGAACACGTTCTCGGCATAGCGCGCTTTCCGCTTGAAGGTGTTGTAATAGTTCCAGATGGTGCAGTTCTGCCCCCGGTTGCCGCGAAAGTCCAGCCCATTGGCAAAGACGACCACCGAGTTCAGAACGCTGTCCGTGATGGACACGTTGCCATAGTGACCGTAGAGATCATCGTGCTCCACCCACAGGGCTTCCAGCGTCGCCCCGGAGACCTCCAGGTCGCCGCCATCCTGCACGTGAAAGCTGGTGGTCAGGTCGCCCGCCCCTATCACGGTGGTCCCGGGCTCGATGGTCAGGATCACGCCCTCGGGCACCGTGACCCAGCCCGTCAGGTTCCAGACGCCGCCCTCCCAGGTCATGTCTATCGGCACGTCGCCGCGAACCTGGCCCGTGGTCGTGGCCGGGGTGGTGTAGGGGCCCAGGGTCGTGATCGCGCCGGTGTCCTCGTTCTGGGTGTACACGAGGAGCTTGTACACAAAGGACTGGCCCAGCGGCAGGCCCAGGTCCAGGTAGTGATGTGCGCCCACCATTGCTGTTGCGATCAGCCCCTCGTTGCGATAGATCTCGCCCCAGCGGCGATAGCCGTCGCCGGGCGCGTCTATGGTGGTCTTGACGACGATCTGGTCGTTGCCGGTGAAGGTCAGCTCCAGGGCGTTGGCCTGAGGGGCAGGCGGGTCCACAGCGGCCGCCGCGACCGGCAGCAGCAGGATCAGCAGAAAAAGCAGGCCGGCAATGCGCCATGGCCTATGGTTCGATGCGACCGTCCACGATGGTGGGTTGTTCATGGTTCTCCTCCCGAGTTTGTCGTTGGCTCCGGGCCGATCTCTGGCGCTTCCCGCACGCCCCAGCCCTGGCGCTCATCTATCTCTCCATGATGACATTGTATCATTGAACTCCGATCCCAACAAGCTGGCGTTTTTCAACTTTCTCTGAAGCGGAACAGTCCCAGAAGGTTTCCGGGACCTTTGGGGGCTATTCCCGGGTATGACCGTCATACCGCTGAATGTGACCCGGAATGTGACCTGTGGCTCATCACAAACGACGCCAAATCTGCTACCCTGGGGCTGAGGAAGTGAGCCATGTCTCTTGAGCCAACGATCATCAAGCAGAGCGTCCTGGTCGCCGTCGCCGCCGCCGTCCTGACCCCGGCCGTCAATGCCGGCTATGCCCTGGTGTTGGGGAGGGGGCAGGGCATACCGCTGCCGGAGGCGTTGGGCGCGTTACAGGCCGGCGCGCCCTACCTGGTCCTGGGCCTTTTCCTGGCGGCCGTGGGCGCCATCCTGGGCGCTCGACTGGCGGCCTACCGGCCTGGCCCAAGACCCTGGCTGACTGGCCTGGTCGCCGGCGCCGGACTGGCCCTGGTGGTCGTGATCGTGGGCTGGCTGCGGGGCCGGCTGGATGTCTGGCTGCCGCCCAATACGGTGATGGCCGTGGTCGGCGGGGGGCTGGGTGGGTGGCTCGCCGGGCAGGTCTGACCGGCGGACGGTTTCGACTCGAGATCGGTCACTGCAATCTGCAATTCGCACAAGGAGGTAGAACATGTTGGCTCGGTTGAATAACCGGATTTCGGCCAGACCGATGGTGGTCCTGAGTTTTCTGTTCGTGCTCTTGCAGTCGTGCTGCGGCGACTTGCACGAAATTGTGCAGTATTACAAGGGGAACTATACGCCCCAGGTCTCGTCAGAGACGGCCCCCATACCGGGGGTCAAGCCGGTGCCGTGGTACCCGATAGCCGATATCCACCGGGTGCCCCGCACCGATGGGCGCATCGAGATCAGCATCCGGTGTTATACCGCCGACCCGAACGCGCAATACATCAATGTGTCCTGGAACGGCCCGCCAGGGGCCATCGATGCCCAGGCGTCTGGCGGCGGGTCGGCCATCGGGAACTCGGCCCTCTGGGTCCTGCCCGTCACCAACGGCGTGACGCCCCGGGTATCCATCGTCTACACGCCCCCGGCGGGCGCGACCACGGTGGTGGACCAGTTCACGGCCGCAAAGGACGGGCCGGAGCACGCCAATGGCTGGGCCGTCACCACCCAGACTGGCGGTTCGCTCAGGAGTTTACGCACCGGCCCGGCCAACCCGCCCACAGATGTCAGGTTGGACGACTATTACCTGTGGCAAACCACCATCTGGTACAGCGTACCTGGCCCCACCGTGACGGTGGACCTGTGCCAGGATATTGTGGATGCCTTCCAGCCTGATGACACCTTTGTGGCCCTACGCTTTCCGGTCCAGCCGCCTACCCTATCCTACACCGAGCCCTACACCCTGCCGGTAAATTTTGGCCCCGAGTACGCGCCCCACGTGGCCCTGCTGGACGCGGCGGCCACGCCTGTCCTCACCGTGCCCCTGGAATACAAGCCCGACTACCTCACCTTTGCCGAAAATGAGCTGCCCCCGGCTCCCGGCGAGCACTGGCTGACGCTGGGCGCCGTCACGTCGCCGACCCTCAACTGCACCGGCCTGCCTCCCCTCCTGCCTGGCGAGTGGGAGATCGCAGCCAATGTCTGGCTGGATTTCGGAGGGGGACGCGACGCGGGCCGGGGCGCGGTTTTGCCCATCTACTACTGCTACGAGGGCCAGCAGCCGCTGGTCCAACTCTTACGCAAGGACATTGCCTCGTACCAGGGCTGGGGCATCACCTGCCTGGGGCCGCATTTTTTGACGCTGCGCGACGGTCCCGGCAACTGGGAGCTGGCCAGCCAGGGCGGCGCCTGGATCACGCCTACCCAGACCATTTCCTTTGGGTGCAGTTGCTCCCATCTACCATTATCATCTCCTGACTGGCAGGAGTTGTC
>CAYLZO010000250.1:0-7419 GCA_964387775.1 uncultured Anaerolineaceae bacterium
AGTCGGGGCGGGCGGACTTGAACCGCCGACCTCACGGACCCGAACCGTGCGCGCTAGCCGGTCTGCGCTACGCCCCGAAGATGCCAGCAACACTGGCGACAGCTATTATACCCCAGCCCGCCCTGAAAGACAAATATCGTCCCGGCATGTGCAAACCAGCGAGAGACGGATGGCAGGCAAATGTGCCCCATTAAAGTTGCTCTGCCCAGCGCAGTGTGATATACTGCCCCCCAAGCCGTGCGCAAGACCCACTGGAGGGAGATGATGTCACAGAAACGCCGGGTCATGATCATCGAGGACGATCTCGACATGATCGAGCTGATCAGCCTGATCCTCAAACGGGGTGACTACGAGCCCGTGCCAGCTCACGGGGGCCTGGAAGGACTACGCCTGTTGCAAGAGAGGCCCGTGGATCTCATCCTCCTCGACCTGATGATGGACGACATCAGAGGCTGGGCCGTCCTCGAAACGATCAAAGCAGACGAAACACTGCGGGATATCCCAGTGCTCATCATCAGTGCCCGGCACCACATGGAAGACCCACTCCAGACGGAATCCCACGCCCACCAGTTCCGTGGCTACCTGGTCAAGCCCTTTGTGGTACGCGACCTGCTCACCCAGATCGAGAAGGCATTGTGATGAATCCGGTTCAGATCCCATCGGCCTTGAAATCTGGAGAATTTCTTCCGCCGCGACCCAAATCGGTACAGGATACCGGCCTGCGCCTCGGCTTCTTGGCCGACCTGACCCTCAAGATCCTCTACTTCCGGGGCGATGTCTCTGGTGCCGACATCGCCGAGGAGATGCGACTCCCTTTCACCGGTGTTGTGGACCGCGTGCTCGACTTTCTGAAGCGAGAGCTGCTTTGTGAAGTCAAAGGGTCTGGAGGCTTTGGGCAATCGGCCTACGAATACACCATTACGGCCAAGGGGATCACCCGGACGCGCGAGATCCTGGAGCGGGGCCAGTACGTCGGTCCGGCCCCTGTGCCCCTGGCCGACTATGGCATCGGCATCCGCCGGCAACCGATGCTGACCCGCTACATCCATCCACGCCACCTGAGACAGGCCCTGACCCACCTCGTCGTGGAGGACGAAATGATGGAGATGCTGGGGCCAGCCGTCAACTCGGGGCGCTCGATTTTTCTGTACGGCGAGCCGGGCAACGGCAAGACGGCCATGGCCGAAAGCATCGGCCGCATGGTCCTTGGCTCTGAAATGTACGTCCCCTACGCCGTCGAGATCGGCGGCATGGTCATCAAAGTCTACGACGAGGTCAATCACCAGGCAGTCCCCGAATCACCCGCCGGGAACTCGGGGAATCACAAGCCAGGGCAACGGCGCCTCGACCGCCGCTGGATCAAAGTCAAGCGGCCGGTAATCACCGTCGGCGGTGAGCTAACCCTGGAAACCCTGGACCTCGTCTGGGACGACGTGTCCAAGTACTACGAGGCCCCCTTCCAGATGAAGGCCAACGGCGGCATGTTCCTCATCGACGACTTTGGGCGGCAACTCGTCCGCCCCCGGGACCTGCTCAACCGCTGGGTCGTCCCCCTGGAAAAGCGCTACGACTATTTGACCCTCCACACCGGCCAAAAGATCGAGGTGCCGTTCCAAGTCCTCATTGCCTTTTCCACAAACCTCGAACCGAGTGACCTGGTGGACGAGGCATTCCTGCGGCGCATCCGGCACAAAATCTACGTCGGCGACCCCTCCTTCGACAGCTTTCGCGAAATATTCAAGCGGGAGTGCGCCCGCTGCGACATCCCCTTCGACAAAGAGGGACTGGCCTACCTGCTTCATAAGTATTATGTAAAACCAGGAAATCCCCTCCGCGCCTGCCATCCCCGCGATCTGGTGGAAGAGATCCTGGATATTTCGCGCTACCTGGACGTTCCGGCCACTCTCTCCAAGGACTTGATAGACCGGGCTTGCCGGGCCTACTTTGTGAAGCTCTGAGCGAGTCTTGATTTTTGGGCGCAACTACGGTAGAATAGCGCCACACAGCGACCGTGACCTGGAAAGGACGCCATGGACGAACGTTTGAAGCAAGCCATGCAAGAACGCCTGGACGACGGGCAGTTGCCCTGCAACCAGGCTTTTGCCATCGCCCAGATCTTGGGCGTTGACCCGCTGACCGTCGGCATGGCAGCCAACGAGGCGGACATCCGCATCTCGCGCTGCCAGTTGGGCCTCTTTGGCTACGGCCCCAAGGCCGAGGGCAAGCACAAGATCGTCCATCCTATGGACGAGGTGCCGGAGCGCCTCGCTGCCCGCCTGCGCGCCGCGGCCGACCAAGGGGGCCTCCCCTGCAAAGCCGTCTGGAAGGTCGCCGACGGCCTGGGCTACAAGCGCATCGAAGCGAGCAGCGCCGTGGAGGCCATGGGCCTCAAGGTGACCCGCTGCCAACTGGGCTGTTTCCCCCGCCCCTGGGAAGACGAATAGTCACTTTTGCCCTACCGTGATGATTTTGGCCGGGCCATCAATTACTTGCGCGTCTCGGTCACTGACCGCTGCAACCTGCGTTGCGTCTACTGCATGCCGCCCGAGGGCATCGACAAGAAAAGCCACGCCGCCATCCTGAGCTACGAAGAGCTGCACCTCACCGTCCGCGCTGCCGCCGAACTGGGCATCTGCAAGGTGCGGATCACGGGCGGCGAGGCCCTGGCCCGCCTCGGCCTGCCCGAGTTCGTGTGCTTGGTCGCCGCCGTGCCCGGCATCGACGACCTGTCGATGACGACCAACGCCACCCTCCTCAGCCGCCACGCCGAGGCTTTGGCCCAGGCCGGCTTGCACCGCGTCAACATCAGCCTCGACACCCTCCGGCCCCAGCGTTTCCGGCAGATTACGCGCCGGGGACGCCTGAACGACGCCTGGGCCGGCATCGAGGCCGCCCGGGCCGCCGGCCTGACGCCCATCAAGTTCAACGTCGTCGTGGTGCGCGGCCTCAACGACGACGAAGTGAGTGAGTGATTTCGCCCGCAAAACCCTGACCGACGACTGGCACGTGCGTTTCATCGAGCTGATGCCCATCGGCGCCAACGTCGACTGGGCCGGCGACGGCACGGTGCCGATCCCCGAGATCCGGGCCAGGATCGAGGCCGAGGTCGACCCGCTAACGCCGGTCCACGGGCCGAGGGGCAACGGACCGGCCCGCTATTTTCACCTGCCGGGGGCCGCGGGCACCCTCGGCTTCATCGGCGCCCAGAGCGAGCACTTTTGCAGCACCTGTAATCGCCTGCGCCTGACCGCCGACGGCCGGCTCCGCCCCTGCCTCCTGAGCGACAAAGAGATCGACCTGCGGGGCGTCCTGCGGGTCCGGGGCAGCCTGGAGGAGCTCAAATCACTGCTGGCCCTGGCCATCCACCGCAAGCCCCAGCGCCACCACCTGGCCGAGGCGCACTCGCCGCGGGCCCAAGCCATGTCCGAGATCGGAGGCTAGGCCGTGAGCCCACTCTCCCACCTGGACGAACAGGGCCGGGCGCGAATGGTCGACGTCGGCGCCAAGGCCGACACCGAGCGGGTGGCCGTAGCCCGGGGACGCATCACCATACAGACCGAGACCCTGGCCCTGATCCAGGCCGGATCGGCGAAAAAGGGCGACGTGCTGACCGTGGCCCAGATCGCGGGCATCCAGGCAGCCAAGCGCACCCACGAGCTGATCCCCATGTGCCATCCGCTGCTCCTGACCCACGTGGCCGTCGATCTGACGCCCGGCGGTGCCGAGGGGCAAGCCTGGGTCGCCATCGAGGCCACGGTGCGGACCAGGGGCAAGACTGGCGTCGAGATGGAGGCCCTGACCGCCGCCAGCGTCGCCGCGTTGACCATCTACGACATGTGCAAAGCCGCCGACCGGACGATGCGTATCACCGAGTTGCGCCTCGCCCACAAGAGCGGGGGCAAGAGTGGAACCTGGAATCTGGAGGAAGCGTGAGCGAACGAGGAAAAGTGATCGCGTTTGCACGAGCGAACGGAAAGGCATCCGCAAACGAAACGTGGGTCAAGCCGAGCTGCGCCCCGACTGGGGCATCGTCGGCGATGCCCACGCCGCCGACTGGCACCGCCAGGTGAGCCTGCTGGCCTGGGAGAGCATCGAAAAAATGCGAGCCGTGGACCTCAACGTCAACGCCGGCAGCTTTGCCGAGAACATCACCACCGAGGGCCTGAGCCTGGTGGACCTGCCGGTGGGCACCCACCTGCGTCTGGGCGAGGCCCGGGTCGAAGTGACCCAGATCGGCAAGGTCTGCCACGACCGCTGTGCCATCTACTACCAGGCCGGCGACTGCGTGATGCCCCGCGAGGGCATTTTCGTCAAGGTCCACAGCGGCGGCCAGGTCTCGGTGGGGGACCCCGTCGAGATGCTCAACCGGCCCGAACGGCCGGAGCCGGGGCCGGCACCTTGACGTCTCGACCGGGGCCTCAGTTTTGACATTTGGCCCCAGGTATGTTATAATTTTCACAGTACATTCGACAATCGATTTGCAGCATCTCCGAGCCTCGCCGCCTAAGGGCTCGACCCCGGGCCATCGCAGGCCCAGGGCCAGCCTATGGGACGAGGACGGTACGGTATAGTTGGAAACGACTATGCCCCCCAGACTTGGAAAGGAGATGCGCCGGTAGGTTCTTTGGGCGCGGCGTCTCCTGAGCAGACGCCGCTTTTGTTTCCCAGAGAATGGGATAACCTACGACGGCGTCCCTTTTCGGGACGCCGTTTTTCTTGGCAGAACCCGAGCCTCGCGCGGCGTCTCTTTTTTCCGAGACGCCGCTTTTTCGTAGAAATAGAAGAGGGAGAAATGGAGCGCGACACAATCTACTTTTCCACCCGCGACCTGCTGATGATGGCCGCCCTGGCCGCCCTGGGCGGCGTGGTCAGCACCTATATCAACGCCGTCGGCGACTTTTTCCAGTCGATTTTCGGCTTTGCCGGGACGACCCAGTGGGCCGCCGGCCTGCACGTGCTGTGGCTGACGCTGGCCGTGGGCCTGACCCGCAAGCAGGGCGCGGGCACGGTCACCGGGCTGCTCAAGGGCGGCGTCGAGCTGCTCACCGGCAACACCCACGGCCTGCTCATCGTGCTGGTGGACGTGGTGGCCGGGCTGCTGGTCGATCTCGGCTTTCTCCCCTTCCGCAAAAAGGACTCGCTGGCCGCAACTTGCCTGGCCGGCGGGCTGGCCTCGGCCTCCAATGTGTTCGTCTTTCAGCTTTTCGCCTCGGTGCCGGCCGACACGCTGGCCTACTGGGCCATGCTGCTCGTAGCCGGCGTGGCCTTTCTCTCCGGCCTGCTCTTTGCCGGGGTGCTGAGCCGGGGCTTGCTCACCGCCCTGCGCCGGGCCGGCGCGGTCAAAGACGCGCCGCCGGAGCCGATGGGCCGCCGGGTTTACCCGATTTTTCTCGTCGCCGTCGCCCTGCTGGCCGTGGCGCTGACCGTCTACCTGCGCGACGCGCTGCGCGGCCCGACGACGGTCCACGTGGGCGGCGCGGTGAACGCGCCCTACGACTACCCTGCCGCACACAACGATTTAGGCGCCACCACGGCCAAGGGCACCTTGCGCGAGGTGACGGCCAAGTACCAGGGCGTCCCCGTCCGCGAGATCGTCGCCCGCGCCGAGCCGCAGCCCGGCACCTCGCTGCTCCTGGTCCGCGCCAGCGACGGCTACGCCTTTTTCATCGGTTTGGACGAGGTGCGCGACAACGACGCCCTGCTGCTGGCCGGACAGGGCGAGGGCGACGAGGTCTCGTACAACATCGTCGGGGCGCTGAACAGCAAGGCCTGGGTGCGCGGCGTGGAGGAGCTGGTCGTCGTCGGCGGGGCGACGCTGGAGGTGGGCGGCGCGCTGGAGGCCCCCGCCCCCTACGACCCCGGCGACTGGCAGTTTGACATGGACAGCACCCGCCTGGACCTGGGCGACAGCGCGCGCAAGCTTCAGGGCGTGCCCCTGGGCCAGGTGCTGGCCTCAATGGAGCCCCGGGCCGGCGCTGAGACGGTCGTGGTCCACACGGACGGCGAGCTCATCACCCTGCCCCTGGCCGACGTCCTGGCCGACGACGATTTGCGGCTCTTTACCGTCATCGGCGAGGCCGACGTCACCTTTGCCCTGGCCCGCATGAGCGGCGAGGTGCTGGCCGCCCGCGTGACCCGCATCGAAGTCAAATGAACTGCAGTGGGACTGGTACCGGGTACCGGGTCCCAGGTCAGTAACGCGCATCGAGGTCAAATGAGGAACAGTACGCAGATTTCGCAGATGAACGCAGATGAAAACAGTCGAACAAATCTGCGTTAATCCGCGTCCCTTGAAAGAGATGATCCGCATCGAGGGGTTGAGCTACCGCTTCCGGGGCAGCGAGTCGTACGCGCTGCGCGACGTGAACCTGGAGATCGAGCCGGGCGAGTTCCTGGTCATCACCGGGCCGTCGGGCTGCGGCAAGAGCACGCTGGCCCTGGCCATCGGCGGCTACCTCTTTCGCCAGTTCGACGGCGAGGCGGAGGGCCGCGTCGTCGTGGACGGCATCGACGTGCGCGAGGCCCCCATCTACGACGTCGCCGAGGTGGTCGGCCTGGTGCAGCAGAACCCCGAGGCCCAGTTCTGCACCCTGACCGTGGCCGACGAGGTGGCCTTTGGCCTGGAGAACCGCCGCCTGCCCCGCGCCGAGATCCGCGAGCGGATGGGCTGGGCGCTGAGCATCGCCGGCGCCGGGCACCTGGCCGGCCGCGCCCTGGCGACCCTGTCGGGCGGCGAGAAGCAAAAGGTCGCCATCGCGGCCATGATGGCCGCCAAGCCCCAGGTGCTCATTTTCGACGAGCCCACCTCCAACCTCGACCCCACCGCCACCGCCGAGATTTTCGACGTCATCGAGCACATCCGCGCCAAAGCGGGCATCACCGTCCTCGTCATCGAGCACAAGATCGACTACCTGCGTCCCTTCCAGCCCCGCCTGGTGGAGTTGCCAGCAGCCAGCAGCCAGCCCTTCGGCTTCGCTCAGGACAGGCAGCAAGCAGCCTCCCCACTACCCACTACCCACTACCCACTGCCCACTGCTCCTCTCCTCCGCACCTACAACCTCCACGCCGGCTACAACGGGCACCCCGTCCTGCGCGGCGTCTCCCTGAAAGTCGAGCCGGGCGAGTTCGTGTCGGTCATGGGCGACAATGGCTCGGGCAAGACGACGTTTTTGCACAGCCTGCTGGGACTGCGCAAGCCGAGCAACGGTTATGTCGAGGTGCTGGGCCACGACACGCGGCGGGCGCCCGTCTCCCAGATTGCCCGGCAGGTGGGCTTTTGCTTTCAGAATCCCGACCACCAACTCTTTGCCGACAGCGTCTGGGAGGAGGCGACCTTTGCCGCCCGCAACTTTGGCCTGCTCGACGCGGCGGCCGAGGCGCGCGTCCGCGAACTCCTCGACCGCTGCGGCCTGGGCGACC
>CAYLZO010000251.1:0-3744 GCA_964387775.1 uncultured Anaerolineaceae bacterium
CTTTCACTACCTGAGCCTCTTTCTCAAGCCCCGCTTCCTGGGCATGCTCGATTTCGACGATTTCGTCGGCGGCCTGGCCGTGTGGGGCGGCTTGCTGTGGGGCCTCGGCGTGGACCCCCTGGGCGAGGGACAGCCGCTGGAGGGACTGTGGCTCAGCGACCTGGTGAGCGGCTGGTCGCCGTCCCTGCGCGCCCTCTTTATCGGGCTGACGCGCAACGGCATGGCGGGCCTGCCGGAGGAGATCCCACTCTCGGGATTCATCGCCTTTTTGAGATTCTACACGCTGCTGCGCCGCGACGCCTGGGCCTTCTCCTACTTGCCCGCCGACGGTGGCACCAGCCTGGCCGAGCCCCTGGCCGAGAGGGTGCGGGCGCTCGGCGGGCGGATCGACCTCGGCGCGCCGGTCAGCCATGTCGAAAGACGCGCCGGGCGCTGGTGCGTTGTGGGACAGAATGGCATTTTGCCCTACGAAACCCCGCACGTCATCCTGGCCACCGACTCGCCCAACACGGCGGCCATTTTTGACGCCAGCCCCGGCTTGCCCGCGGCCGATGACCTATACTGGCCGAGGGGCATGGCTACGGCCGTCGTCCGGCTCTGGTTCGACCGGGCACCACAAGGGGGAGCGGAAGCGGGGATGCTCAGCGGCGATTTCGTGGCCGACAACTTTTTCTGGCTGCACCGCATCCAAGACGACCACATCCGCTGGCATCGGGCCACGGGGGGGAGCGCCATCGAGATCCACGTCTACGGCCCGCCCTGGGTGCTGGACCAACCCGACGCGGTGCTGCTTGCCCGGGCCATCGCCGACGTGCAGAGCGCCTTCCCCGAGCTGCGCGGCCACCAAATCCACCAAGAGCTGCGGCGGAACGAGCCGACCCACACCCTCTTTGGCCTCGGTCCCGCCGACCGGCACCTGGGGGTCGAGACGCCCTGGCCGGGCCTCTATTGCTGCGGCGACTGGGTGCGCCATCCGTCGCCCGCCTTTTTCATGGAGCGGGCTTGTGTCACCGGCATCGAGGCGGCCAACGCCGTGCTGCGGGGACGGGGGTTAGACTCCTGGGAGTTGCTCGACCCGCCCCGGCCGGAGCCCCTGGCAGCCTTTATCGGGCGGCTGATGCGGCGCGGCCGCCGGGTGCTGCGGCGACGAAAAAAGGCCCCAGCGACAAGCTGCGGCCAGAGTTGAATACTGCGCCAAGAGAAGAAGGCTACACGCCTACTGTCTCGAAAGCGAAATGCAGTTGTTCGGGGGCAGGAACCGAGAAGTTGAGCTTTCCAACCGTTTCACCACGGCACAGGTCCAACGCCCGGGCCGTTCCTGTCGATAGAATAGATAGACCCTGGAATCTCGGCGACTGCGCCGAACCTGATCTGGCATCTTGAGCGCGTTTCGCACGTGATCTCACGTCCACGCATCACCGGATGCTTGACCGAGACGATCAAGTCCCAGTATCGTCGTGTAATACGCACATTGAAACCAAGGGGCGTAGCTACTTCAAAGAACCAGTCATCGGCTACCATTCTTGTCCAACCAGAACTTTTCAATTGAGCCTATCTTACTCAACTACCCGAAGTTTGTCAAGTGTGTGCACTTTTCGCCTCTGGACGCCGGCATTTGTTTCTCAGAACCATTCATCTTTCAACGCCTCCAGGCTGCCATCTTTGCGCATCTCGATGAGCTCGCTGTTGACCTCCTCCAGCAGGCGGAAGCTGTCGGGTCGCACGGGGATGACGTAGCTCACGTCCGTGATCGGCTCGCCGACGATTTTCAGCCCCCCACACTCGCGGATGAAGGCCAGGGCCGCGATGCGGTCCACCAGGGCCGCCTCTACCTCGCCGGCGCCCAGGGCGCGGAGGGCATCGCCCGACGTGGCGTAGCGCCGCGCTCCCAGGTCCCGCAGAAAGAGCCGCTGGCGGCTGTCGCCCTCGGGCACAAAGCCCCACTCGACGGCGACGACGTCGCCGGCCAGGTCTTCCAGCGCCTCGATGCCGGCCATTTCTTCCCGGACCACGATGACCAGCCCGGCGTTGAAATAGGCCAGCGAGTAGCTCACGTCCTCGGTGCGCAGCGGCTCGTAGGGCAGCGCCGAGAGGACGGCGTCGCAGCGGCCGGCCAGTAGGGCGTCGTAGAGACTGTCGAACCCCACCGTCACAAACTCGGCGCGCACCCCAGGCGCCAGCCGCCGGGCCAACTCGCGGGCCAGGTCGGCGTCGAACCCCTCGATGCGCCCTGTCTCCTCGTCCACGTACTCGAAGGGCGGCCAACTGGGATCGGTGCACACCGGCAGCACGCCGCTCTCGACGATGCGCTCCCAGGTAGGGTCCTCGGCCTCAGAGAGAACCCGCAGCAGCAACCAAACGACCACTACGATCAAGAGCAGGGCGATCAGCAGGCCTAGCCACCACCGCCGCCTCATGGCGCCTCCCCCCGGGCGTAGCGCTGCACGGCAAAGTAGATGGGCTTGGGCGTAAAGTCGGTGGTGACAAAAGTAAAGTAGTCCTGGTAGGTGTTGGCCGGGCGCGGGTAGCGAAAGGCCCACAGCACGATGGCCTCGCACCAGGGCCAGTCCTGGAGGGCCATCTCGTAGGCGCGCACCGTGTAGGCCGCCCGCTGCGAGGGCAATACGGCCTTGGTCCAGCGCGGATGATCGTTCCAGCCGCCCTCGGTGAGGTAGAGCGGCATCCCTTCGTAGCCGGCCTCGACGAGCATTTGACGGAGCAGCTCGGTGCGCCGAAAGTTGACGACGCCGGGATCGGGCGGGGCGTCGGGCGGCTCTTGCCAGCCGTAGGCGTGGACCGCCAGGCCGTCCATCACGTCACCCGCCCCGGCGGCCAACATCCGCCGCAGATAGTCGAGGTCGTTCATGCCCTCCGGGTCGCCGACGGGGGCCAGCGTGGGGGCCAGCGCCCCGCCCAGGATCATCACGTCGGGGTCGGCGGCCTTGGCCTGGGGATAGACGGCACGCAGCAGATCGGTGTAGCCCTCGGGGTCCACCGGGCGATAGCCCCACTCCAGGCTGATATTCGGCTCGTTCCAGACGACGACATGGGCCACGCGCCCGCGAAAGTGCTCGACAAAGGCCCGGGCGTAGGCGGCAAACTCGTCATAGTGCGCCTCGTTTAGGTAGGTGACGGTCGTCGGCTCCTCTTCGGGGTCGGGGCGGGCCCACTCGGGCACGAGGCCCAGGCGGGCAACGACGGTCAAGCCCTGGCGGCGGGCATGGTCCACCACCAGGTCGGCGTGGGACCAGTCAAAGCGGCCGGGCGACGGCTCGTAGTAAGCCCAGGGAAAATACTCGACGATCCAGGTGGCGCCCATCTCGCGCACCATCTCCAGCGAGCGCTTGATCTTCCACGGCTCGACCTCGTCGGTCAGCCGGGTGTGGACGCCCATCTTGGGGTTGACGCTGCGCACGGCCTGCTGGGGGCCGAGGGCCACCAGCGGCGTGATGGGCAGACCGGCGAGCAGGGCCAGCAGAACCAACACGGCCCACCGCCCGCGCCGGATTCGTCGCTTCTTCTTCATGGGGGCATTATACCAGGGATCGGCTCCCGTGCCTAGCTGTGTCCGCGGCTATGATCCTTCTGACCAGGCCCGCCACCAGCGGGGCAGGGCAGCAGCCGCCGGCTCGCGCACGACCTCGTCCACGATGTCCGAGAGAGGGGTGGCGCCGGGATTGACCTCGACGACGTGGGCGCCCGCCTCCAGGGCCAGCAGCGGCAGGGAGGCTGCCGGCTGCACCA
>CAYLZO010000251.1:3754-7413 GCA_964387775.1 uncultured Anaerolineaceae bacterium
GCCGACGACGAGCATCACCGGGCAGCGGCCGGCTGCGGCGTAGGCTGCCTCCAGGGCTTCGGCAGGCAGCGACTCGCCGAACCAGACCACGTCGGGCCGGGCCAGCGCCCCGCAATCGGGACAGTGGGGCGGGATCTGGGGCAGGGGGACGGTGCGATCCTCCCAAGGGGGCCGGCAGCGGCGCGTGCAGCGTTGGCCCCAGATGTTGCCGTGCAGCTCGACGACGTTGCGGCTGCCCGCTAGGCGGTGCAGCCCGTCCACGTTCTGGGTGACCAGCACGAAATCGTCGAAATGGGGCTCCATCTCGGCCAGGGTGCGGTGGGCGTCGTTGGGCCGGCACGCGCCGATGAGCTTCCGCCGCCAGTCGTACCACTCCCACACCAGTTGGGGATCGCGGCGAAAGGCGTGGGGCGTGGCCAGTTCTTCGGGGCGGTAGTTGCGCCACAGGCCGCCCTCGCCGCGAAAGGTCGGCACGCCGCTCTCGGCCGAGACGCCGGCGCCGGTCAGGACGGCCAGCGAACGGACGGTACTCAGAGGAAGGATCATATCCAATCTCCCGTTGTAGTTCAGCAAGAAAGGGTGCTGCTGTACACACCAGCAAAGGCTGGGGGGAAAGAAAACTGCCGGTCATCGTCTTGGAGTCGCATGATATGTCAGACGGCGTACTCTTCGAGCCTTTCCAATGCAAGTCTTAGTTGTTGGTAAACTGGGGTGTTCCGAGGCCGGTACAAGCCCTCTATGTTCTGGAGCCCGTCGAGAGCCGAGGGAGCGGTCGGTGATTCTATTTCGTTCACGATCTGCTCGGCTACCCGATCGACCTGGCTCTCTAGGCGATAGATGGTAGCGATTTCTTCAGGCAGATTTTGGATCTTTACCAGGTGAGACAAAATAGAGCCCATTAACATGACCTTGACATCGCCTAGACTTACTTTGATTCCACCTCTTGCTAGATCGAGAACCACCGCCTTCGTTTCTCCTAGACAAACCAAGAGAGGAATGTCTTCCTGGTTCGCTTTCGGGTCGATGAAAGACATCTTGCGACAGACCAGGATCAGATCGAATTGCACCGGAGATTTGGATTGCTGAATTGGCACAGATACGGTCATTTCCGCCTTGACCGGTTGCGTGTGAGTGATATAAAAGCCCGCTTCTCGGATGGCCCTGTAGACAGAGGTCCATCCCTCGATTCTGGAATGATGATAGGTAAGCACCAAGAGCCCGGAATCTGTTAGCACGCGGTGACACTCATGAAGGACAGATGTGAGTTTGCTTGCAAACTGCTTTGCTTTGGTATCTTGCACTTCCTTTGTCGAACGTGTTGATGGGGGGGCGAACTCCTCCTGCCCTTCCAGCATCACACGCAACCAAACGTGAAAGAAATCCGCTAGTTGGGAGTAGTGAACGTTATCAAAAAAGGGTGGATCTGTAATAACTAGATCGACCGAACCGTCTGGTATATCCGTTTTGGAAGAATCTCCACAGGATAGGTAGACTGCATCATCCGCAGAGAATTCGGAATAGCTCTTCACCACCTTGCTTTTGATCGGACGACTGTTTCCAAAGACCTTTTCACTGCGGAAGGAATTACTGGTTTTCACTAGCCTTAGTTCGAAAGGGCGTTCTTTGTAATCGAGGGCTCGGAGGATCCTGCTCTGGAAAAGGGTGGAAAACGCACCAGAAGACTTGGGAGTACCCCACAAGTTGGCCTCCAGGGGCACAAGTTCTGGCTTCAGTATGTGATGAAAAAACATATGCCGGACCGCACCTGTGCCTTCCCCCTTGAAGGAGCAAAACATATTGTTGAACTCCAAAGTGCCCGAAAGCAAAAAGGCGAAGAGCATTCGCAGGTGAGAATCTTCGATTCTTTGAATTTCGCGAACCAACAAGCTTATGCTGACTAGCTGCCTGGCGTTGAACATTTGATGCCAGTAGTCGTAATTGTAGTTCAGAACTTGGTCGGTGTTATATCCGGGCATGATCCGTGCTTGGGGGATATAGTCCCACAACTCGGGGAGCATTTCTTCAGCGCGGCGATAGGACTCCGAGTCCTGTTGGTCTGCGGGCAGATACACCTTCTCTCCTTCCGGGGTCAGTACCATCTTGGCATATAGCCTGTGGGTTGGAGGAGTATCCATACGACGGACGGCATCAATTGTCCGGAATTCCTGACAGCACGCAGGGCAAGTAACCTTTGCCCTACTTACGGATCCGACCTGTGGATTGTAGGTGATGGTGCATTCGGGGCAGGTTGCGACTCTTGTGTTGTAGATGATGTCATTGATGCTCCCGCACTGAGGGCATACAGATTTGGCCTCTGGATGCTTTCTGGAATAGGCGTGCTTGGCAAACACGCGAGACTTGAACAGCTCGACGGTTTGATCACAATGGGGACAGGGTACCGTCTTGACCCAAAAATAGTAGAGGACGTCGCCCTGGTGTCCTGTAGGAAGTTGAGTCTTGTAGAGCGAAAGGATCTGAGCAGCCGCGGATTCCTTTAGGTTTTGATAAACGCGTTTCACTTCGGTCCGAGAATACTCTTGCTGGGCAGTGAAGACCAGCCCAAAGGAAACGGGGTTAATGTCGCGGCCAATAGCGCGGCATCCCAACTTGACTGCCTCACCAATGGTGGTTCCGCTGCCCATGAATGGGTCAAAAATGACTTTATCGGGGAACTGTACCGATTGGTAGAAGAGACTCTCCACATCCTCACCAGCTTCGACACAACATGACAGGATAATCGCTCGAAAAACAGAGCCGAGCCGTCTGGCCCACCACTTGTGAATGTAGTAGATGGGGCGATAGATCTCTTTGCGCCAGGATTCTCGTTTAGCCAATTTGCTGATGGCCTTGATTGGAAAGCCATCTTCGATTGCCCTAGCCATGCCCTCGTGTTCCTTCACTATCTGCTGTCATCCAACTTGATGGGCAGACGGAATTTGCCCCTTGGTTGAGTCTGTCTAATCCGGGTATTGGGTTGGGGAAAAGGGTTCTTCAAGGTTTGAACTTCCCAGCCTTCAGCCATATCCGCCACGGATCTGTAGGCGCAGAACTGCCGAGGCTCTCCTTCGATTGTAGTCCTGACGAGAAGATAGGCTAGCCGAAGACGCTCATCTTCCAGTTCAGGTGCAACAAGCGTGGCCTGCCGATCCAGCTCTTGGGCACCGAGTGGGTTGGCAAAAATGAACATCGGGCGCCGCCGGTCAACGCCGTTGCCATACGTGCCCAAGTCGATTTCTTTTTCGCGTTGACTGACGGCAGAAAGGTAGAGAGAAAAGTCCTTGTTTAGTATGTCGCCGTCGCACAAAGTCAAAGCCGTGATGGCATACTCATCGTTCGCCACTGCCTCTTGCGCAACAAAAAGGTAGAATCCTCTGATATCCAGTGGTGAATCGTCGGCCGTATAGATGCGCACCGTGCCACAGGGCGGCGTAGTGTTGAAATCCAATCCGGTAGATCTAGCGATCTTGCCTGTACAGGTTCGTTCCAGCTTCTTGACTTCGACGGCAACAATTCTGGTTGTATCACTGGCAAGTGTTTGGCGAGTCTGATGATTGCACAACTCTGGGCGATAGAGGACCAGATCGGGATTAATCAGTGGGCCCGGGGCCTTTTGACAGACTGCATCGGTCAAGCCCTGTTCCAAGAGCTGGACAACGTAT
>CAYLZO010000252.1:0-7342 GCA_964387775.1 uncultured Anaerolineaceae bacterium
CCGAAGGCGCCCAGGTCGTAGGTGTCGGCCTGGGAGCCGGTGTTGGTCACCTGCACCTGCCAGGCGCCGCTCCCGCCGGGGAGCAGGCTCGTGTCGCCGGAGAGGATCTCGACGTTCACGCCCAGCGTGTCGATCTGCACCGTGGCACCCCCTGAAGCCGACGCCTGGCGGACACCTGCCCGGCCCAGGCGCAACGTCTGGGAATCGGCGTGCACGGCGATGGGGTAGTCACCGGCCGACGCCGTGGCGGGCGGCGTGACCAGCAGTTGCAGCTCGACGGCGTTGGCGGCGCCGGGCAGCAGTGTCACATCGCTGACCGGGTTGCCCAGCAGGGTCAGCTCGGACGCCCAGCCGGCGGGCACGTCGACGCTCAGGTCAAAGGTCTCGCCGGCGCTGCCCAGGTTGCGCACTGTCACGGCAAAGGGCGTCGGCTCGCCGAGGCCGCCGGAGGCGACCGCCGGGTCGAGCCGGACGGCCACCTGCTGGCTGCCCTCGCCGGTCAGCAGAGCGGTGTCGGCGTCGCTGGCGCCGCTGTCCGCCGTGGCGGCGACGGTAAAGGGGTTCGGGCCGGGGCCGGCCGCCTGGGCCGTAAACGTCAGGCTCGCTGCGCCGTTCGCGCCGACGTCGACGCTGGGCGGCAGGCCCAGGGCGGCCAGGCCGGTGCTGCTCAGGGTGTAGGTGCGGGCCAGGGCCTCGTAGTTGGTCACGGTCAGGGTGTAGGACAGGATCTGGCCCGTGGGCGCCGACTGCGCCGGCGGCGTCACCGCCACGTCCAGGGTGTCGACCACGGCCAGCGCGCCGTTGGCCTGGGCGCTGCCGCCCAGGTCGGTCTCGACGCCGATGCCAAAGGCGAACACCTCCGGGCTGGCCCCGGCGGGCACGGCGACGAGCAGCTCGGCCGTCGCCTCGCCGCCGGCGGGCACGAGCACGTCGGCGGGTAGGGTCGCCCAGCCGGCGGGCAGGCCGGCCAGGGCCAGCGTGTAGGTGGACGGGCTGGCCGCCGGATTGCTCAGGGTCAGCGTGTAGGCGGCGGTCGCCCCCGCGCCCACCGTGCGCGAGACTGGCGCCAGGGCGGCGATGTGGGGCACGCTGACGAACAGGGGCGGCAGGTGCAGCCGGTTCTGGCCGCTGGGCAGGGTGTAGGCTACCTCGGTGCCCTGGGCCACCAGCCGCGACTCGCCCGGTTGCAGGTCGGCCAGTTGCACGTCAAAGGTGCGGGTCACAACCGGCTCGGCCCCGGTCTGCGCATAGCCCCAGCCGTAGGCCGGGTCGGCGGACAGGCCGGGCGCCACGTTAAAGGTGCCGGTCAGCACGGCCACGCCGCTGATGCCCACGGTGTGGGTCAGGGCCACGTCGTAAACCGGCAGCGGGGCGCGGAGCGTGGTCTGGGTGCGGTAGGTGTTGTGCACGTCCCAGCTAGGGGCCTCGCTGAAGGGCACGGTCAGGTCGTCGTTGACGTTGGTGATGTGGTAGGTGTGCTGGTTCCAGAGCGGGCGGGCCTCGCCCCACACGCCGTCCATGCCGACGACCGCCAGGCCATCGTTGTAGGGCACGGCCACCTCGGCGTACCCGTCGTCGTCCACGTCGGCAAAGATGGGATACTCGGTGCCCGTGAGCGACTCGATCAGCGGCTCGTTGTAGAGGATGCTCCCGTCTATGCCGTTATAGATGGTAAAGCCGTACTGGGCGCCATTCCAGGCGATTTCGTAGACGCCGTCGCCGTTCAGGTCCAACACCGACTGGGAGTTGGCGCTGGTCGAGTCGTAGGCGGGTGTGTGCCAGAGGATGGTGCCGTCGGCGTTGAGCGCGTACAGCCGCCCTATGCCGGTGCCGTCGTCGTACTTGATGCCCGTCACCAGTTCGATCTCGCCATCCCCGTCCACGTCGGCGATGGAGACGCCGCCGCCATCGCCTGGATCAAGCGCGGTGCTCCAGACGACGGAGCCATCGGCATCCAAGACAGTGTGACGGCCGTTGCTGGTGATGGCGATCTCGGGCCCGTCGTCGCCGCCCGGCTGCTGCCCGTCTACGTCGGCGGTGGCGGGTCCGCCAAAGATAAAGTCGATGGTGGAAGAAAGGGTGGTGGACCATTCCAGCGTGGGCGAGCCATAGTTATAGTCGTAGAGGTAGACGGTGCCCGCGACGTCGTAGGCGACGATGTCCAGCGTGCCGTTCTCGTCCATGTCCACGAGCAGCGGCATGCCGACGTCGGCCGGGAACGTCTCCGACCAGGCGATGGCGCCGTCGTGCTCGAACACGGCGAGCGTCTCCCGCAGGTTGACCAGGATCTCCGGCTCGGGATCGAGGTCCAGGTTGCCGATCACGGGCGTGCCGCGAATATCCCGCGAAGGCAACGTGTCGGTCATCCAGTACGTGGAGCCATCGCTGTGGAAAGCGTACATGTTGTCGCGGCCGGCCACCACAATCTCCGCGCCCGGCTGGCCGTCCAGGTCGGCCAGGGCCACCGAGCCGATGTACTCGCGGCCGAGGCCGATGCCCGAGGAGGCAAAGTCGATGCGGCGGATGAGCGGGTCGCCGTCGCCGGCGTCCTGGCCATCGCCGCGGTAGACAAAGATAGAGTTGATGAACCCACCGTCGGTAAAGGTATCAGAGGGGGCAACGATTTCGGTGCTCCCGTCGCCGTCGATGTCGCCAGCGGCAATGCCTGTGATGGCCCCGGCCGGGGTGCCGAACGAGCCCGACCCGCCGTTGGGGGTGGTGTCGAACCACTCGACCGCGGGCAGGTAGGGCAGGGGATCGGCGGGGGTGCGGAAGGCGTCGGCGCGCATGGCACTGGCGTTCTCCACCCGCACGACGTGCGGCCCCTCTCCCAGGCCGGTGTAGGAGACGCCAAAGGGCTGCTCGGAGAACTCGTAGTCGTGGCTCACCGTTTCCGTGAATTGCCCGTCGACGTAGACGTTGACCGAGCCGCCGTTGCGTTGGGAAAAGTGGTAGAAGGTAAAGCTGTCGCCGACAAAGTTGAACCAGAGGTTGGCCGGGAAGTTGTGGATGGGCACCCCGACAAAGTCGCCGTCGAGGGCGTTGGCGTGGCTCTTGTCGACGGCGTTGACGCTGTAGCTGAGGCGGCTGTTGTCCTCGCCGCGACGGGCGTTGACCAGGCCGCCGGACACCGACTGGCCGTCCCACACGTCGATATAGTCCAAGAATACGACGCCGGCGACGACGCTGACCAAGAGGGTGTGGGTGCCGGTCACGAGGTTGCCAAAGGGGTGGAACAGCACGCCCCCGCCGCCGTTGTTCAGGTCGAGGACCCCCTGGCTGGCGCCGTCGACAAAGACCTCGGCCTGGCTCGTTCCGTTCCGGCCAAGGAACCCAAGCCCCGCCCAGCGGCCGTCAAAGGTCAGGCTGACCGTATCGCTGACCGTCCCCGAGTCGACGTTCCAGCCGCCACTGACCGCTCTCGAATTCTTGTTCAGGTCCCACGATCGAGGTCGTGTGCGAAAGTCGTAGACTCTGTTATAGACGAGGGCCGGGTCATCTTCTTCGTAGCGGACGACGCCGGTATAGACGGGCGTCTCGTAGAAGGGCGGGACGCCGGGCACGAGGAAGGCGTCCACGTTGGGCTCGTCCTTGTAGTGGCGGACTTCCATCACGTGGGGGCCGCTGCCCAGGCCGTCAAAGGACAGGGGGCGGCTGATCGGTACGTTGCTATACAGGTTGAAGGTGCCATAGGGGACACCGTCGATGGTGATGCGTGCCCGGTCGCCGTTGCCGTTGGCCAGGCCCAGGAAGGTGACGCTGTCGCCGGTAAAGGGGAACCAGATGGTGCCGTCGTTGCTGAAAAAGTCGTCGGTCACGTACCCGCCGCCGCTGGCCGCTGGCTCTGTGACGTAACTCCAGTCGTCGGGCAGGTCGCTGAGCCAGACGAGGGGCTCGGTCTCTTCATAGGTGGCGGCCGGCAGGGCGGTGCCGTCCCAGGTGTCAAAGCTGTCGACCATCACCCGGGTTCCGCTGCTGTTGGGGTGGGCTGCCCCCAGCACCGTGACCGAGAGGGTGTGGGTCGTGTCGGGCAGGCCGTCGTAGGTGAATCCGGCTACGTCGTTGTCGCGGCTGTAGAGGTCGACGATCCCCTGGCTGGCGCCATCGATGGATACCTCGGCCTGCCCGCCAAAGCGGTCGGTGACAAAGCCGAGGCGCAGCCAGGTGCCCTCGAACGTGTAGCGGACCGTGTCGCTGGCGACGCCCGAATAGATGTATTGGCCGTCGCTGGCCTGTCCCACACCGTCGACCCGCTTCCAGGTGGAGGCGGTGGCGGTGTAGGGCAAGCCGTTGTAGCGGATGGCCGGATCGTCCTCCTCGGTGCGGGTGAAGATGGTGGGCGTAGGCGGCGGTGCCGGCGGCGAGATGGCCGGGGTGACAAAGGCGTCGAGCGTCGCCTCCTCCCGGTAGTGGCGCACCTTGAGCAGGTGCAGGCCGGGGCCCAGGTCGTCGAAGGAGTAGGTGATGGTCGGCGCGGCGCCGGTGCGGATGTCATAAAAGCCCTGGTAGACCTCGTCGATGTAGATGGCGACCTCGTGGGCGCGGGAGTAGTCGAGGGCCTGGTAGGTGACGCTGTCGCCCGTAAAGGGGAACCAGAAGGTCGGTTCGCCGTGGAGGGCGGTCTCCAGGTAGGCGCCGCCGCTGGCGTTGGCGTCCGCCACGTGGGACCAACCGCCGCCCAGCAGGACGCGCTCGTCCATCTCCTCAAAGCGGCCGTCGGGCAGGGAACTGCCGTCCCAGGTGTCCACGTAGTCAAAGCTGACGTAGGTGTTGTTGGCCAGGGGATTGGCCGTGCCCAGCACCGTCACCGAGAGGGTGTGGGTGCCGGAGACGAGCCCGTCGTAGGTAAAGCTGGTCACGTCCTCCTCGTTGCTGTAGAGATCGACGATGCCCTGGCTGGCGCCGTCGAGGGTGATTTCGGCCTGGCCGCTGTTGTCGTTGGTGAAAAAGCCGACGCTGACCCAGACGCCGTCAAAGGTCAGGCTGACGGTATCGCCGGCGGTCCGTGAGTAGATGCGCTGGCCGTCGCTGGCCTCGCTGTAGTAGACGTGGTCGTTTCGCGTCCAGCTCCGGGCCGTCTGGGTGTAGGGCACGCCGTTGTAGAGCACGGCCGGATGGACCTCCTCGAAGCGGGTGAAGCCGCTGGGCGTGGGCGGCGTGTAGAAGGGCGGTTGGCCCGGCGTGATAAAGGCATCCACGGTGGCGTTGCCCCGGAAGCCGCCGACCTGCAGGACGTGGGGGCCGGCCCCCAGACCCTCGAAGGAGAGGGTGCGGGTGGTTGGCTCCAGGCTGTACAGATTGAGCCGCGTCTGGAACACGCCGTCGACAAAGATGTCGGCCCGGCCGCCGCCGTTGTAGGCCAGGGCCTGGTAGGTGACGCTGTCGCCGGTGAAGGGGAACCAGGCGGTGGAATGGTCCTCGCGCATGTAGTTGCCGCCGCTGGCCGCATCCTCGCTGTAGAGGTCCCAGCCGGTGCTGAGGAAGAGGCGGGCATCGTCCTCTTCGAAGGTGCCGTCGGTGTAGCTTCCGCCGTCGTAGACGTCCAGGTAGTCGAGCTGGACGTAGTCGTTGCTGGCGTAGGGGTTGGCCGTGCCCAGGGCCGTGACCGAGATGGTGTGGGTGGCGCTGACCAGGCCGTCGTAGACGAAACTGACGGGCAGGGTCTCGTGGCGGTAGAGGTCGATCACACCCTGGCTCACGCCGTCGATGTAAACCTCGGCGTGGCCGCTCTGAGAGGTGGCAAGAAAACCCAGATTGATCCAGGTGCCGTCGAAGGTGAAGGCTGCCGTCTCCCCGGCCGCGTTGGCGCGCAGGTAGCTGCCGCCGCTGGCCCGGCTGGCGTCAACGCTGTCCCAGGTGCCCGTAATCGCGGCTTCGTCCTCCTCGTAGCGCAGGATGACGGTGCCGGTGATGGTCGCCGGCGACGGGGCGAGGGGCTGGGTATCGGGTATTGGATATTGGACATCGTCTTCGTCCGAGGGCGTTTGTGTGGCTTCGCTGGATGCCTCGCCAGGTGCTGTGGATTCCGGTTCGATAGCGGCTGGTGGTTCAGGGCTGGTCGCTGAGGGCAGATCGCTGGCCGTTGTACGCAAGCCGGTGGTCGGCCACAGGGCACCGCCGGCGGGTGGGGTGGGCAAGATGGTCTCTTCCAGGATCTCGGTGGTGATGACCGTGGTGACGGTGACGGTGCCGGGCGGGACGACGACGGGCGCCACAGCGTGGGACGCGCCCAACGCCTGGCCGACGCCCAGAAAGCCGTAGCCGGCGCCGTTGGGAATGAGGGCCCCTGTCCCGTCGAGCAGCTCGACGGTGACGGTGTAGGTGCCTTCGGCCCAGCCGGAGGTGTCCACGGTGTCCAGTTGGTAGCTGCGCGGCGAGCCGACGAGCACCGTCAGCGCCAGGTCGCCGGTGTAGGCCGTGCCGCCGCCGGGCGCCAGGAATGCTATGCGCGCGGTTGCATCGCGGGCCACGTTGGCGATGTTGCTCACGTTGATGCTGACCGCTGTCGAGCTGGCGCCGGTCTCGACAAAGGCCGGATCGAGGGTGACGGCCGTCAGTTGCAGGTAGCGGTCGACGATGTTGAGGGCGGCCGTCGCCTCGGCGGCCAGGCCGGGTAGCTCGACGTCGGGCCCGGTGGCCCGGGCTGTGGCCTCCAGGTTGTAGAGGTCCAGAGCTGCCTCGCTCAGCACAAAGTCGGTGCTGTCGGTGGCGCCGGGCGCCACGGTGGGATTCAGGGTCTGCTGGCCGCTGGGCAGCTCGACGGTGAGGGCGTAGGTGGTGGTCACCGTGCCCTTGTTCTTCAGGTCGAGGGTGTAGGTGATCGACTCGCCGGCCAGGGCGGCGTCGTAGCCGGGGGTCCAGCGCAGCTCGGGCAGGTGCTGGCTCAGCTCGCAGACCTCGGTTTCCAGGCCGGCCATGGCTGCGCCGATGGCGGCCAGGTCGGCCTGGATGTCGGCGTCGGCCGTGTGGCCGGCCAGCGTGTCGGCCAGGGCGCGGAGGGTCTCGTCGGTGCCGGTCAGCGGCGAGATGCCGCCGGCGTAGCCGGCCGCGCCCCGCAGGGCGGCCATGGCCTGGTCGCGCAGACCAAGGTTGCAGTCGCCGTATTCGCAGCTCGCTTCGAGCTGGACCATGGCCAGGCCCAGGGTCTCCAGCGCGGCCGACAGGCCCGGCTCGCCCAGGGTGCATTCGACGCCCACCTTTTCGCCGGTGCGAAAGACGGGGCCGCTGCTGTCGCTGACGATCTGCACGTCGGCCAGGGCGTACTGGGTGTAGCTGCCGGGGGCGGGGCTGCTCACCAGCAGCGGGAAGCGGGCGCCCAGCGGCGCGTCGCTCACGTTCAGGG
>CAYLZO010000253.1:0-7342 GCA_964387775.1 uncultured Anaerolineaceae bacterium
AACGATATTAGATATTGGATATTGTCAATATCCAATATCTAATACCCAGTTATAGGGAGTAAACGATGACAAATCGCGGCAAAGTGTGGAAATACGGCGACAACGTCGACACTGACGTCATCATCCCGGCGCGGTACCTGAACGTGTCGGACCCGGCCGAATTGGCGCGCCACTGCCTGGAGGACCTGGACGCGGGCTTTGCCGGGGCGGTGCAGCCGGGCGACGTCCTCGTCGCCGGCGAGAACTTTGGCTGCGGCTCGTCGCGCGAGCACGCGCCGCTGGCCATCAAGGGCGCGGCCGTGAGCTGCGTCGTGGCCCGCAGTTTTGCCCGCATCTTTTTTCGGAACGCCATCAACGTCGGCCTGCCCATCCTGGCCTGCCCGGCAGCCGTAGGCGACGCCGAGGCCGGCCATCGCCTGGAAATCGACCTGGAGGCGGGCCGGATCCACAACCGGACCACGGGCCGCACCCACCAGGCCGAGCCCTACCCGCCCTTTATGATGGCCATCATCCGGGCGGGGGGGCTGGTGCCGTATACTCGGAAACGTATAGAAAACGAGGCGCTGGTGAGTGAAGCGTGATGCGTGAAACGTGATGCGTGATGCGTGAGCAGCCGTCACGCATCACGTTTCACGCATCCTTCCACAAGGAGCCGATTGCATGACAGAACAAATCACACACCGTATCGCTGTTTTGCCAGGAGATGGCATCGGCGCGGAGGTGACGGCCGAGGCGGAGAAGGTGCTGCGCGCCGTAGGCCTGCGCTTCGGGCACCGCTTCGAGATGGAGCAGGGGCTGGTCGGCGGGGCGGCGATGGACGCGACGGGCGAGCCGCTGCCCGGGGAGACGCTGACCCTGTGCCGGTCGTCCGACGCGGTGCTCTTTGGCGCGGTGGGCGCCCCCAGGTACGACGATCCGCAAGCGAAGGTGCGGCCCGAGCAGGCGCTGCTGGGCTTGCGCCAGGCGCTGGGGCTGTTCGCCAACCTGCGCCCGGTGTTCGTCCATCCCGCCCTGGCCGACGCTTCGCCTCTGCGGGCCGACCTGGTGCGCGGCGTGGACCTGGTCGTCGTCCGCGAGCTGACGGGCGGCATCTACTTCGGCCAGCCCCGCGTCGAGGGCGCCGGGCGGGCGGTGGACACCATGGTCTACACCCACGCCGAGGTGGAGCGCATCGCCCACGTCGCCTTCCGGGCGGCGCGCGGGCGCCGGGCCAAGGTCACGTCGGTGGACAAGGCCAACGTGCTGGCCTGCTCGCGGCTCTGGCGCCGGGCGGTCGAGGCCGTAGCCGGCGACTATCCCGACGTGACGCTGGAACACCTGTTGATCGACGCGGCCGCGATGCACCTCATCAAGCGGCCGCGCGATTTCGACGTGATCCTCACGGCCAACATGTTCGGCGACATCCTGAGCGACGAGACCTCGGTGCTGGCCGGGTCGATGGGCCTCCTGCCATCCGCCAGCCTGGGTGAGGGGGCTTTTGGCCTCTACGAGCCGATCCACGGCTCGGCGCCCGACATTGCCGGGCAGGGCGTCGCCAATCCGCTGGCCGCCATCCTGAGCGCAGCCCTGCTGCTGCGCCACTCGCTGGGGCTGGAGGCCGAGGCGCGGGCCGTCGAAGCCGCCGTGTCCGCCGCGCTCGACGCCGGCCACCGCACCGCCGACCTGGCCGTCCCGGGCCAGCCAACGGTCGGCACCCGGCAAATGGGCGACCTCGTCGTCCGGGCGTTGAACGGCGCATAGCACGCAGCACGTACCACGCATCACGGAGGAGACGACCATGACGCTACAAGCCATTGTCATTGCGAGGGAGCGGCAGCGACCGAAGCAATCTCCTTTTGCGCCAAACAAGCGGCTTATGGCAGTTGGGGGATTACTTCGCTTCGCTCGCAATGACGAGTCTTTGAAATGAGGTTTTGATGGGCATCGTACTCTACGACACAACCCTGCGCGACGGCGCGCAGCGCGAGGGCATCTCCTTCTCGCTGGACGACAAACTCAAGATCGCCCGCCGGCTCGACCGGCTGGGCATCGGCTACGTCGAGGGCGGCTGGCCCGGCTCGAACCCCAAGGACATGGCCTTTTTCGAGCGGGCACCGGCGCTGGGCCTGGAGCAGGCCATCGTCACCGCCTTTGGCAGCACCCGCCGGGCCGGCACCGCCGTCGAGGACGACGCCAACGTCCGAGCGCTGGTCGCCGCCGGCACGCGGGCCGTGGCCGTCTTTGGCAAGAGCTGGGACCTGCACGTCCGCGAGGTGCTGCGGACGAGGCCGGACGAGAATCTGCGCATGATCGCCGACAGCGTGCGCTACCTCAAATCGCTGGGCCGCGAGGTGATTTACGACGCCGAGCACTTTTTCGACGGCTACGCCGCCGATCCGGCCTACGCGCTGAAAACCCTGGCCGCCGCCGCCGAAGCCGGGGCCGACGTGCTCGTCCTGTGCGAGACCAACGGCGGCGCGTTGCCCTCCACCGTGGCCGCCGTCGTCGCCGAGGTGGCGCGGGCGACGGCGGCGCCGCTGGGCATCCACGCCCACAACGACGCCGAGCTGGCCGTGGCCAATACCCTGGTCGCCGTCGAGGCGGGCGCGGTCCACGTGCAGGGCACCATCAATGGCTACGGCGAGCGCTGCGGCAACGCCAACCTCTGCTCGATCATCCCCGCCCTCCAGCTCAAGATGGGCCGCCGCTGCGTCGGCGACGCCCAGTTGCGGAGCCTGAGCGAAATCGCTCACATAGTGAGCGAATTGGCCAACCTGCGGCTCTTTCCCCACCAACCCTACGTCGGGCGCAGCGCATTCGCTCACAAGGGCGGCATGCACGTCAACGCCCTGCTCAAGTGCGCCGAGAGCTACCAGCACGTGGACCCGGCGCGGGTCGGCAACCGCCAGCGGGTCGTCGTCTCTGAGCTTTCGGGCAAGAGCAACGTCGCCTTCAAGGCCCAGGAATTTGGCCTGGCGCTGCCCGACGACGCGGACCAAACGCGCCAGGTGTTGCAGCGCATCAAGGAGCTGGAGAGCCGCGGCTTTCAGTTCGAAGGGGCCGAGGGCTCGGTGGAGCTGCTGATCCGTCGCGCCCAGCCGGGCTACGAGCCGCCCTTCGAGCTGCTCGACTTTCACGTGCTCATCCGCGACCGGGACAATGGCAACATGGCCGCCGAGGCCACGGTCAAGGTGCGGGTCGGCGAGCAGGTGATGCACACCGCCGCCGACGGCAATGGCCCGGTCAACGCCCTCGACGCCGCCGTGCGCAAGGCGCTGCTGCCGTCGTATCCGCAACTGGCCGCCGTGCACCTGACCGACTACAAGGTCCGCATCCTCGACGGCGAGGCGGGCACGGCCGCCCAGACGCGGGTGCTCATCGACTCGTCGGACGGCCGCCGCGCATGGAGCACGGTCGGCAGCTCGACCAACATCATTGAAGCCAGTTGGCAGGCGCTGGCCGACAGCCTGGAGTATGCCCTGCTGAACGGCGAAGCGTTGCCTTGACATTTTCGCAGCTTGCGCCTACAATCGTGTGGGCGCCAGCAACAATTCATCGGACACGGATTGCACGGATTACATGGATCTGGCCAGATCGAAGAGGAGATTTCGAGTGTCCTCGCAACGAAATCGGGAGTTCGTTCGTAGTCGGCGCTTCAGCGCCGAAAAAGCGCACTGAAGTGCGCACTACGAACGTCCCCCAGCTTGCCTGGGAAAAGTCCGTGAAATCCGTAGAATCCGTGTCCAATCACCAACAAAGCTCACGCTGACAGGAGGAGAATCGATGGAACAAGTCAAGATTTTCGACGCGACGCTCTACGGCGGCGGCCAGTCGCCGGGCGTGGCGCTCAACATCGAGGAGCGGCTGGAGATCGCCCGGCTGCTGGAGCAGATGCAGGTCGACGCCATCCAGGCCGGCTTTCCCATCGCCTCGCCGCGCGAATTCGAGTCGGTGCAAAAGCTGTCCAAGGCGATCCGGGGCAGCGTCATCTGCGCCCTGGCCCGCGCCCGCGAGCAGGACGTGGACGTCGCGGCGGCGGCGCTCAAGGGGGCGGCCCGGCCCCGCATCCAGATCGGCCTGGGCGTGTCCGACTCGTACGTGGTGGGTAAACTCAAGACGACGCGCGAGCGGGCGCTGGAGATGGCCGTCCAGGCGGTGCGCCACGCCCGCCGCTACGTGGACGACGTGCAGTACTATGCCGCCGACACCGCCCGCGCCGACGTGGACTATCTCTACCGGGTGCTGGAGGCCGTCATCGAGGCCGGGGCGACGACGGTCAACGTCGCCGACGCCATCGGCTTTTTCACGCCGTCCGAGTGGGGTCTCTTGATCCGCGACATACGCGACCACGTGCCCAACGTCGACCGGGCCGTCATCTCGGTCCACTGCCACAACGACCTGGGTATGGCCACGGCCAACGCCGTGGAGGCGCTGATCCACGGCGCGCGCCAGGTCGAGTGCGCCGTCAACGGCATCGGCGAGCGGACCGGCACGGCCCGGCTGGAGGCCATCGTCATGGCCCTGCGCACCCGCCGCGAGACGCTGGGGCTCGACACGGGGCTCGATACGAACTTGATCTACCCCCTGAGCCAGTTGGTCAGCCACCTGACCGGCTTGCCCATCCCGCCCAACAAGGCCATCATCGGTGACAACGCCTTTGCCTACACCTCGGGCATGTACCAGGACGGCGCGCTCCTGGGCCAAACGGAGGCCGAGCGCATCGACCCGGCCGACATCGGCATCCTGGAAGCCAAGGACAGCGTGCCGCTGCTGACGGGCCGCCAGGGCCTGCGCCGCCGCCTGGTCCAACTGGGCTTTAGCCTCGACGACCACGAGTTCGAGCGCGTCTACGACCGCTTCCGCGACATGGCCCGCAAAAAGCCCGACCTGGCCATCCGCGACTTGGAGGCCATCGTCAGCGGCGAGACGGTCGTCTTTTTGGAAGAGACCTACGAGCTGGAGGACGTGCAGGTCACGTGTGGCATCAACGCCCTGCCCATCGCCGCCGTGCGCCTGCACGGCCCCGGCGGCGAAGAGATGTGGGCCACCAGCCACGGCAACGGCCCGGTGGACGCCGTGTTCCAGGCCGTGGACGCCATCGTCCAGGTGCCCAACGAGCTGCTGGAGTTCACGGTGCAGGCCATGACCGGCGGCGTGGACGCCGTGGGCAAGGTCTCGGTCCGCGTCCAGGGCCAGGTGCCCCTGGGCGACACCGGCCAGACCGAGACGCGCGTGTTCCTGGGGCGCGGCGCCGACACCGACATCCTGGTTGCCAGCGCCAAGGCGTACCTCTTTGCCCTCAACCGGCTGCTCGCCGCCCAGCGGGCCAGCCAGCGCCGCCAGGCCATGACCGAGGAAGTGCGCAAAGAGCTGGAAGAGATGCACGCCCGCTACGGCACGGCCCACACTGGCGATTTCATGGGCTGGCGGGCCATGCGCGACGAGGAGCTGATTTAGGGCTCCTCTTACCCAAAGCGCCGGGCCAACTCGGCCTCGACGTCGGCCCACGACAGGTCGCGGGCGGCGAGCAGCACCAGGGCGTGGTAGGCCAGGTCGGCCACCTCGCCGACCAGCCGCTCGTCGCCCTCGCTCTGGGCGGCGACGACGACCTCCACCGCCTCCTCGCCCACCTTTTTGGCAATGCGCGGCAGCCCGCCCTCCAGGAGCTGGCGCGTGTAGGAGCCGGGCCGGGGATTGGCCCGGCGGTCGCGGATGACGGCTTCCAGGCGGACGAGCACGCCATCGGCCGGCGACTCGTCCGCGTCTGCGTCCACGCCGTCGGGCAGGCGGCGGTAGAAGCAGCTCGGCCGGCCGGTGTGGCAGGCCGGCCCGGCCGGCTCGACGCGGACCAACAGCGCGTCGGCGTCGCAGTCGTAACGGATCTCGATCACGCGCTGGCTGTTGCCCGAGGTGGCTCCCTTGTGCCACAGCTCGCCCCGGCTGCGGCTCCAGAACCAAGTCTCGCCGCTCTCCAGCGTGCGCGCCAGCGACGCCTCGTTCACGTAGGCCAGCATCAACACCCGGCCGGTGGCCGCATCCTGCACCACGGCCGGTACCAACCCCCGCTCATCCCACCGAATCTCCAGCTTTTCAGTTTCCATTCTCTACCTCCGCACCGGCACGCCCCGCCCGGCGAGATAGGCCTTCACCTCGGCGATGCGCACCTGCTCGTAGTGAAAAAGTGACGCGGCCAGGGCGGCGCTCGCCCCGCCGTCGGTCAGCGCCTCGTAAAAGTGGGCCAGCGTCCCCGCGCCGCCGGAGGCGATGACCGGGATACCCACCGCGCCGCTGACGGCCCGCAGCAGGGCGACGTCGTAGCCGGCCTGGGTGCCGTCGGCGTCCATGCTGGTCAGCAGGATCTCGCCCGCGCCCCGCGCCTCGACCTCCCGCGCCCAGGCGACGGCGTCCTTGCCGGTGGGCAGGCGCCCGCCGTGGACGTACACCTCCCAGCGCGGCGCGCCTTCGGCCGGCAGCCGCTTGGCGTCGATGGCCACGACGATGCACTGGCTGCCAAAGCGTTTGGCCCCCTCGGCAATGACCTCGGGGCGGCGCACGGCCGCGCTGTTGATCGAGATCTTGTCGGCGCCGGCGGCCAGGATGTCGCGCATGTCGGCGGCGGTCCGCAGCCCGCCGCCGACGGTAAAGGGGATGAACACCGTCTCGGCCACGCTGCGCACCACGTCGCGCATGATGGCCCGCCGCTCGTGCGAGGCGGTGATGTCGAGAAAGACCAGTTCGTCGGCCCGCTCGGCGTCGTAGACCTGGGCCTGCTCCACCGGGTCGCCGGCGTCGCGCAGGTTGACAAAGCGCACGCCCTTGACCACGCGCCCGTCCTTGACGTCCAGGCAGGGGATGATCCGTTTGGCTAACATTTGTTCCTCCACGTATTCCCCTCCCTTGGGGGACCCGTCGTAAGCGCCTTGGCGGGGGCTAGGGGAGGGGGAAGGTTGCCACTCTGTCACAGCTTCCACCCTCACCCCAACCCTCTCCCTCATAGGGAGAGGGAGCCTTTCGCCGCCAGGCGGAGGGCCTCCGGCAGCGAGAGCGCGCCGGTGTAGAGCGCCTGGCCGACGATGACGCCCTCGATGCCGGGTTCGGCCCGGAGGCGCGCCATGTCGTCCACGGCCTTGAGCCGGGCGACGCCCCCCGAGGCGATGACCCGCAGCCCCGTGGCCCGCGCCAGCGCGGCCGTCGCCGCGACGTTGACGCCCGTCAGCATGCCATCGCGGGCGATGTCGGTGTAGACGGCGCGGACCACGCCCCGGCGGCGCATCGCCCGGCCCAGGGCGGTGGCCGTCGTGTCGCTCGCCTCGCGCCAGCCGTGGGTGGCGACGCGCCCGTCGCGAGCGTCGATGCCGGCCAC
>CAYLZO010000254.1:0-7316 GCA_964387775.1 uncultured Anaerolineaceae bacterium
CTGCCGCCGGCGGGCAGGATCAACAGCTCGCCGCCCGAGCCGTCGGCGCCCAGCAGCGACGAGAGCACGCCGCCCGAGGCGCCGTTGGCCTGGAGCACCACGGCGCCGGCCCCGTCGCCAAAGAGCACGCAGGTGCCCCGGTCGGTCCAGTCGGTGATACGTGACAGCGTCTCGGCGCCGACCACCAGGGCCTGCTCGTAGCTGCCCCCCGCCAGTAGGTCGGCAGCCAGGCTGAGGCCATACACGAACCCCGAACAGCCGGCCGACAGGTCAAAGGCGGCGGCGTGCTCGGCGCCCAGGGCATCCTGGAGCAGGCAGGCCGTGGCCGGAAAGGCGTAGTCGGGCGTGACCGTGGCCACGATGATGAGGTCCAGGTGGGCCGGGTCCTGGTTGGCGACCTCCAGGGCGGCCTGGGCCGCCCTGAGGCTCAGGCTGAAGGTCGTCTCCCCGTCTCCGGCGATGCGCCGCTCGACGATGCCCGTCCGCTGGCGGATCCACTCGTCCGAGGTGTCCACCAGGGCGGCCAGGTCGTCGTTGCTCATCACCCGCTCGGGGACGGCCTTGCCCCAGCCGACGACGTGGGCCCGGCGAAGGGTGTTATTCTGACCGGCCAAGGGATCTCAGCCTTCCCAGCGCCGGAAAATGACCGTGGCGTTGTGGCCGCCAAAGCCGAAGGAATTTGACAGCGCCGTTCGGGGCCGGGCCTCCCGCGCCTCGTTGGGCACATAGTCGAGGTCGCACGTAGGATCGGGGGTCTCGTAGTTGATCGTCGGGTGGATCAGACCCGTTTCCAGCGCCTTGATGCACGCGATCCCCTCCACCGCCCCGGCGGCGCCCATCAGGTGGCCGATCATCGACTTGGTCGAGCTGACCGGCAGCGACTGGGCGTGCTGGCCAAAGACGGTGTGGATGGCCCGCGTCTCGATGGGATCGTTGAGGGGCGTGCTCGTGCCGTGGGCGTTGATGTAGTCGATCTCGTCGGGGGCCAGCCGCGCGTCGTCCAGCGCCGCCTGCATCGAGCGGGCCGCGCCGGCCCCATCCTCGTCGGGCGCGGTGATGTGGAAGGCGTCGCAACTGGCGCCATAGCCGACGACCTCGGCGTAGACGTGCGCCCCACGTTTCTGGGCGTGTTCCAGGCTCTCCAGGATCAACACGCCGGCGCCCTCGCCCATGACGAACCCGTCGCGGTCGGCGTCAAAGGGGCGGCTGGCCCGCTCCGGGTCGTCGTTGCGGCACGAGACGGCGCCCATGTTGCTGAATGCGGCCAGCGTCAAGGGATGCATCACCGATTCGCCGCCGCCGCAGATCATGAGCTCGGCCCGTCCCTGGCGGATGCGCAGGGCCGCCTCGCCGATGGCGTTGGTACCCGTGGCACAGGCCGAGGCCAACGAAATGGCCAGGCCGTGGATGCCGTACTTGATGGCGACCTGGCCCGCCCCAGCGTTGGGCATCATCATCGGCGTCATGAGGGCGCTCACCCGCCGCGGTCCCCGCTCGCGCATGACTTCCACATTGTCCAGCAGGGTCGTGATGCCGCCGATGCCCGTGCCGATGATGATGCCGACGTGGCCGTTGGCGCCGTTCTGGTCAAAGGCCAACCCCGCATCGGCGACGGCCTGGTCGGCGGCAACGAGCACCAACTGGGTAAAGCGGTCGGTGCGTCGCGCCTCCTTGTAGCCCAGCAGCGCCGCCGGATCAAAACCCTTGACCTCGCCCGCGATCTGGACCGGCTGCTCCGAGGCGTCGTAGAGCGTTATCGGCCCCACGCCGGAGCGTCCGGCCACCAGGGCGTCCCAGTAACTGGCGACGTCGTTGCCCACGGGGGTCACCGCCCCCATGCCGGTGATTACCACTCGTTTGCGCATGGTTCTCCTCTCTCAACTCGCCAGACCTGTCAGGTCTGGGCACAAAAGCCCTGAATTCGGTTCCTATAACACCGCTTGCCGGTAAAGGATGCGCCCTCAAATCGTAACTTCTCCGTGGGGACTGTGTTCTATTGAACGGCGTGGGGCAAAATGCCATTTTGCCCAACAGGAGCGCCGATTTCGTGGGGCAAAATGGCATTTTGCCCAACAGGAGGGCCCATGCCTTACAACAGCATCGTGTTGGTCAAGCAGGTGCCCGACACGGCCAACGTGAGCGGCAAAGCCATGAAGGACGACGGCACGGTCAACCGCGCCGCCCTGCCGGCCATTTTCAACCCGGAAGACCTCAACGCCCTGGAGATGGCCTTGCAGGTCAAGGAGGCGCACGGCGGGCGTGTCACCGTGCTGACCATGGGGCCGCCCCGCGCCGCCGACGTGCTGCGCGAGGCCCTCTATCGCGGCGCCGACCGCGTGATCCTGCTCACCGACCGCAAGACGGCCGGCTCCGACACCCTGGCCACCTCCTACGTCCTCAAGTGCGCCGTGGAGCAGGTCGGCGACTATGACCTGGTGTTCTGCGGGCGGCAGGCCATCGACGGCGACACGGCCCAAGTCGGCCCCCAGGTGGCCGAAAAGCTGGGCCTGCCCCAGATCACCTACGCCGAGGCGGTGGAGGCGCTGCGCGACGGCCAGATCGTCGTCCGGCGGGCGCTGCCCCTGGGCACCGAGACGGTGCAGTGCACCCTGCCCTGCCTGCTGACCATCGTCGGCTCGGCTAACGTGCCCCGGCCGCCGTCGGCGCGGCGGATGATGGCCTACAAGCTGGCGGCCACGCCCTTTGACTACGACGACCTGATCCAAAAGTGGCCCGAGTTCGAGAGCGAGGCGGCGCTGGAACGCTACCTGGCCGAGCGCGACCTCCAGATCGAGGTCTGGAGCGGGGCCGACGTGGGCGTGGACTATGCGCGGGTCGGCCTGGCCGGCTCGCCGACCAAGGTGCTCAAGGTCGATTTTGTCGTGCTCGGCTCGAAGGAGAGCAAGGCCTTTGAAGCGGATGAGAGCGGCGTCGCGGCGCTGATGCAGGAATTGGTGAAAGAGTACGTGCTGTGACACAATCTTCCCCCTCACCCCATCCCTCTCCCCCGAGGGAGAGGGAGCAACCCCCCTCCCTTGGGGGAGGGGGCCGGGGGAGGGGGAAGGCTGGATGAGAGTAATAACTATGACAGAGAATCGAGACGTCTGGGTTTTCATCGAACAGAATGAGGGCCGGATCGCGCCGGTCAGCCTGGAGCTGGTGGGTAAGGCGCGGGCGCTGGCCGACGAGCTGGGCGGCCAGGTCAACGGCCTGCTCCTGGGCGACGGCGTGGACGGCCTGCCCCGGCAGGTCATTGCCCACGGCGCCGACCGGGTGCTGCTGGCCCGGCATCCCGAGCTGGGCGCCTACCGCACCCTGCCCTACGCCCGCGTCGCCGCCGACCTGGCCCGGGCGCGGCAGCCCTACATCTTTTTGCTGGGGGCCACGCCCGTGGGCCGCGACCTGGCGCCGCGCATCGCCAGTGCCCTCTCGGCGGGGCTGACGGCCGACTGCACCGACCTGCAAATCGGCGATTTTGAACGGCGGGGCAAAGCCTATTCCGACCTGCTGTACCAGATCCGGCCCGCGTTTGGCGGCAACATCATCGCCACGATCGTCAACCCCGAGATGCACCCCCAGATGGCGACGGTCCGCGAGGGGGTGATGAAGCTGGGCCGGCCCGACCCGGCGCGGACCGGCGTCGTGGAGCGGATCGAGCCGAGCTTTAACAGCCGCGACCTGGAGCTGCGGGTCCTCAAGCGCGAGATGCGCCTGCCCAAGGTGGACCTGCAGGGCGCCCAGGTCATCGTCGCCGGGGGCATGGGCGTGGGCAGCCGGGAGAATTTCCGGCTGATCCACGAGCTGGCCGAGGTGCTGGGCGCTGAGGTGGCCGGCTCGCGGGCGGCGGTGGACGCCGGCTTTATCTCGGCCGAACACCAGGTGGGCCAGACGGGTGTCACCGTGCGGCCCCGGCTCTACGTCGCCTGCGGCATCTCGGGCGCGGTGCAGCACCGGGCCGGCATGGACCAGTCGAGCAAGATCATTGCCATCAACACCGACCCCAACGCCCCGATTTTTGACGTGGCCCACTACAAGATCGTCGGCGATCTGCGGACGGTTATTCCGCGGATGATCCGCGCCTATCGCGAAAATGGGTAAGGCAAATTGGCAATTTGCCCAACGAGGAGCATTGCATGGCAGAGAACTTTTTCACGGATAACGCTGATTTGGTGCAAAGGCTGGAGCAGCTCGACCTGGAGGAGGTCGTCGAGATGCTGGAGGACGGCTACCGCTACCAGGCCGAGTACCCGGCAGCGCCGCGCAACTATGCCGACGCCGTGGACAACTACCGGCTGCTGCTGACGGTGCTGGGCGACGTGTGCGCCAATCAGATCGCGCCCCGGGCCGCCGAGGCGGCCGAAGAGGGTGTGCGCCTGGAGGACGGCCGGGTCACGTACGCCGAGGCGACTCAGGCCGGGCTGGAGCTTCTACGGCAAGCCGACCTGATGGGCGCCATGCTGCCCTGGGAGTACGGCGGCCTGAACCTGCCGACGACGGTCTTGCAGATGATGATCGAGATCCTGTCGCGGGCCGACACCGGCCTGATGTCCATTTTTGCCCTGCAAGAGGTCTCGGCCACGGTGGCCGAGTTCGGCGACGAGGCGATAAAGGCCCGGGTGCTGCCCCGCTTTGCCCGGGGCGAGGTGACGGGGGCCATGGTCCTCACCGAGCCCGACGCCGGCTCGGACCTGGGCGTGGTGCAGACCCAGGCCCGCTGGGACGAGGAAGCGGGTGTGTGGCGGCTCAACGGCGTCAAGCGCTTTATCACCAACGGCTGCGCCGACGTGCTGCTGGTGCTGGCCCGCTCCGAGGAAGGCTCGACCGACGCCCGGGGCCTGAGCCTCTTTCTGGTCGAGGCCGACGAGACGGTGCACGTCCGTCGCCTGGAGAACAAGATGGGGCTCCACGCCTCGCCGACCTGCCAGCTTCAGTTCGACGATACGCCCGCCGAGCTGGTGGGCAAGCGCCGCTACGGGCTCATCCGCTACACCTGGGCGCTGATGAACGGCGCCCGGGTGGCCGTGGCCGCCCAGGCGGTGGGCCTCGCCGAGGCCGCCTACCGCGAGGCCTACGCCTACGCCCAGAAGCGGGTCCAGTTCGGCCAGAGCATCGACCAGATCCCGGCCGTGTTCCGCATGTTGCTGTCGATGCGGGGCGAGATCGAGGCCACGCGGGCGCTGGTCTACGAGACGGGCTGTTGGGTGGACCGCAAAAAGGCGCTGGAGCGGCTCAAGGCGCGGGGCGAGCTCGACAAGGAGGGGCGCAGGTGGCTCAAAGAGGCCGACCGGATGGCCAACGTGCTGACGCCCCTGGCCAAGTACCACGCCACCGAGATGGGCAACCGGGTGTGCTACCAGGCCATGCAGGTCCACGGCGGCACGGGCTATATGCGGGAATTCAACGTGGAGCGCCACGTTCGCGACGTGCGCGTGACCAACATCTACGAGGGCACCAGCCAGCTCCAGATCGCGGCCGCCACCGGCCCGCTGCTGGGCCACGCCCTCGACGGCCTGCTGGACGCCTGGGCGGCCGAGAATTACGGACCGGAGCTGGCCGGCCTCAAGGGCCAGCTCGACGAGGCGACGGCGCTGTTTAGCCGCTCCATCGACCACATGAAAGAGTTGGACGACCGGGCGCTGGTGGACTATTACGCCGCCGACCTGGCCGACATGGCCGTCTACCTGCTGACCGGCTGGCTGGCGCTGCGCGACGCCCGGACGGGGGCGCGCAAGCGGGAGCTGGCCCGCGTCTACCTGGGCGAGACCCTGCCCCAGTTCCGGGGGCGGATGGCGACCATCCAGGCCAGCGATCCGGCGCCCCTGCGAGCCCGGCAGGCCATTCTGGCCGAACCCGGCTGAGGTTGTCCGCGAAGAGAACCCTGACGCGTACTTCGACGAGGAACGAACGACGAAGGACAGAAACTTCTCTATCCTTCGTCGTTCCTCTTTTATCTGGAGGGAGGCTACCCTTGACTGAAAAGACACTTACCGGCTGGGCCTTGATCCTGGGCGCGTCGAGCGGCTTTGGCGCCGCCGCCAGCCGGGCGCTGTCGGCAGCGGGCATGGACGTGATCGGCGTGCACCTCGACCTCAAATCGACGCTGCCCCGGGCCGAGGCGGTCGTGGCCGACGTGGAGGCCAACGGCCGGCGCGCCCTCTTTTTTAACGTCAACGCCGCCGACGCCGAGAAACGGACGCAGGTCCTCGAGGCGGTCTCGGCCGAGGCCGGCACAGGCAGCATCCGCGTCGTGCTCCACTCGCTGGCCTTCGGCTCGCTCAAGCCCTTCGTGGCCCAGGGCCCGGACGAGAGCTTGAGCCCGGCACAGATGGAGATGACGTTCAACGTCATGGCCCACAGCCTGGTCTATTGGGCCCAGGACCTGGCCTGGCACGGCCTCTTTGCCGACGATGCCCGGGTCTTTGCCATGACCAGCGCCGGCAGCCACCTGGTCTTTGCCACTTACGGCGCCGTCAGCGCGGCCAAGGCCGCCCTGGAGAGCCACGTCCGGCAACTGGCCCTGGAGCTGGCGCCCCGCAACGTCAAGGTCAACGCCATCCAGGCCGGCATCACCGACACGCCGGCCTTGCGCCAGATTCCGGGCCACGAGGAGGCCATCGAGATCGCCATGGCCCGCCATCCCTTCGGCCGTATGACCACGCCCGAGGACGTGGCCTTGGCCCTGGTCGAGTTGGCGAGGCCCGGCTGCGCCTGGATGACGGGCAACGTCATCCGCGTCGATGGCGGGGAGGACATCGTCGCCTAGCAGTCTGTCGGAGAAGTCTTGCTTCTCGCTGACATTTGGTGTAAATTTTGGGCATGGCTAGAAAATTCATAACCGTCAATTACGATGAAGTCCTCGATCTCAAGGTCAGTTTGCGAGACGTCTTGCCATTTGACCATTTGGCTCGTTTTGTGGTCAGGGTCGTGGCTCAACTGGATTTGAATCCGATTTACAGCCAGTACAGCGCCTTGGGCGCACCACCCTACGCCCCTGAAATCTTGCTAGCCTTGCTGTTCTATGGATACGCCACGGGCGTGTTCAGTTCGCGCAAGATCGAAAAGGCGACCTACGAAACGCTCCCGTTCCGTTTCATTGCTGGCAACTTGCATCCTGACCATGATACCATCGCCGACTTTCGGAAGACCTTCTTGCCAGAGATCAAGGAATTGTTTGTCCAAATCTTGCTGCTGGCGCAAGAGGAAGGCCTGCTCGAGTTGGGCAACATCAGTTTGGATGGGTCGAAAATCCATGCCGATGCTTCCAAAAGCAAAGCTGTGAGTTTCAATTCCCCACTCGGAATTCTGGTCCTTCAAGC
>CAYLZO010000255.1:0-1201 GCA_964387775.1 uncultured Anaerolineaceae bacterium
TGCCCGGGACCGGACGCAGACGGTCTTTTGGTGGCAGGGCGCCGGCCGGCCGTTGCCCGAGGGCCGCTTTGACCTGGCGCTGACCCTGCGCGCCAGCGACTACCGGGGCGTGACCGAGGTCCAGGTCGAGTGGCTCGACGCCCGCGAGCGCGAGCCGGAAGCTGTCGAGGTGCGCCCGAAACCGGCCGTCCAGATGCGCGACTACCGGGGGGTGAGCAACGCCGAGGCCGTGCTGCGCGGCCTGGCCGCCGAGGGCGATCTCCAGGTCTGGGCCGAGGGGACGGCGCCGGTCGGCGTGCCGGCCCGCAACCGCCAGCAGCTCGAGCCGGGTCCCCGGCTGGCCGTGTGGACGCTGCCGCCCGGCCCGCGAGAGCTACAAGCCGTCTTGAAGCAGGTTCGGCCGGAAGAAATCTACCTCTTTGCCCACACCCCTTCGGCTACGCTCAGGGCAGGTCCTGACCTGGACGATGCGGGGCCGTTTTTGCAACGACTGGCGGGTTTGGTCAAGTACGCGCTACAAGCCAAAGAGGGAAGGGTGGACCTGGAGGCTGCGGCGGCGGCCCTGGGCCACCGGGTCAGCACGGTGCGCGCCGGGCTAGCGTGGCTGGCCGCGCGGGGGCAGATCGCCGTCGCCGGGCAGGCGGACGACACCTGGCGCCTCGTCGCAGGCTCGGGCCGGCGCGATACGGAGGCCGCCCGCGCGGCCCGCGCTCGACTCGACGCCCTCCTGGCCGAGACGGCCGCCTACCGCGCCTACCTGCGCAACCTGCCGGCGGAGAACCTGGCCTCGCTGCTGGGATGAGCGACGGCCTCAGTCCTTCCAGATGAGCGGCAAGTAGACGTCGTACTGCGCCCCCGGCCGCAGCAGAACCAGCCCATCGAGCGGCAGCAGCTCGACCTCCGTGACCAGGCTGCCGTCGTTGACGCCGGGCGCCTGCGTGCCCGCGATTTTGCGGAACACGCCCCCCAGCGGCACCGTCTGCGTCGTCGCCGTGGCGTTGGCCAGGGCCAGCCCACCCGCATAGTCGCGGCGCCACACCTGGCGCGAGCCCGCTTGCAAGCGCACGTCGTCGAGCCAGACCGTGCCGGTCGTCTCGCCCAGGCCAAAGTGAAAGACGGCCACCGGGTCGTCGCCGCCAGCCACGCCGCTCAGCTCGACGGGCTGCCAGGTCGTCGTCAGCGGGATGGCGCCGTACCAGAG
>CAYLZO010000255.1:1211-7255 GCA_964387775.1 uncultured Anaerolineaceae bacterium
GGTAGCCGGCCCAGGGCGGCGCGTCCTGCTGCACCCAGGCGCCGATGGGCCGCGCCCGGTCAGCTTTGGCCCAGAATGAGAGCGTGTATTCGGTGCCCGACACGACCTCAAAGCCCGCCAGCGAAAAGCTCACCCGCCAGTCGGTGCCCAACGCTTCCACGACGTCGATGCGCGCCGAGGAGGCGCCCTGGGCCGCCGTGCTGCCATCGAGGGCGACGGTGGCCGTGTAGCCCTCGTCGGCCCACAGACCCCAGCCGCCCAGCGAGCCCTCGAAGGTGCTGTTGCCCAGCAGGTTGGGCGTCGGCAGCTCGGCGATGGCCCGGACCGCCGGGTCGAGGGGCTGGCCCAGGTAGCCGCATCCGGCACTCCCGTTATCGTATTCGTCGAACCAGAGCAGGCAGAGCGAGCCGTGGCCGTTGGTGTTGATCTCGTAGCTGAAAAAGCCGTCGTTTAGCAGCGCCGTCGCCAGCCCAAAGCGCATTTTGCGGTAGTTGGGCACAAAACCGGGATCGTCGCAGGGGTTGTCGTAGCCGCCGCCGCCTACCGGGTCGGGGCCGCCGTCGTCCTCGTAGGTCTCGATCATGGTCAGGTTCGGGTCCCGGGCGCGCTCGATCCACTCAAAGTAGCTGCCGTTCTCGGCCGGGCCGAACACCGTCGTCGCCCAGGGCGCGCCGTAGGCCGTGCCGTCGTCGCCGGGAAAGCCCTCCAAATTGTTGCCGTTGAGCAGATCATAGTTGGCCATGCCCCAGTTGACAAAGATGATCTTGTCGCCGACGGCGTCGCGCAGGGCCGACTCGTAGCGGCGCAGGCCCTCGTTCCAGGCCTGGTCGAAGGCGGCGTAGTCGGTCAGCAGGGTGTTGGACTGGTCGGGGTCGATGGTCCGCGCCGTCGAGTTGCCGATGAGCCAGCTCTCGTCCGGGTCGCTGCGATCCAGCAGGATGCCGTCCCAGGGTGCGTTCGCCACCAGGCCGGTGGCCACGCGGGCGTTGTAGTCGGCCCAGGTTTCCGGGCCGACGGTGGCGCTGATGGTCGCCGTCGGGCAGAAGGTGCTCACGTTGAGCAGCCAACTGTCCGGCCAGAAGGTGATGTGGGCTGCCAGCCGGGTGCCCGCCGCGTGGGCCGCCGCCGGCCGGACGTAGCCGCGCCGCACGGTCAGCGTCCGGCTCGCCGCGTCCACCGCCTCGACCCGCACGCTCTCGCCCTCGACGAGCACGGTGTCGCTGACGACGAAAAGCGGGTAGGTGCTGATGCCGTCGGTGGCCGTCACCTCCGCCACGTGGAAGGTCGTCGTCGTCTCGTCCACCGGGGCCGCCAGCGCCGAGCCGACCTGGGTCAGGAACCACTCGGGCGGGATCTGGAGCACGTCGGCGTTGGCCCAGGGCGGCGGGTCGGGGGCGGGGTCGTAGCTCAGTTCGCAGGCGTTGGTCGAGTTGAGCAGCAGGAGGTCGGGGTTGATATCACGCAGCGGCGTGATAAACTCCGAGGCCCAGTCGCCCAGGATGACCCAGTCGTAGCGGGCAATGTCCTCCAGCGGCTGCTCCCAGGGATCGGGCCACCACATGCCCAGCCGGGGAAAGTCGAGGGTCAGAGGTTCGTTGGCCGGTTCGTCGGCCACTGTCGCACAGCCGCCGGCGGCGATGAGCGAGGCAAGGACCAAGGCCAGCAGCGCGACCAGCAGTAGAAAGCCGGAGCGTCGCATGAGCATATCTCCTCAATATTGTAGCGCAATTTTGAAAATTGCGTTACTGTGCTCGGAGCGGACCACAGACCGCGATTCGGCGCCGGACTGTGGTCCAGCGCGAGCAGGTGTTCGGCGGTTCGGTGCAATTTGGCAAATTGCGTTACGTGAGGCCCGAGACCAGCGCCAGCAGCACCCCGCCGGCCATCACGCTGCCCAACTGCCCGGCGGTGTTGGCGCCCATGGCGTGCATCAGGATGAAATTCTCAAAATCCTCCTCCTGGGCCGCCTGGGCCGCCAGCCGTCCGGCCATGGGAAAGGCGCTGATGCCCGCCGCGCCGATGAGAGGGTTGATCGTCCGGCCGCTGAGCAGCGACATCAGCTTGCCAAAGAGCAAGCCCATCACCGTGTCTAGCACGAACGCGACCAGGCCCAGGGCCATGATGCCCAGCGTCTGCCAGTTGAGGAAACTCGCGGCCGACATCGTCGCCCCGACGGTCAGCCCCAGGAAGAGCGTGGCGACGTTGATGATCTCGTTCTCGGCCGCCTTGCGCAGACGGTCGACGACGCCGCTCTCGCGCAGCAGGTTGCCCAGCATCAACATGCTGATCAGCGGCGTGGCGTCGGGCACCAGCAGCCCCGCCACCAGGGTGATAGCCACCGGAAAAATGATGCGCACCCGTTGGGACACCGGCTTGGGCGCATAGTCCATGCGGATGAGGCGCTCCTCGCGGGTGGTCAGTAGCTTCATGATCGGCATCTGGATGATGGGGACGAGGCTCATGTAAGAGTAGGCGGCCACGGCGATGGGCGCCAGCAGCTCGGGCGCCAGCTTGGCGGCGACAAAAATCGAGGTCGGGCCGTCGATGGCGCCGATGACGCCGATGGACGCCGCCTGGTTCAGCGGGAAGCCGAGCAGCGTGGCCAGGATCAGCGTGCCGAAAATGCCAAACTGCCCCGCCGCGCCGAGGAGCACCATCTTGGGCTGGGCCAGCAGCGGGCTGAAATCGATCATGGCCCCCACACCGATGAAAATCAACAGCGGAAACAACTCGGTGAGGACGCCGGCCTGGTACAAGAGGCCAAACATGCCATGCTCGTCGCTGGCCGCCATGCCCGACAGCGGGATGTTGGCCAGGATGCAGCCAAAGCCGATGGGCAGCAGCAGCACCGGCTCGTACTCTTTGACGATGGCCAGCGCGATGAGCACCGCCCCGGCGGCGATCATCACTGCGTTGCCTATGCTAAAGTTGGCCAGGCCCTTGACCAGCTCGGTCCAAAGTTGGGAGAATTCCATGAGCGGCCTCCGATCTGGGAATCGGGTACCCGTTACCTGATTCCCGACACGATCTCGTAGGTGTCGCGGGCGATGGCCAGCTCCTCGTTGGTGGGCACGATGAGCACCTTGACCGGCGACTCGGGCGCCGACGCCTCGACGATTTCGCCGCCGGCCCGCCGCGCCGCCACCCCCTCGATGCCCAGGAATTCCAGCCCCTGGCACGACCAGTCGCACACCTCGGAAAAGTTCTCGCCGACGCCTCCGGTGAACACCACGCAGTCCAGGCCGCCCATGACCGCCGCGTAGGCGCCGATGTACTCCTTGAGACGCAACGTGTAGACCTTTAGCACCAACAGCGAGCGCTCGTAATCGGGATGCTCCGGCCCGGCGTGCAGCGCCTCCTCAAAGACGCGCATGTCGCTCGACAGTTCCGACAGGCCCAGCACGCCGCTCTCCTTGTTGAGCAGGCGGTCGATGCCGTCGGTGTCCAGCCCCTCCTTCTCCATCAAAAAGGGCACGATGGCCGGGTCGAGGTCGCCGCAGCGGGTGCCCATGACCAGGCCCTCCAGCGGCGTAAAGCCCATGCTGGTCAGCACCGACTCGCCGTGGCGCACGGCCGTGACGCTGGCGCCGTTGCCCAGGTGGCAGGTCACAATTCTCAGCTCTTCAAGCGGGCGGCCCAGGTACTCGCCGGCGCGACGGGCCACGTACTTGTGCGACGTGCCGTGAAAGCCGTAGCGGCGCACGCCGTATTCCTCGTAGAAGCGGTAGGGGATGGCGTAAAGGTAGGCGGGCGGCTCCATCGTCTGGTGGAAAGCGGTGTCAAAGACGCCCACCTGGGGCACCTCGGGCAAGAGGGCCGTGACTGCCTCGATGCCCTGGATGTTGGGCGGGTTGTGCAGCGGGGCCAGCTCCACGTGGTCGTAGAGCGCGTCCAGCACCTCGGCGTCGATGCGAACCGACGCGGCAAAGCGCTCGCCGCCGTGGACGACCCGGTGGCCGACGGCGTCGAGCTCGTGGGCGTCGGCCAGCACGCCGACCCCGGCATCCACCAGCACGTCGAGCACCAGTTGGATGGCCTCCTGGTGGTCGTGCACCGCGATGTCGGCTCGCTCGACGTTCTCCTCGCCCGGACGCTTTTGGGTCAAGCTGGGGCGGCCCAGGCCCACCTCCTCGACGATGCCGCTGGCGAGCACGGTTTCGGCGCCACCGTCCAGCTCAAAGAACTGGTACTTGACCGATGAGCTTCCGCAGTTGAGCACGAGGATCTTCATGTCTCCCTTGTCCTCCAAAGATAAATCGGCAAAGCACACCCCGCGGATGTCTGCTGACAAAAAGACAGAGGAACGGCCCTGTCTCCCCTGGCCCTCCTCTGTCGGTCAGACAAGCCCTGCTGACGCAGGCTTTATCCCCTCCAGGTCCGTAGTTGAAGTGAAACATCTGAGCTTGTGAAGTGTAGCACAGGGAAAGGCGACTGTCAAATGGTCCGAGAACACCGGTCTGCCCCCTTTTCAAGGATTCGAACGCCGCTGCCCAGAACCGTTTCTCTACGTGATACCCCCATTTTCCAGGTTTAAAACCCTATTTCTGTCCATAACAATTCAAAAAAGGGTCCTTGATTTTTCCTCGATTTTGCGATAGAATATAGATACAGTATCCGGAAGAGCTCACAGATAACGGCTGGTAGCAGATTGGCCCGGCGCGAGCGCTCAAAGAGCTCACGCATTGGATGCTGGCCAGAGGAGCCGTTCGCGTCACCCGCCGGACAGGGTGACCGAGCGGCTTTCGTATGGGCCAAGGGTGATAGATACAAAAGTTGGAAACCATGGGGACGCAAGCAGTAGAACTAAGAGGAGGACAGACGTGAGAAGAAAGATGGACGGAGAAGAGGTCATCCAGCGGTACAAGTTGGGGCGACGGGATTTCACAGGCGAGAACCTGCAAGAGGCCAACTTGCAGGCAGCGGATCTCAAGAACGCGGTGCTCAACTGGGCCAACCTCGAGGCAGCCAACCTCTACGGTGCCAACCTGAAGGGTGCCAAGTTGGAAGGCGCCAACCTGACGGAGGCCAGGCTGGCCAAGGCGAATCTGGATGGCGTTGTCTTGGACCAGGCAGACCTGAGCGACGCAGAAGTGAGCAAAAGGCAGCTCGACGAGGCCAAATCCATGGAAGGCACGATCACACCAAACGGGATGGAATACGAGGAATAATCCCCGCCCGCTCAAGGCCCGTGACCCGACGTGGGCGCGGGCTTTTGTGCGTTAGGCCGCTTCGCTGCGGATCGATGGCCATCAGAGATCATCAGCGACCAGAACCTCAAAGGAGGAACCAACCCATGGACGAGCGATTGAGCATCCTTTTCTCCCGGCGGAGCATCCGGGAATACACGAGCGAGCCGATAAGCGAGCGAGACCTCCAAAGCCTGCTCGAAGCCGGCATGGCCGCGCCCTCGGCGTCGAACCGCAAGCCGTGGCATTTCGTCGTGGTTACCGACAGGCCCACGCTCCAAGCCCTGGCCGAGGCCCATCCCTTCGGCAAGATGATTGCACGGGCCGCGGTGGGCATTGCCGTCTGCGGCGATCCGGCGGTGTCCGATTGGTGGGTACAGGATTGTAGCGCGGCCACGGAGAACGTCTTGGTCGCGGCCGCCGGGCTGGGGCTGGGCGGCGTCTGGCTGGGCTGTCACGGCCGCCCCGAGCGCGAGCAAGCGGTTCGCGAGGTGCTGGGCATCCCCGAGAACATCGGCGTGCTGAGCCTGCTGTCCATCGGCCAGCCGGCCGAGGAAAAGCCGGCCCGCACCCAGTTCGACCCGTCGCGGGTGCATCGAAACCGCTGGTGACGGAACTCTGCGCCCGGTCGATTAGCCGCTCAGTGCAGGCCGGTCCGCTCCTTAAGAGGGGGGCGGTTTGGCGTGTACTGGCCGTCTTTGAGCGGGCCTGCGACCTGGCAACACCCGACGGCCCTGCCCTGAGCGGAGTCGAAGGGGACGTCGTCGCCCTGGTACTGCCCGAGATCGGAGATGGGCCGCTGAATATCGTCGTCGAGAGACTGGACCAGTCTTTGAGACTGGTCCAGTCTGGCATGGC
>CAYLZO010000256.1:0-7227 GCA_964387775.1 uncultured Anaerolineaceae bacterium
GGGCACGCCCAGCTCGGCCAGGAGGCCGACGAGGGCCTCGACGTCGGCGTTGGCGCCCACCGGCTCGCTTTCGGTTCGGAAGGTGGCGGCATCGAGGAGCAGCACGGCCGGCGCGACGCCCCGGCGCATGGGCGGCAGCAGGCCGGCCACCCAGTCGGGGTCGCAGGAGGGGGTGATGACGGCCAGGGTCATGCCCCGCCCCAGGTTGCGGTCCATCTCGGCCAGGACGCGGTCCAGGGGCCAGTGGCCGCCGGCCCGCACCGTGGCCAGCGCCTGGAGGATGCGCCACTGCTGGGCCTTGCCCTTCTGCGGCTGGACGAGGATGGGCCGGGGCCGGGGCTCGGGGGCCTCGGGCGAGCTGACGGTGCCGTAGGCGACCAGGCCCACGGCCCGGTTCTGGCGCAGCACGCGGTCGGCCAGGGAGGAGGCCAGGATGACGGCGTATTCCTCGGTGGACTCTTCGCCCTCGCCGGCCTGGACGGCGGCGTCCATGTCGAGCACGATCCACAGGTCGCCCGAGGGCTCCAGGTCGAAGGTTTTGACCATGAGCTGGTCGCGGTGGGCCGTACTCCGCCAGTGGATGCGGCTGAGGCTGTCGCCGGGGACGTAGTGGCGCACGCCGGCGGCGTTGGTCGTCACCTCCAGCGCCCGCCGGCTGGTGCGCCCGGCGCCGGTGGACGCGCCCTTGGGCAGGTCGATGGTGGGCAGGTGGACCACGGGCGGGTAGATGAGGATCGATTGGGTCTCGGGGTAGTGGAGGACGACGTCAAAGAAGCCAAAGGGGTCGCTGGCCTGGGCCTGCCAGGGGCCGAGGGTAAAGAGCCCGCGCTGGCGACAGACGCCCTCGGTGCGCCACTGGATGGTCTGGTGGGTGCCGGCGCTGCGGACCGAGCGGGCGGAGTAGCCGGGCAGGTCCGATTGGTCGTCGATCTCGACCCATAGGGCGGGCAGCCAGGCCTCGTTGCGCAGCGTGAAGCGCTCGACCAGGACGTCGCCGACGTGGACCCAGCCGTAGTGCTGCTCGCGGCTGACGGCCAGTTTCTCGGCGAGCTGGCGGGCCCAGACGTAGGCCAGGCCCAGCGCCCCGCCCAGGCTGATCAAGATGGCGGTCCAGGCCCGGTGGGGAATGACGAATTGCAGGACGACCGGCAGGGCGACCAGGGCCAGGACCCAGGTTCTTTTCAGTTCGATGGTGACGCTCGGTTCGCTGTTGTCCACGGGTCTCAGTATACCAGAATCCGGGCGCGGCGCCAAGAGAGAATCCCCACAAGCGCTTGTCTGGAACCATCAGCTCAGGGTCCAAGGAACGGTGGTGGTAACACGGTAAGTGATAATGTGGGGGACGTCCCCCACATTATCACTTACTACGTAACCACTACCCAAGGAATCTGTCAAAGAGGTCTGCCGTTTGAGCTGCCTGTCACGAGCTAGGCCGAGGGAAAGCAATCCCCATCTGCGTCGGAATTGGGGATTGCTTCGGGCGTACACGACACGCCCTCGCAATGACAGAGTGTACGTGGGGTGCTTTGTCCCTGTGGGGGACCGATTACTTGGTGGCTGATGGCTGAAGGCTGCTGGCTGACCGCTACGCCTTTCGCGCGTGGCCCTCTTTCCAGATGCGCTCCCACTCGGGCAGGTCCTCGTCCTCGAGCTGCTTGCGCAACTCAAAGATCTGGTCGCGGAGCAGGGCGGCCTTTTCGAACTCGAGGTTGGCGGCAGCCTCTTTCATCTGCTTCTCCAGCTCGTCGATGAGGTAGCCCACCTCGGCCTGGGGCAGGGCGTCGACGCGGTATTCGACCTTTTCCTCGGCGACGGCCCGCACCCGGTCGGTCAGGTCGCGCACTTCTTTGACGATGCTCTGCGGCTCGATGCCGTGCTCTTCGTTATGCTTTTGCTGGATCTCGCGGCGGCGATTCGTCTCGTCGATGGCCCGCTGCATCGAGTCGGTGACGCGGTCGGCGTACATGATGACCTGGCCGTGGACGTGGCGCGCCGCCCGGCCGATGGTCTGGATGAGGGCCGTGTCGGAGCGCAGGAAGCCCTCCTTGTCGGCGTCGAGGATGGCCACCAGCGAGACCTCGGGCAGGTCGAGGCCCTCGCGCAGGAGGTTGATGCCGACCACCACGTCGTAGACGCCCAGGCGCAGGTCGCGCAGGATCTCGACGCGCTCCAGGGTGTGGACCTCGGAGTGGAGGTAGTGGACCTTGGTGCCCAGCTCGGCCAGGTAGTCGGCCAGGTCTTCGGCCATGCGCTTGGTCAAGGTCGTGACCAGCACCCGCTCGCCGCGGTCGGTGCGGCGCCGGATCTCGCCGATGAGGTCGTCGATCTGGCCCTTGGTCGGCCGGACGAGGACCTCGGGGTCGACCAGGCCGGTGGGGCGGATGATCTGGTCCACGATCTGGGCCGACATCTGACGCTCGTACGGCCCCGGCGTGGCCGAGGTGTAGAGCACCTGGTTGATGCGTTTTTCGAACTCGTGGAACTGGAGGGGCCGGTTGTCCAGCGCCGAGGGCAGGCGGAAGCCATGGGCGACCAGCACCTCCTTGCGGGCGCGGTCGCCGTTGTACATGCCCCGGATCTGGGGCACGGTCATGTGGCTCTCGTCGAGGACGAGCAGGAAGTCGTCGGGGAAGTAGTCGACCAGGGTCCAGGGCGGCGTGCCGGCCTTGCGGCGGCCGAGGTGCCGCGAATAGTTCTCGATGCCGGAGCAATAGCCGATCTCGCGCAGCATCTCGACGTCGTAGAGCGTGCGCTGCTCCAGGCGCTGGGCCTCCAGCAGCTTGTCCTGGGCGCGGAGCTCCTCCAGGCGCTCCTCCAGCTCGGCCTCGATGTCGGCGATGGCCTGGTTGAGCTGCTCGGTGGGCGTCACAAAGTGCTTGGCCGGAAAGATCTCGACGGCCTGGCGCTCGTCCAGGATCTCGCCGGTGAGGGGGTCGATCTCGGTGATGCGATCCACCGTGTCGCCCCAGAATTCGACGCGGAAGGCCGTGTCGCGGTAGGCGGGAAAGACGTCCACCGTGTCGCCCCGGACGCGAAAGACGCCGCGCTTAAAATTCACGTCGTTGCGGTCGTAATAGATGGCGACCAGGTGGCGCAGCATCGAGTCGCGGCGGCGGGTCTGGCCCAGGCGCAGCTCGACGACGTTGCGGCCATACTCCTCGGGCGAGCCGATGCCATAGATGGCCGAGACGCTGGCGACGATGAGCACGTCGCGGCGGGTCAGCAGGGCCTCGGTAGCGGCCAGGCGCAGCTTGTCGATCTCCTCGTTGATGTCGGCGTCCTTTTCGATGTAGGTGTCGGTGCGGGGCAGGTAGGCCTCGGGCTGGTAGTAGTCGTAGTAGGAGACGAAATACTCGACGGCGTTGTCGGGAAAAAACTCGCGGAATTCGCTGTAGAGCTGGGCGGCCAGGGTCTTGTTGTGGCACATGACCAGCGTGGGCCGCTGGACGCGCTCCACGACCTTGGCCACGGTGTAGGTCTTGCCGGTGCCCGTGGCGCCCAGCAAGGTCTGGTGTTGGTGGCCCTGCTCCAGGCCGGCAACCAGTTGCTCGATGGCCTGGGGCTGGTCGCCGGTGGGTCGAAAGTCAGATACAACGCGAAAGTCGGGCATAATCACGCTCCCTAGAACGCAAGTTCTTTGGAGAGATTATACCCGGCTTTGGTCCTTTTGTCCAACGGGCCAAACGGAGGTGCGCCGCAGCGGGTGCATTCTCCGCGTCAGAACAGGAATTTGTTTGGGCGTCAGTCCGTTGTGGTGAGGACTCGTTCCTGTAACCAGAGGTTAGCTAGACTTTCTGGGTTGATGCCTCGTGCCCGAGCTCGCTCTCGCAGGCTTTCGAGCAGATCGGGATCGATGGCTAGGTAATGGCGTTCTCCCTGGAGATCAAATTCCATGCTCACTTTGTAGGTTTCGTCTTCAAAGTCCGTAGCGTCGTGGCTATCCCAGAACTCGGCCATTTCAGCAATCGTGCGCGAGCCAGAGATGCTGCTAGCGCCTTTTTCTTCTTCCATAAGACCGTTTCTCCTTGTCAGTCATATCTCGAGCTGTAACAATCAGGGCGTCCCGGGAACTTTTGAGGATGAAATAGATCGCTAGATAGCGTCCTGCTTCCGTTTGTCCAAAGGCCGCGTAGAGGTCTTCACCACGTCTATGCCCGCGTTCCATGAAGCGGACGTGAGGTTGAGCTCGCAAGACTTGCTCTACCTCGTCAGGCCAGATACCGTGTTTGGAGATTACCTTTTCTTCGACCTCTACCAGCCAGATGATGTCCTGGACTTTCACACGCTCTCCGTCGGTCCGGGTGATTGTCTAGAGTATAATCTGTTTGTGAGCAGGTGTCAAGCCCCGGTTTTGGTTTTTGTCCAACGGGCCTTGTGAAGATGCAGGCCGACCATCGGTCGGCCTGCACCTTCGCAAAGCTGTTTTCTCTCAAGGTTGCTTCTGCGAGGGTGGGGGCAGCAGCACCAGGCGCTCGGCGATGAGTTGCCGGGCGCCGTTGCCTTCAAAGCGGCCATAGAGGGCCAGGTGCTCGCCGGGCACGACGTCGTCCACGGTGGCAGGCTCCTGGCCGGGTGAATTCGGGTTTCTGCGGGACACCTGGACGTCATCGGCCAGCTCGAAGAGGCGTGGTCCCTGGGGCGTATCGAGGGTGATGGTGTCGGGGCTCACGCTGCGCACCTGTCCGACGAGCTGGGGCTGGGGCAGCGGGCCTGGCTGGTCCTGGTTGTCCGGCGCCGGCGGCTGGGGCGGCTGGGCGTCGGGGTCCGGCGGGCGGGGGGGATTGGCGCCCGGCCCGGCGACCGACGGCGGCCGGGGGGTCCAGCCATGGACGCCGACATAGACGCCCAGGCTGAAGGCGGCGATGGCGACGAGGAGGGCGATGAGGATCGCCCCGGTCACGATCAGGAGTTGGCGGTCACGCGTCATCGGTCGGTCTCCTTGGCAGCGATGGTGATTGTGTCGAGGGGGATGCTGTCTCCGGCAGGCGGCGGTGGCTCGGCCCTGGGCGGCAGCGGCGATTCGAGCCGCACTTGTAAGGGGTATCGACCGGGCTCGACGGTAGCGGGGATCACGACGGCGTACTCCTCGACGACGAGGCCGTTGAGGAGTGGACGGACCTCCTGCACGTAACGCCCCAGGTTGCCCAGGCCGAGGGGGTGGCTCTCCAGGGCGATCTCGTCGAGCGAGGTGGCGATCAGGGCTTGCGTTGGCGCGTGCACTTGCCAGTAGAGGGTCAGGTGCAGGCGGCCGCCGGGTGTGGCCTGGCCGCCGTCGAGGTCAAAGCCGACCAGGGTCAGGCTCCCAAGGTCCTGGCCGACGGCGTGCTCCGGCTCGGCGGTGGAGACGACCAACTCGGGCGGCGCCTGCTGCACGGCGTAGAGGGTCAGGGGCTGGCCGCGGGCTCTCAGGCCGGTGCCCACGCCGCTCTGGCCCATCAGGATCGGCACGGACCAGGCATCTCGGGGGACCAAACCCGGCGGCGGCGACCACGGCCCGCCGCCGCCCCGCCCGCCGGTGAGGGGCTGTGTCGTATAGATGGCCCGGCCGGCCAGCTCCTGCGGCGACGGCCGGGGGCCGTCGAGCATGGGGATGGCGACGTCGGGCCGGACGTCGTAGACCAGGCGGAAGTAGAACATGTCGTAGCCGAACACGCCACCCCGGCCCAACAAGGCGCTGTCGGGCGGCAGCAGGTCAAAGACGTTCTCGTAAAAGTCGTTGATGGCCGTGTCGCCCGAGTAGTCGTTGGGCGCCCAGTTGGCGCGGACCTCTTTGATCGGCCCCAGGGCGAGGAACAGGCCAGCCGTAGCGTAGAGGCCGGCGCGGACGGCCCGCTTCCAGCCCCGGCCGGGCCGGAAGGGAGCGACCAGGCCGGAGACCAGGGCGTAGGCCCCAAATCCCACGAACAGGGCGTAGAGGGCGTGGGCCGGGATGAAAAAGACGTCGATGTCAAAGGCGCGATATTGCACGAAAAACCACACGTGGGCGACGTACATGCCGATGAGCAGGAAGAAGCGGCGGGGCGCCTGCCATAGCAGGGCCGCCATGCCGACGAGGCCCAGCAAGACGCCGATCAGGCCGAAATTCTGGACCAGCAGGTAGAGGTAGAGCACGATCCGCTCGGGAAGGGCCTGGAGGGGGAAGGCGAATTTGAAGTTGGGAAAGGCACCCAGGGTGTAGCTATAGATGCCACGCAGCGTGGTGGGGGTGTGACGCAGCATGTTCACGTCGTTGAGGGTGGTGGCCGTGTAGGGCAGCCACAGGAATTGGAGCACGCCCAGGAAAAAGAGTAGGGCGGCGGTAAGCCAGATCCAGGGGCGGAGCAGGAGGCGCCAGTCCACGAGCAGGACAAAGAGGGCAAAGGCCGGCGCAAAGCCCAGGTTGGAGAGATGCGTGCCCAGGCTGAGGCCATAGACCAGGGCAAAGGCCCAGAACCAGAGAAAGGCCCGGCGTGAGCTGCCTCGGTGGGATCGCGCCCATTGGAGCAGGAGGAGGAGGGTCAGCGCCACCATGAACAGGTTGGGGGCGTATACTTCGGCGATGCCGGTCTGGGACCAGAAGGTGAGGGAGAAGCCAAAGAGCAGGGCGCCAAAGGCCGAGGCCAGGCGGGAAGCAGCGAGGGAGCGGTCGCCGGTCAATCGCCGCAAGATGACATAAAGGAGGAAAACGCCGCCAGCGCCCAGCACGGCCGACATCAGGTTGACGCGGTGGGCCACGTCGCCGATGGGGAGGTAGGTGAAGAGTTTGCCCAGCCAGGTGTAGAGCGGATAGCCCGTGGAGTGGGCCAGGCCCAGAGTGTAGCAGACCGTGGCCAGCTCGTTGCCGTCGGGGCTCTTGTACGACAGGCTGGGCGTCAGGGTGGCGTTGTAGACGCCGAGACACAGGGCAAAAAGAACCAGGGCTATGACGATGTCGGGCCAGCGGCGTGGTGTCGGTTTCATGTTTCTTCGACTCCTTACTTTGCCCTATTCTCGTCTCTGATTGTTAGGCCGGTGTCGGCACATTGTAAAAGGAATGTAATCTCGCCCGGTCGCGCTGCCTGTTGAGGCGCAAAAAAAAGGGCCGGAGTCGCAGACTCCGGCCCTGGTTGTTCCGGTTGGTCGGCTATTCGCCTTCCTCGATGGTGATCAGCACGGACGTTTGGCCTGTTTCGCTGTCGGTCGTGATGAGGATGTTGGCCGTCTTGCCCTCCTTGCTGTAGGTGAGGTCGGAGAAACCGGCCATGCTGT
>CAYLZO010000257.1:0-7091 GCA_964387775.1 uncultured Anaerolineaceae bacterium
TACGTCGGCCCCGGCGACGTCATCAGCGCCACCTTCAACCAGCCCATGGATCACGACTCGGTCGAGGCCCACTTTTCGCTGGAGATGGACGGCGAGCCGGTGGGAGGCACGTTCCGCTGGAGCGGCGGCGAGACGCCCACCGCCGAGGAGACGATGGCCTTCGTGCCCGACGAGCCGCTCCCCCGCGACGCCGACGGCCTGGCGACCCTGCGCGCCGGCGCCCAGGCCCAGGCGGGCAACACGGGCACCGAGGACGCCGAGGTCTGGAAGTTTTCGACCGTCAAAGAGCCGGGCATCGTCATCACCTGGCCCAAAGACGGCGAGGAGGACACCGACCCCGGCGACCCGGTCAAGATCGTCTTTGCCAGCCCCATGGAGCGCCAGGGCTTTATGGACCACCTGACCCTCCGGCCCGAGGTGACCCAGGTCTACACCTACTGGTCGTCCTACGACACCAACCTGCGCGTCTACTTCCCGCGCGATCCGGCCAGCCCCTACACCCTCACCCTCGACGCCGCCACGCCCGACAAGTACGGGGCACCCCTGGGCACGTCGGCCCGCATCCGCTTCACCACCGGCGACCTGGACCCCTACGCCACCCTCAACACCGGCAGCCGGCTGGGCGTATTCAGCGCCTACACCGACACGGTGGTCTATGCCGCGTACCGCAACGTCTCGCGCCTGGACCTGAGCCTCTACCGCCTGCCGGAGGGCTCCTTCCGCTCCCTCTTTAGCCGGTGGGATGCCTGGGACCGGTTCCAGGCGGACGGCGACGACCTGCTGCGCCGCTGGTCGCGGAAGGTCAGCCCGCCGGCCAACGAGGTGCGCCTGGGCCGCTTCGACCTGCTCGACGCCGGCAGCGAGCCCCTGCCGCCCGGCCTCTACTTCCTCGAACTCGACGCGCCCGAGATCGAGCGGCGCCCGGGCGAAAAGCCGCCGCGCTTTGTGTTCGTCCGCTCGGCCCTCAACTTGAGCCTGAAGCAGACCCAGACCGAGGCCCTGGTGTGGGCCACCGACCTGGCCACCGGCCAGCCGGTCAGCGGCCTGCCCGTGCGGCTCTACGCCGAGACGCGCCCCGTGGGCGACGAGGGCACGACCGGCAGCAACGGGCTCTATCACGCCCAGGGGCTGGCGGTCGAGAGCCTGTGGGATTCCTTCTTTGCCCTCAGCGGCGAGCCGGGCGACGACGACTTTGCCATCGCCTACAACGGCTGGGACGACGGCATCAGCCCCTGGAATTTCGACGTGAATTCCGAGTTCTGGGGCAGCGACTACGTGGGCTACCTCTACACCGACCGGCCCATCTACCGCCCCGGCCAGACCGTTTATTTCAAGGGCATCGTGCGCGCCGACGACGACGCCCAGTACGCCGTCCCCGCCGAGATCGAGGACCTGACGGTCAAGGTCCAGGACCCGCAGGGCAAGGCGCTGTACGAAAAGACGCTGGCCCTGAGCGACATGGGCACCCTCTACGACGAACTGACCCTGGACGCCGAGGCGGCGCTGGGCAGCTACTACCTGGCCATCGAGGACCCGGAGCGCGACCTCTTTGTCAGCACCAGCTTTCGCGTGGCCGAGTACGAGGCGCCCGAGTTCCAGGTTGCCGTCGAGACCGACCCGCCTGCAGGGCGAGGCTACCTTAACGGCGACAGCATCAACGTCTCGGCCGAGGCGACCTACTACTTTGGGGGCCCCGTGGCCGAGGCCGACGTCCACTGGAGCGTCCTGAGCAGCGACTATGCCTTCCACTACGAGTGTCCGCAGGGGTTCATCCTGAGCTCGTCGAAGGAACAGAGTTGTCCGCGTTATAGTTGGATCGACTTTGAGTGGGGTGACTATGGCCAGGGCCAAACCTACGGCGTCTACGGCCAGCTCATCGCCGAGGGCGACGCCGAGACCGGCGAGGACGGGCGCGTTACCTTCCAAGTGCCGGCCGACATCAGCCAGGAGACGGGCAGCCAGCGCTACACGCTGGAGGCCAGCGTGACCGACATCAACGGCCAGCAGGTCAGCAGCCGGGCCCAGACCATCGTGCACAAGGGCACGTTCTACGTCGGCGTGGCCCCGCGCGGCTACCTGGCCGAAGCGGGCGACGAGAAAACCGTGGACCTGCTGGCCGTGGATTGGGACACTACAAGCAGTACAGGCGGCGAGCCAAAGCCCGGCGTCGAGCTGACCGTGGTGTTCATGGAGCACCGCTGGTACAGCGTCAAGCGCCAGGCCGAGGACGGCGGCTTTTACTGGGACTGGACGGCCCAGGACGTGCCGGTCTATACCACGACGGTCACGACCGGCGACGACGGGCAGGCATCGGCTACCTTTGCGCCCAAGAAGGCGGGCAGCTACCGCGTGCGGGCCATCGGCTACGACGAGCAGGGGAACGAGATCCGGGCCAGCGCCTACTTTTGGGTGTGGGGCGGCAGCGCGTTCGTGAGCTGGCGCCAGGAGAGCAACAACCGCATCGAGCTCATCGCCGACAAGGACGAGTACCAGGTTGGCGACGCGGCCGAGATCCTGGTGACGTCGCCCTACACCGGCACCGTCCAGGCCCTGGTCACCGTCGAGCGCGGCCACATCATCGAGACCGAGGTCCGCGAGCTGGAGACCAACAGCGAGGTCCTGGAGCTGCCCGTCACCGAGGCGCACGTGCCCAACGTCTTTGTCTCGGTGGTCCTGGTCCAGGGCTCGGAGCAGGCGCCTGACAGTCTAGCCAGCTTCAAGATGGGGCTGGTCAAGCTGCCCGTCTCGCTGGAGACCAAGGAGTTGAGCATCACGCTGACGCCCGACAAGGCGATGGCCGAGGGCGAGCACTATGGCCCGCGCCAGACGGCGACCTACGACGTGCGCGTCACCGACAGTGCAGGCGCGCCGATCCAGGCCGAGCTGTCGCTGCGCCTGGCCGACCTGGCCGTGTTGGCCCTGGCCGACGAGCCCGGCCCCACGCTGCTGGAGCGCTTTTGGCGCGACCGGGGGCTGGGCGTCAAGACCAGTATGCCCCTCGTCGTCTCGATGGAAAAGTACAACCGCGAGATCGAGCCCAAGGCCAAGGGCGGCGGCGGCGGCGAGGAGGGTCTGCTCCGCACGCGCTTTGCCGACACCGCCTTCTGGGACCCGGTGGTCCGCACCGACGAGAACGGCGAGGCCCGCGTCGAGGTGCAACTGCCCGACAACCTGACCACCTGGCGTATGCAGGCCCGGGGCATCACGGCCGACACCCGCGTCGGCCGCAGCGAGGTAGACGTGCTGAGCACCCTCGACCTGCTGGTGCGCCCCGTGCTGCCCCGCTTCTTCGTGGTGGGCGACCGGGCCGAGATCGCCACCATAGTCCACAACAACACCGCCGAGGCGCTGGAGGCCAAGGTCAACCTCAGCGTCGAGGGGCTGATCCTTCGACCTGGCTCAGGACAGGCGCTGGAGGGCGAGTCCGCCCAGACGGTCAGCATCGACGCCGGCGACAAGGTAAAGGTCACCTGGCCGGTGGAGGTCCTGGCCGGCGACGAGGCTCGCGTGCGCATGTGGGCCTCTGCGGGTGACCCTTCGGCAACGGACGGAACGTCCGCCTCAGGACAAAGTCTCTACGACGGCCGCGAGGACACACTGCCGGTCTATCGCTACTCGACGCCCGAGGTCGTCGCCACCGCCGGCCGCCTGTCAGAGCCGGGGCTGCGCCAGGAGATCATCCAGTTGCCGCGCACCTTCGACCCCGCCTCCTTCGACTCTGCTCAGGACATGCAGGGCGACCTGACGGTCCAGATCGACGGCTCGCTCACAGCGGCGACCCAGGATGCCCTCGACTACCTGGAGCACTATCCCTACGAGTGCGTGGAGCAGACCGTCAGCCGCTTCCTGCCCAACGTCGTCACCTGGCGGGCGCTAGACGAGATGGGGCTCCCTTCGACAGGCTCAGGGCAAGGCGAGCGGCCCGAGCTGCGCCAGAAGCTGGCCCAGATGGTGGGCGTCGCTTTGCAGCGGCTCTACGCCCAGCAGCACTACGACGGCGGCTGGGGCTGGTGGGTGAACAACGACAGCAACCCCTACCTGACCGCCTACGTCCTGCATGGCCTGCTGGAGGCCCACCGCGCCGGGTTCACCGTGGACGAGGACGTGATGGACAGGGCCGCCGAGTACCTGCGCGATGAGCTGCCCTCGGTGGACCGCGTCGAGACCGAGTGGCGGGCAAACCGCCTGGCCTACCAGCTCTACGTGCTGGCCGAGTACAATACCCTGCCCGCCACAGAGGAACGAGGGGGGGCTGGCGGCGAGCTGGGCCTGGCCGTGCGGCTCTTTCAAAAGCGCCATTTGCTCAGCCGCTACGGGCAGGCGACTTTGGCCATGGCCCTCGGCCTGCTGGAGCCCGACGATCCACAGCGGGTGGAGACCCTGCTGGGCGACCTGGTGGGTGACGCGGTGGTCAGCGCCACGGGCACCCACTGGGAGGAGGCCGAGCCCGACTACTGGAACATGAACACCGACGTGCGCACCACGGCCATCGTCGTCTGGGCGCTGTCGCGGCTGGAGCCGGACACCGAACTCTTGCCCAACGCCGTCCGCTGGCTGATGGCCGTGCGCGAGGAGGGCCACTGGCAGAGCACCCAGGACACGGCCTGGTCGCTGCTGGGCCTGGTCGAGTACATGCGGGCCAGCGGCGAGTTGCAGGGCGACTTTGGCTGGACGGTCTATCTCAACGGCGAGCAACTGGCCGAGGGCGACGTCTCGGAGGAGAACATCGACGAGAGCCGCCGGCTCCAGGTCGACATCGCCCGCCTGCTGGCCGACGAGGCCAACCGCCTGGTCATCGAGCGCCAATCGCCCACCGGCGATCAGAGCGGCGAGGGCCAGCTCTACTACTCGGCCTACCTGCGCTACTACCTGCCCGCCGACCACGTCCAGGCCCTGGACCGGGGCATCCTGGTCGCCCGGCAGTACAGCCCGGTCGATGGTTCGACAGAGCTCACCACGAATCAGTACGTGGACACGGCGCAAGTGGGCGACGTGGTCAAGGTCAAGCTGACGATCATCGCCCCCAGCGACCTCTACTACGTCGTCGTCGAGGACCCGCTGCCCGCCGGGTTCGAGGGCGTGGACCTCAGCCTCAAGACGACGAGCGTCGTCGGCGAGCGGCCCGAGCTGCGCAACGTCACCGCCGAGGAGCAGGGTTGGTGGTATCGGCGCTACGGTTGGGGCTGGTGGTGGTTCAGCCACACCGAGATGCGTGACGAAAAGGTCGTGCTCTTTGCCGACTACCTGCCACGGGGCACCTACGAGTACACCTACCTGATGCGCGCCGGGGTGCCGGGCGAGTTCCTGGTCATCCCCACCACGGCCTACCAGATGTACTTCCCCGAGGTCTTTGGCCGGAGCGACGGCGGCAAGTTCACCGTCGATCCGGGGGAGTAGTATTTGTGAACAAGACCTTTGGGGTTTTGCCCTTTAAGGCACGCCCGGCGACGCTGGAGTAGGATTTCTTGGTGCCGATCCGTCGCTACGAGTAGAAAACCCCAAAGGTTTGACTCCAAGGTGAGGGGGCGGGCGTCTGGCCCGTCCCCTTTGCTTTGTGGTCTGAACTGTGCTAGAATGAAAACAGAAATCCATGGACGGGGCAGGAGGTGTACCTTGACCGTTGATATTGATCTGGCGCGTGACGTTTTTCCCATCTCGGACTTCACTACCGGACACTTTTATGGTCGCCGGGCGGAAGAGCCGCGGATCAACAGAAACTCGCGGATTTTTCCGAAGCAGATGAACTATGTGGTCCAATTCAACGAGTCCAATCCGTGTTTTTCTGCAGATCCGCGATTCTGAAGCACCTGGCAGAAAAAGTGTCCGGTAGTGAATCTCGGACTTGGCTGTAAGGACCGAGGAAGTGGTCAACAAGATCCGGGAGACAGGACGTCCCATGATTCTTACGGCCGAGGGGCGTAGCGTAATCGCCATGGTGGACATTGACGAATTTCAGCGCTTACGGGAACAAGCGGCGCTGGCCCAAGATTTGGTGGACATTGTAGTCGCCGAAAAGGGGCCGTTCACCCCTCACGAGGAAGTGAAAAAGCGCTACGGTTGGCTTTTTGAGGAAACGGCTCGTGCCGAGGGTTGAGATTGAATGGTCGCAACTGGCCTTGGACAATCTCGACGAGCTCCTGGCTTACTGGCAGGAAAGAGCACCTGACGTGGCCCGGCGATGGGGCCGGGCCATCTTGGAGAAGGTGGATATGATAGGGCCTGTGTTGCGTATGAAACTACTACTCATCCGCCACGGCGAGTCGGTCGGCAACGTCGAGCGGCGCATCCAGGGCCAGGCCGACTTTCCGCTGACCGACCGGGGCCGCGAGCAGGCGCGGGCGCTGGCCCGGCGGCTGCAACAGGAGGGCTGGTCGTTGGATGCGCTCTATGCCAGCGACCTGAGCCGCGCCGCCGAGACGGCCCAGATCCTGGGCGACGCGCTGGGCGTGCCGCTTACCATCGACGAGCGGCTGCGCGAATACAACGCCGGGGTGCTGAATGGCCTCGTCTGGGACGAGATCGAGCGGCGCTACCCGAAGCTGGCCCGGGGTCTAGTCAAAGATCGGGAGTGGACCGACTTTCCCGAGGCGGAGGGCAACGCGGCATTCGTGACCCGGCTGACGGCAGCCCTGGCCGACGTCGAGGCCGAGCACAAAGCGGACGACGTTGTGGCCCTCGTCTCCCACGGCGGCAGCCTGGGCATGATGCTGGCCTGCCTGCTGGGCCTGGAGACCCGCCGGCCGACGCCCTTCCGCTTTGGCAACACCTCCCTCAGCATCGTGGAGCTGACGCCCCGGGGGCCGCGCCTGTCGCTCATGAACGATACCTGCCACCTGGACGGGCACCTACGCTGAACTGCATCCGTCATTGCTTCGCTGCGCTCGCAATAACGGGACTGTATCGGGGGGCGCGCAAGTCTCGCGCGGGGCTTTGTCAGTTGTCTTCAGTTGTGCTATACTTCGTCCGTCCGCCCCTGTAGCTCAGAGGACAGAGCAGAGGTTTCCTAAACCTTTGGTCGCAGGTTCGAATCCTGCCAGGGGTACTGGCTGATTATGCCAACATCCCCTCAATCTCCTCGGCGTGCTCGATCT
>CAYLZO010000258.1:0-7045 GCA_964387775.1 uncultured Anaerolineaceae bacterium
GTGGCTTTTCCAAATGCGATTGCCCTGGGGGTATGGTGCTGACTGCCGAAAGATGTCTTTTGACCTTCGCCTCCTTTTCCGATATAATGACTGCCCTGTAAAAGGGGGAAAAGGGTGCTGTGAGCTGTGTGTGCGCGGAGCGCACACACAGCTCACAGTTAATGGACGGCACCTTGAACCGAGGGGAAACGCAGAGGGAGGCAAAAGAAAAGTCTCATGACTGAATCGCACCGAACGTCCAATGGAGAGGGTTGCAAGAGCAACCGGGGGTTGTTGATCGTCGTGGGCCTGCTGGGCGCGGGCATCTTGCTGGCTGCCGTCCTCGTCGTAGGCGCCGTAATCTTCCGCGCCCGGATTGCATCGGCCACGCCGACGCCCAGCCCCACGCTCCGGCCCACCTTCACGGCCGTGGCTAAGGACGTCACCCCCACGATCCCACCGGCGGACACGCCGACCTTGACACCCGAGACAGAGCCTGGGACCGAGGCACCGCCGACCGAGACACCCTCTCCGCCGCCCCAGCAGCCGGCCACCATGACCTCGCCCGACTATGGCATGCAGGCTTTTCTCTGGTGGCGGCCCGAAGTCGCCCAGCGCGACATGGAGCTGATCCGCGACGCCGGCTTTCGCTGGGTCAAGCAGAGCTTTGCCTGGCGCGAGATCGAGGGCACGGGCAAGGGCAATTACGACTGGGACGTGACCGACCGCATCGTGGAGCAGATGGAGAGCATCGGTGGCTTGAACCTCGTCGCCCGGCTGGACAGCGAGCCGACCTGGGCCAGCGGCCAGACCTATCCCAACGACCAGGACGTCATCATGACCCCGCCCAAGAACCTGAAGGACTTTGGCGACTTTTGTTTTGCCCTCGCCCAGCGGTACAAGGGCCGGATCGCGGCCTACCAGATCTGGAACGAGCCCAACCTGAGCCGGGAGTGGGGCGGCCAGCCGCCCAACGCCAAGGCCTACGTCGAGCTGCTCAAGGTCGGCTACGAGGCCATCAAGCGGGCCGACCCCAACGCCATCATCATCAGCGCCGGCCTGGCGCCGACCACCCGCTTTGACAACGTGGCCATGCCCGATACCGAGTACCTGCGGCGCATGTACGCCCAGGGCGCCAAGCCCTATTTCGACGCGCTGGGCGCCCACGGTGCCGGCTACAAGGCGCCCCCCGAAAAGCCCCCCGGCGAGGTGGCCAACGATCCCAACTTTTACAACCAGGGCGACGCCAATTGTCCCGGCCCGCCCTGCCGTATCTACTGCTTCCGCCACGTCGAGGACCTGCGCCAGATCATGGTCGACAACGGGGATGGGAACAAGCGCGTCGTCGTGCTGGAGTTTGGCTGGACCATCGACCCCCGCCCCAACTCGCCCTACGCCTGGCACGCCGTCACCGAGGAGCAGCAGGCCGATTACTTTGTGCGGGCCTACCAGTACGCCAAGGAGAACTGGCAGCCCTGGATCGGCATCATGAGCCTCATCTACATGCCCGACGTCGACTGGACCGAGGAGGACGAGCAGTATTGGTGGTCCATCGCGGTGCCCAACTATCCCCAATTCCTGCCGCGCAAGGCCTACCGCGACCTGAAGCCCATGCCCAAGTAGGCCGGCGGCCAGAGTGACGAGCATGGATGCGCGTCGCGTGAGGGGCTGGTGGCAGCGGCCGCTGCCCCGTTGGGCCGAGGTTGTCCTCCTGGTCCTCGTCCTGGCCGTGGCCGCCGGCTTTCGCCTCTACCTCGTCGGCGAGGCGCCGCCCGGCCCCCACTACGACGAATCGGCCGCCGGGCTGGACGCCCTGGACGTGCTGGCCGGGCGGCACACCGTCTTTTCCCCGCGGTCGTATGGGCGGGAGATGCTTTTTGTCTACGTGGCCGCGCCTTTCATCGCCTGGCTGGGGCCGACGCGCCTGGCCCTCCGCCTGCCCATTGCCCTCGTCGGTGTCCTCACCGTCCTGAGCACCTACCTCTTGGCCCGTGAGCTTTTTTTGACGCGCGACCGGCGCCGGGCCCAGTGGACCGGCCTGCTCGCCGCGAGCTTTCTCGCCTTGTCCTTCTGGCACCTGGCCCTCAACCATCTCAGCTTTCGGGCCAACTACCTGCCCCTCACCGAGACCCTCTGCTTCTTTTTCCTCTGGCGGGCGGTGCGCACCCGGCGGCTCGGCGCCTACGCGGCCAGCGGCTTCTTTTTGGGGTTGAGCCTCCACACCTACACCTCGGCCCGGTTTCTGCCCCTCGTCCTGGTTCTCTTTTTCGCCATCCTCTTGCTGATCCGCGAGGGCCGGCGATGGGTTTTGTCCCGCTGGCGGCGCTGGTTCTTGCTGGCGGGCGTGGCCCTGGTGGTCGCTGCGCCGCTCCTGCTCTATTTCGTCACCCACCCCGATGCTTTTCTCCTGCGGGCCAAGGGGGTGTCGATCTTGAGCCCGCAGCTCAACCAGGGCGACGTGCTGGGCCTGGTCGCCCGCAGCGTGTGGGGCAACCTGGGCCTCTTTGGCTGGCGGGGCGATCCCAACTGGCTCTACAACCTGCCGGGCCGGCCGGGCCTCGACCCGGTTCAGGCCCTGCTCTTCTGGGGCGGACTCGGCCTTTGCCTGGCCCGCTGGCGGCGGCCGCGCTACCTCTTTCTGCCCGCGTGGTGGTCCGTCATGCTCCTGCCCAGCATCCTGGCCCCCGATCCCATCCCTCACAGCCTGCGAGCCATCGCTACGCTGCCGGCGGCCAGCATCGTCGCCGCCCTGGCCCTGGTCGAGGCCGGCTCGTTCCTGGCCCGGCGCCTTCGACGCCTGCGGGGCGCCGTCCCGCTGGCCCTGGGCATCTGCGTGGTGGCCTACCTGGGCTGGACCGGCTACGGCACGTGGCACAGCTATTTCGACCTGTGGCTGCCCCGCGAGGAGGTCTATTACGCCTACTATGGCCAGATGGCCGACCTCGCCGGGCAGATCAACCGCGACACCGACCGGGAGGCGGTCTATGTCTTTCCCGTCAACTATGACCGGCGCGGCGAGGACTATCGAGAATATACCCTGGAGCTCTTGCACGACGGGCCGGTGCCGTTCCGCTACATCGTCGTGGACGACGCGACCGTGGCCGGGGACCTGACCGACATCTGCCGGGGCAAGCGGCGGGTCCACCTCGTCGTCTGGACCCACGGCGTGCACGTGGACGCCGACCCCCGCCAGGTGCTGCCCTTTTTCCTGGAACGCGCTGGCCGCCAGACCAAAGCCCGCGCCTTTCGCGGCTACCGCATCGTCAGCTACGAGCTGCCGTCCTCGCAAGTGACCTTCGAGTCCCCTGACTGGGTCTCTATGGACGCCAACTTGGGCGGGCAACTGTCGCTCCGGGGCGAGGCCCACGCTCCCGAGGCGGCGTCGGGCGAGCCGGCCTGGGTGGCCCTGCGCTGGCAGGCCGCAAGCCAGATCGGGACCGATTACAAGGCTTCGCTACGGCTTCTCGACGCGGAGGGGCACCTGGTGGGCCAGTCAGACCTGATGCTCCTGTCCAACGAGCACCGGGCCACCTCGGGCTGGACGCCGGGCCGGCCGGCGACCACCTACCACCTCCTGCCCAGCCTGCCGGCGACCCTGCCCGGCGCGTACCGCGTCGAGTTGGTCGTCTACGATCCCGAGACTTGGCGCCCGCTGGCCGTGCTCGACGAGGCCGGCGCGCCTACGGGCCAGAGCCTGGACCTGGGCGGGATCGAGATCGGACGGCCCGAGCAGCCGGGGGCCGTGGAGCCCGAGACGGCCCTGGCTGGCGGCGATTTGGCCCCCGGCCTGAGCTTGATGGGCTACCACTTGGGCCGCGACCGCTTCAGCCCCGGCGAAACCATGCACCTGGCCCTCTATTGGCACGCTCTGGACTCGATCCCGAACAACTATGTCGTGGAGCTTCGATTGGTCGATGGGACGGGCCAGGTCGCCGCCGGGTGGGCGGAAACGCCGTCCTATCCGACCTCGGCGTGGCGGGCCGGCGACCGCTGGCGGGACTGGCACGCGCTGCGCCTCGCGCCCGATACACCTTCGGACACGTACCAGCTCGTCGTGCGGTTGGCCGGAGCGGGATCAGGGCGGGAGGCTCTGTTGACACGCATCGAGATCGAGGGGCGGCCCCGCCGGTTCGAGGTGCCGGCCATCGAGCACCCGCAGGCTACCCGCCTTGGCGAGGCCATCCGCTTCCTGGGCTTTGACCTGGGAGAACGTGAGGTCCGGGCCGGGGAGACGCTGCGCCTGACCCTCTACTGGCAAGCGCTGGCCGAAACGGACACGTCGTACACCGTCTTTACCCACTTGCTCGGGGCAGAGTCGCGCATCTGGGGGCAGCAGGACCAGGTGCCCGCTGGCGGGGCCGCGCCGACGACGGGCTGGGTGCCGGGCGAGGTCCTCGTCGACGCGTACGAGATCCCGGTCCGCGCCGACGCGCCGCCGGGCGAGTACGCCCTCGAGGTCGGCATGTACGAGCTCACGACGGCCCAGCGGCTGCCGGTCTATGACCCGGCGGGACAGCCGCTGGGCGATCACGTCCTGCTCGACGTGGGGCTCACCGTCCTCCCTTGAGGCCGTAGGGCAAGTTTCAAACTCGCCCACAATCTCAAGGTTATTCTCCGGCCGGCGCTGCCTTGACGCCGATCCCCCGAGCCAGGAACGCCGCGTCCGGCCCGTCCTCAAAACGCCCCAGGGCGACGAGGGTATCGCCGACCTGGATGTCGTCAAAGCTCGGGTCCTCAACGCCGGGGACGCGATAGCGGGTCTTTTCGTCGGTCTGGACCGTGATCTCGTCTCCCCGGTGGGTCTGGACGACGAAAAAGTGCCCGGTCGCATCCTTGACCGTCACCCGGCCGCTCAGCCCGTGGCGGGCCAGCGGCTTCGAATTGGGCAACACGACCAGGCCGGCCAGCCACTGCCCAAATTCGGTGGGCTGGCCCAGGGCCAGGACTTGCTCGCCGGGCTGCACCTGTCGCAGCGATTCCAGCTCTCCGTCGGCCGACCATAAATGGGTGCGGGGCGTGACGGTGATGGCCCGCTCGCCGAGCCCGGTCTTGACGACGAGGGTCTGCTGGGTGGCGACGACGGCCCGGCCCCGGATGACGACCTTGGGCAGGTCCTCGTCGCTGACGACGACCACCAGCCGGGCGCTCAGCGGCCGATCTCCCGTCGAGGCCCCGGCCGGCTGGCCCAGGGCCAGCACCGGGTCGCCGATCTCCAGGGCTACGGTGGTGGTCAGCGGCTCGCCGGGGACCCACAGGCGGGTCGTGTCGGTGAGCAACAGCGTGGCCGTCTCTCCCTCGTCCGTCTCGACCGAGACGCGTTCGCCTTCCACATCGGTCACGATTCCCCGCAATGCGTGATCCGCCAGCTGCCGGGGGACGTGGACCACGACGAGCTGTGCCACCAGGAGGCCATCCTCCTCTTCCTCGCTCCGAATCAGGACCAGCGCCCCTTCGGGGATGTCACCGAGGGAGGCGTCAGCCACGCCTGCCATGCGAATGACCGTCTCTTCGGTAATGACGACTTGGACCTCGCCATCCCGAGTTTCGACAGTCAGGGCCGTGGCACCCACTTGGGTCACGCGGCCCTGGATTTTTTCGACCGCTTCGTCTGCTTGCACCAGCCCGCCGGCGGCCAGCAGGGAGAGAGACAACGCTGCGACGACCACGACTCCGATGATCCAGATCTTGCGCTTCATAGACACCTCCTGCGATCTTTTCAGGTTCTTGTCAGGGTCAGTTTGGTAGGGAGGTGTAACCGGGGCTTTGGCGAAATGTAAAGGCCACGTAAAAGGTGCCGGGCAGGCAGCACACAAGAAAACGGGGCGGACAATTCGTCCGCCCCGTCGGTGTGCTTTGGGAGAATCTAGCGCCTGACCTTCTTGAAGGTCAGCAAAAAGTTGGTGTGAATCGTAAAGGCCGGCTGGTCGGCGGTGCCCATGCCCAGGCCGACGATGGTGTCGCTGGGCATCCCGGCGACGCTGACCGCGTAGGAGCCGAGGGTGTTGTACATCGGGAAATTGGCCGGATATTCGTAGGAAGGCTTGTCCTCGGTGACGACGGTCAAGCTGCCGCTCTCCCAGCGGACCTCGACCGGCTGGCCCACGATCCGCCCGCCGTTCTCGTCCAGGACCTCGATGTAGATGGTGTGGTCGTTGCCCGACTCCTCTTTGTTCTGCCACTGAGCCTTCACCAGGCGCCAATAGAACTGCCCCGGCGTGACCTGGGGCTCGGCGACGACGATGCCCATGGCGTCGAGTCGCGGGTCCCACTCGCGGGGCGGAAGCTGTTTGGGCGCCGGCTTGGGCGTGGCCGTCGGCTTGGGCGCCGCCGGCTTGGCCGCAGCAGCAGCCGGGGCCGGCGTGTCGGTGGGTGGCACCGGTGTCGGCGTCGGCGGCAGCGGCGTGTCGGTGGCCGGCAGGGGCGTGTTGGTCACGACGATGATGTAGGGCGTGGGCGTCGGCGGATCGGAAGGCGGCTGATCCTCGACCTCTCCTTCCAATGCTGCGGGCTCGGCCACAAACTCGGCGGCAGGCTCCGGCGCTGCCTCCTCGATCGCGGGTGATTCCGCCTGAAAGATGCGCGACTGGACCTCGACAGAGGGCTGTGCCTCGGCCGCCGGCGGAACCGGGGTTTCGGTCGGCGGGACCGACTCTGCCGTGGGCGCAGCCGTGTCTACGAGCTGCACAAAGGCGACGGCGCCCCGCAGATCCTCCACGTCCTTGGCCGCCAGGGTCGAGATCAAGATGGCCGGTGCGGCGATGCCCAGCAGCCAGACCAGCAAGACGGTGATGGCCACCAGGCGCCATTTGGCCCCCGGGCTTAACGAGCTGAACCAGGCGACCACCTCGTCGAATCCACGAACCATGCCGGCCGTCACCCCCTGCACCAGCCCCGGCCCGGCAGGGGCCGCTTCTGGTTTCGGGCGTTTGGGCGCGGCCTTGGCCGGCCGGGTGACGGGCCTGGGTCTGGGTGCAGCTTCGGTGCGAGCCAGGGGTTGGGTCGGGGTCGCTGCGGGGGCCGGTGCCGGCTTGGTGGAACGGCTGATAAACCGTTCGTCGGTGCTGCG
>CAYLZO010000259.1:0-7040 GCA_964387775.1 uncultured Anaerolineaceae bacterium
GCTGCTCCGGGTCGAGTTCGCCGGCCTGGGCGACGGCGTCGCCGCAGTGGAGCAGCCAGCCCACGCCGGTCCGCACGGCCACGCCGCTCATGCCCCGCGAGTGGCCCGGCAGCGGCACGAGCAGCACCTCCGGGGTGAGCCCCTCGACCACGGGGGCGGCGTCAAAGCCGAACCAGCGCCGGCCCGCCGCTTGGTGGGGGACCCACTTTGGCCCGTGAGCGCGATGGGCCGCCGGGCAGACGTAATGCTCGGCCAGGGTGCGGGGGTTTGTGACCACCTCGTACTCGGCGGCCGAGAGGTGGACCTGCGCCTGGGGGAAATCGACCAGGCCGCCGGCGTGGTCCAGGTGGAGGTGGGTCAGGACGACGTGGCGCACGTCGCCGGGGTCCAAGCCCAGCCGGGCGATTCTGAAGGAATGCCTACGGCTCTGGCGCGCCGCCGTCTCTTCGGGGTCGCGGCTGGGGCGGGCGGCCAGGCCATAGGCCCAGAGCCGCCAGCCGGGCACGGCCAGGTCGCCGGGGCCAAAGCCGGTATCGACCAACAACAGGCCGTCGTCGGTCTCGACGAGCAGGCAGTGGCAGACCAGGTGGCCCGGCGCAAGCCAGCCGCCGCGGCCCGTCATAAAGCGCGCGCTGAGGGGGCGCAGGGTGCCGCAGTTGAGGTGTTAGGGTGTAGGCCACCGTCGGACCAATATTGCCTCTTCCTCCAGCGACTGAGCACCATAGGCAAGTGAGTCGCGCCGCAGATCGGCATAATCCTCGTGGCTCCAGGCGTCGTCTTCGTCCAGGAGCCAAGTTGCGGGCCTGCTCATCAAGTCATCCATCACGAACTTGGCCCGTTGCAGCCGCTCCACCACGGGCAGGCCTTTGACGTCCTGCTCGTATACTTGCCGGGCATCTCTCGACGTTCTCATGCCTAACCCTCCGCAGTTGGCTGCCAGGATGGACGTGATCCCACAAGCCAGAGGAGTAGCTCAGGCAGCAACCAGAAGCTGCTCCACCTCCGCCGGAAATTCGACGAGGACAAAGTGGCTCTTGTGGTAGAGATAATCCTCGCCACTCTCGTCGACAATGCGGATAAAGTCATCCTGGGCAGCTTTCGGGTCGGGGATGATCGGATACACCTTCATCGGGATCAACGAGACCTGATAGCCCGTGTTGTCAATGCACAACGCAAAACTCGTTTTGTCTGTATCCATGCTCTAATCCAGATAGTGCTTGATCTTCATATCTCGACGGCCAATACCATGCGCTTCATACCAGTGGAGCTCAACTCGCCTAACTCGTCCATTAGGCAACAGGACATCGGCCCAGCCCTTCAATTTGCGCCACCGGCCGCGGCCATAGGTCTCTCGTAGGTAGGAAAGGACGCGAATCCTATTGCCAATGGCAACGATTTCTATTCCTTCAATCTTGCCAATGACCTCAAAATCTACGGTCACAGTTTAGCACACATTCACGGCCAAAGCAAACCGACCTGGCAAACAACGTTTACTTCTCTCACTTCGCCACCTCCGGCCGCGCGATGCCGATCCAGCGCCGGATGAGGTCGATCTTGAAGCGGTAGAGGCGGCTCTGGGGGCCGGAACGGGTGAGGATGTCCTTGGCCTGGAGGTGGGCCAGGGCGCGGGTCAGGGGCTCGCCGTGCAGGTCCCAGCCCTTGCGGCACAGCTCCTCGGCGACCTGGGCCGGGTTGGCGGCGGCGTCGGGATCGGGCAGCAGGTCGGTCAGGGCCAGCATGACCCGCTGCTCGTCGGGCGTGGCGCCGGCCCAGATGTACTTGAAGTGGGCCTCGCCGCGCTCGATGATGCGGCCCAGCACCTCGTCGACGCAGGTGACGGTCAGGTAGTTGCGCTCCGCCTCGTTGTGAAAGGCCACCATCTCGTGGCAGACGACCTGGACAAAGTAGGGATGCCCGGCCGTCACCTGGAGGATGCGATCTACGGCCAGGGGATCGTACTCGAGGCCGTAGGGCGCCACCGGCTCGGCCACCAGGCGGCGCACCTCGCCATCGTCCAGGAAGGTGATGCGCTTGTAGGCGGCGATGTTGAACAGGATCGACCAGTACTCGGCGCCCAGCTCCTCCAGCTTGTGGGTGCCGGAAAAGACAAAGTCGAGGCGGGGCTCGTGCTGCATCAGGTTGCGCAGGAAGGGGAAAATCTCGGGCTCCAGCCGGCCATCCTCGACCCGTTTTTGCAGCTCCTCGAACTCGTCGAACATGAGCAGCAGGTTGCGGCCGTCGAGCTGACCGGTGGCCGACCGCAGGAAGCGCGAGCGGAAGGTGAACTCGGGCGCCTCCTCGTACTCGCGCCGCTCGGGCAGGTCGACGAAAATACTGTGGTTCTCCAGGGCGTAGACGATGTCGTCGCTGAGGGCGTAGAGAAAGTCGGCCGTGCCCCGCGCCGCCTTGCCCTGCATGTCCACCAGCACGCCCAGGTGGGTGTCGGCCATCACCTCGCGCAGGCGGTAGAGAATCGACGTCTTGCCCGTCCGCCGCTGGCCGTGGAGGACGATGACGTTGTTCTGGTAGGCGCCCAGCAGGTGCTCACGCACGAAATCAAAGACGTCCTGCCGCCCGACAAACATCTCGCCCGAGCGCAGCGGCGTGCCGGTGACGTAGGGAATCGGGAAAATACGCTGGAAGGGACGGTCAGTCTGCTCCTGTTGCAGCTCCAGCGCGTCGGCGAATTCGACGCGGCGGCCGGTGTCCACCGCGTCGTCGAAGGTCAGCTCCCAGGCCAGCCGCAAGCGGCGCGGCCCGTCGGCCGCCAGCCAGAACTCTAGCTCGCGGCTCTCCTGGGGGCCGAGGATGTCGATCCCCTGCTCGGCGCCCTCCACCACGCGGTAGCCGTCGCCATCGGCCACCCGCAGGCGGACGTTCTGGGCGACGTTCAACCCCTGGTTGGTCACGACGATGCTTTGTCGTACTTTTTCCAGATAGCCCGCGCTGTGGGCCAGCAGCCTGGCCTGCAGATCGGCGCGGCCCTGGAGATCCTGCATCGCCCGCAGCACCAGGCCCTGCCAGTGGTCCAGGATGGCGTGCACCACCTCGACCTCGGCGTAGAGGGTGGCGCAGGTCTCGGTGTGTTTGATCTCTTGTTCTACCAGGCGGTGCAGGTCGAGCAGGGCCGTCTGGGCGCTATTGAGAAAGATGACCTTGGTGCTCAAGTCGTCGACGCGCCCCGCTTTCTTCAGTTCACCCAGCGCCCGGCCGATGCCCTCGCAGCTCTTGGCCAACAGGATCGGCAGCGACGACGTCACTTCCTCCGGCGGCGGCTCGATGGCCGTCACCTCGGCCAGGGTGCGGGCCGCCAGCCCCTCCTCCAGCACGCGGAACAACTCGCCGACCTCTGCGCGCCAGCGCCAATCTTCCTGCTCGCTCACGGTCTGGCGGATGGCGCGGACGGCCCGCGCCATCTGCCCTTCGTCCTTACTGAGTGTGTGGTAAGCGGCCACAACCCGGGCGCCGGGTGGGTCCTTGAGCTGGAAGGCCAGGTGGGGCAGGACCTTGACCGCCTCGAGTTCCCGGCCGTAGAGGCGGTAGACCTGGGGCAGCAGGCCGGCCGGCTCGCTGCGCAGCGTGCGGACGATGCGGGCCGCCCGGTCCACCGGCCGCTTGACGACCAAGGGTAGAATTAGGCCATAGACCGCCGCCTGGGGCGCGATCCAGAACAGAACTCCGGCCAGGACCAAGCCAAACACCAGCAACGGGACGAGGTAGTAGAGCGGCAGCGAGAGCGCCGGTGAGCGGATGAAGGCTTTCATAAAGACGACCCCCTCGGGGTCCAAATAGAACTCGCTTCCCGGGGTGAAGGGCTGGGCCTGTAGCATAAAATCGAGGGCAAAGTAGCGGGCCACCCCGCTCCAAAAGTAGAGCATCTGGACCAGGGCGCCAAAGGCGCCGCCGGCCGCTACCACGCCGGCGATGGTCACCGCCTGAAAGCGCGACAGGTGGCGGCGGGGCGGGTCCTTCAGGAGGAGCACAGCCAACGCCCCGGTGCCCAGGATGGCAGCCACCAGGAAGGGTAGAAGGCAGTTGGACAGGGTGTCGCTCAACAGGGCCTGGACCAGGGGACCCGCTCGTTGGGCGAGGATGGGCTCGATCTCGGGCCATTCCACCTTCAGGTCGCTGAAAAAGCTGACCGTCAGGCTGAGCCACAGCAGGTCACCGACGATGAGGCCGGTGATGAGACCCGCCTTCCAGACGCTGTCGTCGTTCTCGAACCAGCGGCGGTGCGGATTCGGCTCGGCGATGACGTCCAGCAGCAGGGGCTCGGCTTCCAGCTTGCGGCGGCGGATGAGACCAACGGCGAGGCCCTCCACGCCGCCGACGAGCGCGCCGGCCAGGAGACAGAGGGCCAGCGGCAGGTATAACCCCTGCGTCGTATTGTGAATGTAGCGCAAGAGGAGCGGATCGGGGGGCATCGGCCGCTCGGGGACCGGCGGATGGGTCCAGAGCCGGGCGGCGTCGAGCAGGCTGGCCGTCGGTGCGGCGACGAGGGCATAGACGACCAGGCCGGCCACCAGGCCGCTGATGACCCCCGCCTTGACGCCGTCGCCCACGCAAAAGATCTTGGAGCGCAGGGCCGCCCGCGTGCCAAGCAGGCCCAGCAACACGGCGCCCACGCTGCCGTGGACGAGGAGCAACAGCAGACGGGCCACCTGCGGCCAGTCGGGCCAGTCCACGTGCAGGACGCGGGGGTAGACGATCTGGGAAAAGGTCGGGTAGAGCAGCACCAGGGTGAGGGCCAGGCCGATGAGCAAGCCGTTGACCACGCTGCGCCGGATCACGACTCACCTCCCAGGCTCCAGGCTTGCTCCACGGCGCGCACCAGGGCCGCGCCGGTGGGATAGCGGTCCTCCGGCTTTTTGGCCAGGGCCCGCTCCAACACGCGGTCGAGCCCCGGCGGCAGATTGGGCACGCGGGCGCGAACCGAGGGCGGCGCGTCAGAGATGTGCTTGAGCAGCACGGCCACCGGCGTGTCGGCGGTAAAGGGCAGCTCGCCGGCCAGCATCTCGTAGAGGATGACGGCCAGCGAGTAGAAGTCGGCGCTGTGTGTGACCGGGCTGCCGCCGCCCTGCTCGGGCGACATATAGTCGGGCGTGCCGAGGGTCATGCCCGTGCCGGTGAACTGCACCCCCTCCAGGATCTTGGCCACGCCGAAATCGGTCAGCACCGGGGTGAATTCGGTCAACTCCTCGTCGCCGCCGTTCTCCTCGATGCGCAGCATGATGTTGGCCGGCTTGACGTCGCGGTGGATGATGTCCCGCTCGTGGGCATAGTCCAGGGCGGCGGCCACGCCGCGCAGCACGGCCAGCACCTCCCAGGGGGTCAGTTGCTCGCCCCGGGCGCGGGCCAGGCGGATGCGCGACTTGAGGGTGTCGCCGGCGATGTACTCCATGACCATGTAGTGGATCGGCCCCTCGATGCCGAAATCGTAGACCTGGACGACGTTGGGGTGGCGCAGCCGGGCGATGGCCGCCGCCTCCCGCTGGAAGCGGGCGCGGAATTCCTCGTCGGTGGCAAAGTGGGGCGAGAGAACCTTGATGGCCACGTAGCGGTCGAGCAGGGGCTGGTAGCCCTTATAGACCTTGGCCATGCCCCCCTGCCCCAGGGCGGCCAGTACCCGGTAGTTGCCCAGCCGCTTGCCGGTCAGGACTTTGGCGAGCTCAGTCGAGCCATCCGTGGCCGAGCCGGCCTCGATGACGGTCGAGTCGGAGGGCGTCGATTGCTGGGCGTCGCGCTTGCCCTCCAGGAATACGGCAAAGGCGTGGCCAAAGGGCACGTAGCGCCGCCCCTCCGGCCGGATGAGGGCTTTGGCCAGCAGCGTCTTGCGCTGGCTCTCGCCGGCGGCGTTGGGCGAGAGAAGCGCCGCCTGCTCGTCGGGGTCGAGCTGCGACCAGAGGTAGCGGTAGTGGTCCTCGGCCTCGGCGACAAAGCGCCGGGTGGGCCGGTCGTAGGCGTCGGGGGGCTTGGACTCGCCCCGGGCGGGCGTCTCGTAGAGGTGGTAGCCGGCGATCTGCAGGAAGAAGGGATGTGGCCCGGCCAGCTCCAGGGCCAGGTCCGCCTCCTCGTCGTTAAAGCCCGGCCCCTGGCCCTGGGCCGACAGGGTTTCCAGCAGGCCACGGGCCTCCCCGTCGGGCATGAGGCCCAGGACCAGCTCGGAAAAGATGTTGAAGAACGGCGACGACAGGGTCTCGGTGTGGTGGTAGGTCAGCTCGTAGAGGCCACGCTTGGAGGCGGTGAGGTAGACGATGCCCAGCTCGCCGGCCAGGCTGCGCAGCTCGCCGTAGAAATCGGGCTCGAAGCTGGGGTTGCGGGCCAGCCCCTCGAACTCGTCGAGGGTGAGGACCAGATCCAGGCCGCTGTCGCGGACGCGCCGCAGAAAGCGGCGGACGGTGGTAAAGCGCAGCTCGTCGCCGTCCAGCAGCCGCTCGCACTGATCCAGCAAGCGGCCCGTCCCTTCGACGTTGCTCAGGGCAAGCAACGTGGAGCTCAGGCGGTCCAGGACTTCGATCCAAAAGTCCCCTCGCTGCGCCGACGACATGCCCTCCAGGTCGAGGTACAGAAAGAAGGTACGCTTGGGGTCGAGGCCATAGCGGGCCATTGTCGCCGGCTGGGCGACGGCGGTGAGCAGCGAGCTTTTGCCCAGTTTGCGCTCGCCGACGATGGCCCGGCATTGGTGCGTGACGACGGCGCTGTAGAGCGCCTCGATCTCGCGCTCGCGGCCGTAGAAACAATCGGCATCGGTGATCCGCTGCCGGCTGAAAAACGGATTGCGCAGCCTCTTGAGATCCATGTTCTGCTCCCGGTAGTGGTTACGTAGTAAGTGATAATGTGGGGGACGTCCCCCACATTATCACTTACCGTGTTACCACTACCTTGCTCCCTTGCTCACTGGCTCCACGCCCTGCTGCAACATACACAATACGCCTCCGGGTGCGCCAAAGTTGCATTCCGGCTGAGCGCGTCGCGCTCCTTCGCACGCTCGGTGGCGGCCATTATACCTCAGAGCGCGGGGAAAGACAATTCAGAATCGC
>CAYLZO010000260.1:0-6997 GCA_964387775.1 uncultured Anaerolineaceae bacterium
GCTTCGCTCAGAATGACAGGATCTGGTGAGAGACTTCCGCCGGGCTGTACTAGCACTACAACGTGATTTCGTCATTCTTGTGAGGCGTGCTTTGGCATACCTCACGCCCAATCTCGAACATCAAGGAGGAGTGCACCGATGTTACACCAACTCGGCATTTTCTTTCCTCTGCATCCCGTCACGGCCGCGGCGGCAGAGGGCAATCCATGGTGGATCTGGCTCGTCGTCTTTGCCGCCCTGGCGGTTTTCGCCGGCTTTGTGATCTGGTGGTGGATCTATAGCCCCGGCGCCAGGGAGGAGGAGTAAGGCAGGTGCCTCGGTCAAACCCCCTTTGTTTCGGGATTGTCTCCCTGCTGGTTCTCCTGCTCTGCGCCTGTGGACCACAGGCCACCCCGACGCCCACCCCGGCCCCGACCGCTGCGGCGACCCCAACCGGAGTGGGGGCCGACCGCCGGCTGCCCGCCGAAAAGGGCGAGCTATTCTCCACGTCGGGCATCTGCACCACCTGCCACACCAACATGGTGGACGAAGCGGGCACCGACGCCTCCACCGACCGGCTCTGGCGGGCGACGATGATGGCCAACGCCGCCCGCGATCCCTACTGGCGGGCCTCGGTGCGCGCCGAAGTCGTGAGCCACCCCGACTTTCAGGACGTCATCGAGGACAAGTGCGCCACCTGCCACATGCCCATGGCCCGCGTGGCGGCCATCAACGCCGGGGACCAGGGACAGATCTTTGGCGAGGGCTTTCTCGACCCGGATCACAAGTTGCATCCCTTTGCGCTGGACGGCGTCTCGTGCAACCTCTGCCACCAGATCCGCGAGATTGGCTTTGGCGAATTCGGCAGCTTTAGCGGGCACTTTGTCATCGACACCGAGCTGCCCATGGGCGAGCGGGTGGCCTACGGCCCTTACCCCGTCCAGGAAGACCTGATCGAGGTGATGCGAGCGGCGTCGGGCTTTGTGCCGGTCCAGGGCAAACACATCGAGCGCTCGGAGCTGTGCGCCACCTGCCACACCCTCTACACGCCCTACATCGACGACAAGGGCGAGATCGCGGGCCAGTTCCCCGAGCAGACGCCCTACCTGGAATGGCTCCAGAGCGACTACCGGCAGAGCCAGGCCTGCCAGGATTGCCACATGCCCCTGGCCCAGGGCGGCGTCCAGCTCTCGGTGACCGGCGGGCCGAAGCGCAGCCCCTTCTACCAGCACGTCTTTGCCGGCGGCAACGCCTACATGATGCGCGTCTTTCAGGAGTTTGGCTCGGAGCTGGAGGTCACCGCCGCCCGTGACCACTTTGAAGCCAATGAGGCGAGCACCCTGGACCAGCTTCGGAACCGCACCGCCACCCTGGCCCTCGACGAGGTGGGCCTGTCAGGCTCGGAGCTGGCGGCCACCGTCGTCATCACCAGCCACGTGGGTCACAAGTTTCCCAGCGGCTTTCCCTCGCGCCGGGTCTGGCTGCACGTGACCGTCCGCGACGCCGCCGGAGGCGTGGTCTTTGAATCGGGCGCGGTCAACGCCGACGGCTCCATCACCGGCGGCGAGCACGACCAGGACCCGGCCCGGTACGAGCCCCACTACGAAGCCATCGACAGCCCGGACCAGGTTCAGATCTACGAATCGATCATGCGCGATCCCAACGGCGAGGTGACCATGATCCTGCTGCGCGGCGCCGGCTACGTCAAGGACAACCGCCTCCTGCCGGCGGGCTTTGCCAAAGGCACGGTGGATGAGGACGTGGCCGTCTATGGCGCGGCGGCCGAGGACCCTGATTTTACCGGGGGCGGCGACCGCCTCGCCTACCGCGTGGACGTGGGCCAGGCCCAGGGGCCGTTCACCGTGACAGCCGAGCTGCTCTACCAGACGATCAGCTACCGCTGGGCGCAGAAACTGGATCGTTTCGACGCGCCCGAAGCCGAGCAGTTCCTGGATTACTATGGCGCGGTCTCCAACCAGCCGGTGATCGTCGCCACGGCGACAGCCGAGGTCGGGCCGTAGCCCAGTCCCCGGCCTGAATCGCAGATGAATCGGACTCTCTCTCGCTTGTTGCTGGTCTGCCTTCTGACCGCCCTGCTCCTGGCCCTCGCGCCGGCTCGCGCCACGCCCGCCGTCGAGCCGGCTGCACCGGCTGCCCGATTCCCGTCCGCTGCTGACGCCCCGGACGTCGCCTCCTACACCATCGACGTCCGCCTCGATGCCGAAGCCAAGACCCTGAGCGCCCACGAGACCGTCCGCTACACCAACACCACGGCCGAGCCCATCCCGGACCTGGTCTTTCACCTCTACCTCAACGCCTTCCGCAGCGAGGAGAGCCTTTTCTTGCAGGAGAGCGGGACGACCCATCGCGGCTACGCCTGGGACCCCGAGCACGCCGGCTGGATCAGGGTCGACGACCTCCGCCTGGCCGACGGCGTGCCACTGGAACTCGTCGAGATCGAGGACGGCACCCTGGCCCGCGCCGACCTGCCCGCCCCGCTCGCGCCGGGCGAGACCGTCGAGGTGGAATTGGACTTTGAAGCCCAACTACCCCGCGTCTTTGCCCGGACCGGCTACGTGGGTGACTTTTTCATGATCGGCCAGTGGTTCCCCAAGCTGGGCGTTTGGGAGGACGGCGCCTGGAACGCCTACCCCTTTCACGCCAACGCCGAATTCTACGCCGACTTTGGCGACTATGACGTGGCGATCACCTTGCCGGAAGGGTACGTCACCGGTGCCACCGGCCTGCCCGCGGCCCGCACCGACCGCGGCGACGGCACCCAGGCCGTGCGCTACGTGGCCGAGGGCGTCATCGACTTTGTCTGGACCGCCTCGCCCGACTTTCGGGCAGCGACCCGCCAGGTAGGCGGCGTCGAGGTCGTCTACCTCTACCTGCCCGAGCACGAATGGGGCGTGGAGCGCGTCCTCGACGTGGCCGAGGCGGCGGTCACGCATTTTGGCCGCTGGTACGGCCCCTACCCCTACGCCCGCCTCACCGTCGTCGACGTGCCCGACGAGGGCGAGGGCGCCGGCGGCATGGAGTACCCGACCCTGGTCACCGCCGGCCCGATGAGCCTCTTCGGACTTGAGGGACCACTGGTTCGCGGCGCGGACCGCTCCCTGGAGATGATCACCATCCACGAGATCGGCCACCAGTGGTGGCAGAGCACCGTGGCCTTTAACGAGGCCGAAGAGCCCTGGCTGGACGAGGGGTTCACCGAGTATTCGTCCATGCGCCTCATGGGCGAGGTCTATGGGCGGGACACCTCGGCCCTGGACAGCCCCATCCTCCACATGGGCAACCTCGACATGCGCCGCCTCGAATACCTGAGCAGCCCCCAGGTGTCGATGTACGGCCGGGCCTGGGAGTTTGGGATGCTGGAGTACGGGGTGGCCGCCTACTCCAAGCCGGCCCTCTCGCTGCTGGCGCTGGAGCGCACGCTGGGCACCGAGACGATGCGCGACGTGATGAGCACGTTTTACCGGCGCTATCAATTCGCCCATCCCACCACCGAGGATTTTCGCGCCGTGGCCGAGGCGGTCTCGGCCCGGGATCTGGACTGGTTCTTTGAAGGCCTGGTCTATGGCGACGGCGTGGTCAACTATGCCGTCACCGGTCTGGACGAGCACAGCGTCACCGTCGCGCGCCAGGGGACGCTCCGCGTGCCGACCGAGGTCCTCGTCACGTTCGCCGACGGCAGCACGGCCCTGGAGCCGTGGCCCGCCGCTGAGGCCGAGCGCACCTTCCACTATCCCGACCGACCGCCCGTCCGCCGCGCCCAGGTGGACCCCGAGCGCAAGGTCGTCGTGGACCTGCAATGGGCCGACAACGGGCTCTCGCAGCGGCTAGAGGTCTCGGCCTGGCTGGCGGTGGTCACCCGGCTGCTCTACCAGCTCCAGAACGCGCTCCTGGCCCTGGGGGGACTGTAACCGTGACCGGCTGGCAAGCCTTCCAAACGGGCCTGGCCCGCACCTTGCGCTATCCGCAGGTCTGGCTCGCCGCCTTTGTCGTCAACGTGCTCAGCGCCCTGCTGCTGGCCGCGCTCCCGGCCCTGAGCCTGGCTTCCGGCTTGGGCCACCGCCCCGCCATCCGCCAGCTCGCCGACGGCCTCGACGCCTGGTACGTCATCGAGTTGATGATGTCGCCCCTGAGCGGAGCCGCCCTGGAGGGCGGGGGCGCTGCTCCCGAGCTGGCGGGCGGCCTGGAATCGGGCGTCCTGTTTGCGTTCCTCGTCGGCGCGGCCCTGCCCCTGGTCGCCTGGCTGCCCGCTGCGTTTCTCAACGGTGGCCTGCTCCTGACTTTTCACGAGGCCCCGCAACGCTTCCGCTGGCGCCGTTTTCTCTGGGGCTGCTGGCACTGGTGGGGCGCTTTCCTCTTGCTTGGCGCGGCCCAGGGATTCGTTTCCGTCTTTGTCCTCCTGCCCTTGACCGGCGCGGCCCTGGGCCTCGTGGCCGTCGCCGGCGGCTGGTCGGCCTGGATCGTCGTCCCCCTCCTCCTCCTGCTGACCATTTTTGGTCTGGCCCTGATGGAGTACACCCGCGCTTTTGCCGTGGTGGACGACACCCGCAACGTCTTTGGCGCCCTGGGCCGGGCCTTTCGATTCGTCTTTGGCCGGCCGCTGGCCGTGGGCCTGCTCTACGGCCTGACGTTCCTGCTGGCCGGCCTGCTGCACGTCCTCTTTCGCCTGGGCTTGATGCCGGCCCTGCCCCTGGAAATCTGGCCGCTGGTGCTGGTCGTCCAGCAAACGTTCATCGCCCTCCGCCTGGGCACGCGCCTGGTCCGCCAGGCAGGCGGCTTGGCCCTCATCCCCGCTCTCGCCGAGTCCGAAGCTGCGTCCGCCGCCAAGGTGTAGATGCGCCCATTTACCGTCTATCTCATCCTCCGCTTCTGCGCCTCCCTCCTCTTTTCGATGATCTTCACCGTCAACATGCTCTACCAGGTGACCGTCGTCGAGCTCAGCCCCTTCCAGCTCGTCTTGATCGGCACCACCCTGGAGGCATCGGTTTTCCTCTTCGAAGTGCCCACCGGGCTGCTGGCCGACGTCAAGAGCCGGCGGCTGTCGGTCATCATCGGTTATGCCGTGATGGGCCTGGGCTTCCTCGTCGAGGGCGCCTTTGCCGTCTTTGGAGCCGTGGCCCTGGCCCAGGTGCTGTGGGGTCTGGGTTACACCTTTACCAGCGGCGCCTCCGAGGCCTGGATCGCCGACGAGGTGGGGGAGGACCGTGCCGGGGACGCCTTCCTGCGCGGCTCGCAGGCCGCTCAGGCAGCCAGTCTGGTGGGCATCCCCCTCAGCGTGGCCATCGGCACCCTCGGCGTGCGCCTGCCGATCCTGGTCGGCGGCGGGCTGCTGATCGGCCTGGCCCTCTTTCTGGCCTTGACCATGACCGAGGAAGGATTCTCGCCCACGCCGCCCGAGCATCGCACCACGTGGGGCATGATGCGCAAGACGGTAGACGATGCCCGCCAACTCGTCCGCCGCCAGCCGGTGGTGCTGGCGCTGCTGGCTATCAGCTTCTTCTACGGCCTCTACAGCGAGGGGTTCGACCGGCTGTGGACGCCCCACCTGCTCGACAACTTTGACGCGCCCTTGGCCGGGGCGGTGCAGCCCGTGGTCTGGTTCGGTGCCCTCCGTGGCGTATTGGCCGTGGTCAGCCTGGCCGCCACCGAGTTCGTCCGGCTTCGCGTGGACGTCAACCCGTCCAGTCGCGCTGGCCCGGGTCCTCATGGCCCTGGCGGGGCTCATCGTCGCCGCGCTGGCCGGTTTTGGCCTGGCCCGCAGCTTCTGGCTGGCCGTCGGCCTCTACTGGCTCATTGGCACGCTGCGGAGCGTTACCTACCCGCTCCAGCCGCGACGGGTGATCAAATACTGTCATATATCCGGATATCAGAGTTGGTAGTACTTGCATTTGACTTGCTTAGATGTATGCCTTATACTTGTGTTTGAGATGGAATCAATTTTCGAGCCACAGCAGTTAACACTCTTTGACGCGGCGGAAGTGGTCCAACCACTGCCTTCCACACCTGTCAACAAAGCCCTCTCGGGCACTTTCGTCAACAATATGAAGCTACCTGTGCATCGTTGGTTTCGATACTCGGCGGGCTTTTCGGCAGGGTGGGTACGCTATCTGGTCCAGAGCAGAAAGGGATCTAGGCAAAACCTGTTTGTGCTAGATCCCTTTGCTGGAGTTGGGACAACGCTGCTCGCTTGTGATGCAGACCATGTGAAAAGCCTGGGCCTTGAAACTCATCCTTTCATCTTCAGGGTGCTAAAAGCAAAACTGGCTTCTACCTCCGTGGATCCGGCAAGCTTACGCTCATACTTTGATGCCTTCTACACGACTGTCTGTGCAAAGGAGCCGAGCCTTGATCCCGATCAGCCCTCCTTGCTCCTCAAATGCTACACGTCTGAATCGTTGGCTGAGTTGAATTCTTTCAAACGGGTGTATCTGGAGGAGTATGACCACGATTCCCCTGAATCGCGGCTGTTGTGGTTGGCAATTACGTCCATTCTCCGAGCGTCTAGTACGGCGGGAACAGCACAATGGCAGTACATTTTGCCACGAAAAAGCAAGACGAATGTATTAACTCCAAAAGAAGCGTTCAAGGCCAAGGCAAATGAGATCGTGAGTGATGTGGTCTTTGCGCAGCGTCACGGTTGGTTGCCTCTTTCCCGCATAGTCGAAACGGATGCCCGTCAGCCCGAAATCTCTCAAAGGTCATTTGTTGACTTGGTAGTCACATCTCCTCCCTATCCCAACAACTATGATTATGCAGATGCAACACGTCTAGAAATGACCTATTGGGGAGAAATCGAGAGGTGGGCGGACTTGCAGTCGAGTGTCCGCACCTATCTTATTCGATCTTGTTCTCACCACGCCAGGGCTGAACACCTGGAGTTAGAGTCAATCTTGGAAGAACCAATGCTGGCTCCCATTCGTGATGATCTTGGGCAGGCTTGTCGAACCTTAGCAAAAGTCCGATTGACTCGAGGCGGAAGAAAGAACTATCATACGATGGC
>CAYLZO010000261.1:0-6987 GCA_964387775.1 uncultured Anaerolineaceae bacterium
CGCGGGAGTGGCGCAGTGGTAGCGCATCTGCCTTCCAAGCAGACTGTCACGGGTTCGAGTCCCGTCTCCCGCTTTGGCGAACAGACCCTTAGGGTCTCCGAGACCCTAAGGGTCTCTGTTGAATGGCGAAAGGAGCCAGAAAGGCGTGATTCCGCTCCAATTGCGGGTTCGCAATTTCATGTGCTATCGCGACGACGTGCCGCCCCTCAACTTTGACGGCATCCACCTCGCCTGCCTGACCGGCGCCAACGGCCACGGCAAGTCAGCCCTGCTCGACGCCATGACGTGGGCGCTGTGGGGCAAAGCCCGGGCCAAGCGCGACGACGAGTTGATCCACCTGGGCGAGTCCGAGATGGAGGTCGAGTTCACCTTTGACCTGGGCAGCACCGTCTACCGCGTCCTGCGCAAACGCGACAGCAGCGGCCGCGGCCGCTCCATCCTCGACTTGCAGGTGCAGCCCCCGGAGGGCGAGGACGGATTTCGCTCCATCGCCGAAGCGGGCGTGCGGGCCACCCAGGCGGCCATCATCCGCCTGCTGCGCATGGACTATGAGACCTTTACCAACTCGGCCTTTCTGGTGCAGGGCGAGGCCGACGCCTTTACCACCCGCACCCCGGCCGAGCGCAAGCAGGTCCTGGGCGAGATCCTGGGCCTGAGCCTCTACGACGAGTACGAGCAGCGGGCCAAGGAAAAGGCCAAGGACAAAGACCGCCAGATCGCCGAGTTGGAGGGCCTGCTCCGCGACATCGACCGCGAGCTGGACCGCAAGCCCCAGTACGAGGCCGAGCTGGAGGCGGCTGAGGGCCGCGTCGCCGAGCTGAGCCGTTCGGTCAAGGAGGCCGAAGCCCAACTGCGCGAGCTGCGCCAGGAGCAGCAGAACCTGCAGCATCAGCGGGCGCGCCTCCAGGACCTGGAGCGGCGCCTGGGCCAGGCCGAGCGCGAGGTCAAGGAAATCGAGGCCCAGATCGGCCAGCGGCAGGCGCGCCTGGCCGATTACGAGCGGACCTTGGCCGAGCGGCAGCAGGTCGAGGAGGGCTACGCTGCGCTGCTCGAGGCCCGGGACTCGGAGGCGGCCTGGAACGAGCGGCTGGCCCGCTATGCCCGGGTGCAGGACCGGCAACGGGAGGCAGAGCGCGCCGTGGACGCCGCCCGCCGCGAGATCGACCTGGCCCTGGGCCGCCTGGGCGAGCGCATCGCCGAATTGGAGCGCCGGGCGGCCAAAATCCCCAGCCTGGAGAGCCAACTGGCCGAGGCCCGCGACAAGCTGGCCCACTTAACCGGGCAGGAGGCAACTCGCGACGCAGCCCAATTGGAGCTCCAGACACTGGCCAAAGAATCGGCCGGGCTGGAGGTGCGCAACGAGCAGATGCGGGCCGAGATGGAGGCCCTGCGCGACAAGCTCGACCTGCTGGAGCGGGAGAGTGGCGAGGCCCAGTGCCCGCTCTGCGGCCAGGGCCTGTCCGACGAGCATCGCCAGGAGCTGGGCGAGCAGTTCGAGGCCGAGGGCAAGGCCCTGGCCGAAAACCATCGCGAGAACACCGCCCGCCGCAAAGAGATCGCCGCCGAGCAGAAGCGGCTGGAGGCCGAGATCCGCCGCCTCGACCGGGAACTCGCCGCCCAGCCGGCCCAGCAGCGGCGCGAGGCCCAGTTGGATCAGGCTCTAAAAGACGCTCAGCAGGCTGCCGCCGAACTCGAGACTGCCCGCAACGAGTCGGCCCGCCTCGAAGATCGCCTGGCGCAGGGCGACTATGCCCCCGAAGCCCAGGCCGACCTGGCCCGCCTGACCGAAGAGCTGGCGGCCCTGGCCTACGACGCCGAGGCCCACGAGTTGGCCCGGAAGCGTGCCGCCGAGTTGGCCGGGTTCGAGGCGGCCCACCGGCGCCTCCAGACGGCGCTAGAGCGCGTGGACGACGAGCGCACGGCCTTGAAAGAGCTCCAGGCGCGGCAGGCCCGCTGGCAAGAGACCCTGGCCGACGACCGGGCGCAGCGCGAGGCCCTGGCCGCCGAGGTCGCCCGCCTGCCGGAGATGGTCGAGCGGGCGCGGTCCCAGGCTCAGGAGGTGGAGGACTTGCAGGGCCAGTCGGCAAAAGCGCGGCTGATGCTGGGCGCCGCCCGGCAGAAGCTGGACCACTGCCGCTACCTGGCCGAGGAGCGCAAGCGCCACGAAGCCGAGCGCAAAAAAGTGACCAGGGAGAAGGCGATTTTCGACGAGCTGCGCCTGGCCTTTGGCAAGAAGGGCATCCAGGCCATGATCATCGAGGTGGCCATTCCCGAGATCGAGTTCGAGGCCAACCGCCTGCTGGCCCGCATGACCGAGGGCCGCATGCACGTCCGCTTTGAGACCCAGCGCGAGACGCTGGCCGGCGATACCCGCGAGACGCTGGACATCAACATCGCCGACGAGTTGGGCACCCGGGCCTACGAGCTCTTTTCCGGCGGCGAGGCGTTTCGCGTCAATTTTGCCATCCGTATCGCGCTGAGCAAGCTGCTGGCCCGCCGCGCCGGCGCCCAGCTCCAGATGCTGGTCATGGACGAGGGCTTTGGCACCCAGGACGCCGAGGGCCGCGAGCGCCTGGTGGAGGCCATCAATTCGATCCAGGACGATTTTGCCCGCATCCTGGTCATCACCCACATCGAGGAGCTGAAAGACGCGTTCCCGGTGCGCATCGAGGTGACCAAGACGGGGGACGGCTCACACTTTCGGCTGAGTTGAGGCAACGATGGAGTCCCAAACTGACCGCCGTGCCAAGCGTCCGTTTCTCTACGTCCTCGTCACCTTCGTCGCCTTCCGGCTGCTGGCCGTCTGGCTCGTCAAGCCCGGCGGCTATATCACCTCGCTCTCCGATTTTACCTTCTACCGGCTGTTGGCCTCTTATGCGTCGCAGGATTTCTACCCCTCGGTCCACTACTGGATGGAGTACCAGCCCATCTTTCCCTGGATCCCCGTCGGCGTCTATCGCCTGAGCTTGCTGCTGCCCAATTGGGGCGCGCCCGGCTTCTGGTTCAACATCCTCCTGGGCACCTTTTTCGCCCTGTCCGAGATGGCCAACCTGGTCCTGATCTACCTCCTGGGCCGGCGGCTTCACGGCCAGCGGGTGGCGCTGCGCCTGGCCTGGGTCTACAGCCTGCTCTTTGTGCCGCTGCTCATCATGCTCGGCTGGTTCGACGTCTTTGCCCTGACCTTCCTGCTCCTGGCCCTCTACTTGACCCTGACGCACCGCCACCTGGCCGGCGGCGCCATGGCCGGGCTGGGGTTTTTGGTCAAGCTCTTGCCCCTCATCGTCGTACCCGTCGCCTTTTGGCGTCTACGGACCTGGCGGCGCCGGGCGCTCCTGTTGGCCGTCACTTTGCTGACCATCGTCGTCGTCGCCCTACCCTTCGCCCTGCTCAACCCCGATCTCTTTGCCCTGTCGTGGACCATCAACCTGGAGCGGGGCTCGTGGGAGACGGTCTGGGCGCTGCTGGAGGGATTCACGGGCTACGGGCTGGCCGGCGGCGCCAACCGCTTCGATCCAGGCGAGGCCGGCGCCAACCAGCATCCAAGCACGCTGCCCTGGTGGTTGATTTCGGCCGGTTTTGCCCTGGTCTACCTCTACCTCTGGCTGGCTGCCAGGGACAAGGTGGCAAGTGACGATCCTACGACCCACAATCCACAACCTGCTGCCTTGCGCGCCGTCGCTTTTACCGGCCTGACGATGAATCTGGTAACACTCTACCTCAAGGGCTACAGCCCGCAGTTCATCGTCTGGCTGCTGCCCTTCGCGCTGCTCCTGCTGCCCGACCTGCGCGGCGTGGTCTATGCCCTGCTCTTGAGCGCCGTCAACCTGGTCGAAAGTCCGCTCTATTTCACCATCCTGCCCGACCAGGCCTGGCTGTTGACCGGCGCCGTGCTGGCCCGCACCGGCCTCCTTATCCTGCTGGCCGTCGAGTACGGTCGTATGGCCCTCGACCGGCCCCTCTCCCGGCGTTGGAGCCGCCGGCTGTGCCTGGGGGCGGCAGCGCTGTTGGTGGCCCTCGGCCTGGTGGCGGTGCCCTTTGGCTACGACGCCTACTATCAGAATCAGCTGGCCGCCAGCCCCCACCGCGCCGCCATCGAGACGCTCCGCGCCGAGGCCCGGCCCGGCGCCCTCGTCGTCGTCGGCGGCGACGAGCCGAGCAACGCCCAGGGCACCTTTGACGCCGTCTACCCTTTCCTCCAGCGCCGCTTCGACGTGACCTCGATCCAGACCGACTGGTGGTTCCCCGCTTGGCAGCCCCGCCTGGCCGACGCCGTGGCAGGTCACCAGCAGACCTGGCTCTACGCCCCGAACGACTCGCCCCTCCACGGCTGGCTGGCCGACCGCTACCAGCCCCTTCGACAACGCTCAGGGCAGGCCCTGGCCCGCCACGAGTTCGATGGCTGGCTGCTCACGGGTTGGCTACTGGATATTGGAGACTAGAGATTGGAAACCGAGAAGCGAATATCCAAGCCGACCGCAGCGGTCGGACGCCAATATCCAATATCCATTTTCGTCCTCCTCTTCAGCCTCTACCTGCTGACCTTCAGCGGCCGCTACCACTCCAGCGACGAGATGTCGATGTTGGCTGTCACCGACAGCCTGGCCCGGCGCGGTGCGTGGGACATCGAGTTGCTGCGCTGGATGGGTCAGCAGCAGGGCTCCTTCGGCCCCGACGGCACCCTCTATTCGCGCAAGGGCATCGGCGCGACGCTGGCGGCGTTGCCCCTCTACTGGCTGGCCGTCCAGGTCCGGTGGATCGGCAACGTCCAGGCGGCCATGCTGACCAACGGCGTGGCTACCGCGCTGACCGGCGTACTCGTCTTTCTCTTCTTGCGACGCCTGCGCTACGGCAAGGGGGTGTCATTGGGTGTGGTCCTGGCCTTTGGCCTGGGGACGATGGCCTGGCCCTACGCCCGTTACCTCTTTAGCGAGTCGCTGGCGGGGCTGGGCCTGCTCGCCGCCGCCTATTTCTTGTTGCGTTACCGAGACGAGGGGGACTGGGCCAGCCCGATGTTGGCGGGCGCTGGCCTGGGTGTGGCCCTGCTGGCTCGGCTGAACAACGCCCTCGCCGCGCCCTTTCTGGGCCTGTTGCTGCTGGTCTACCTGAAGACATATTCCCCCTCCCCCAGGGGAGGGGCGCTGGCTCCCTCTCCCTTCGGGGGAGAGGGCTGGGGTGAGGGGGGAATCTGGTTACGAACTCAAATTCTGCGGCCCATCCTCCTCTTCGCCCTGCCCGTGCTGGCCGCGCTGGCCGTCATCGCCTGGTACAACTGGCTGCGCTTCGGCCACCCACTGACCACCGGCTACCTGCCCCAGGAGCGCTTTGCCACCCCTTTCTTCGAGGGATTTTACGGCTTGACGTTGAGCCCCGGCAAGGGGCTGTTCTGGTACAATCCGCTCTTTTTCGCCGCCGTGGCCGCCTGGCCGGCCTTTTTCCGCAAGTACCGGGCCGAGGCATTGCTGGTTGCCGCCGTGGTGCTGGGCAACGTCGCCTTTTACGCGCCCTGGTACCTGTGGTGGGCCGGCCACGCCTGGGGGCCGCGCTTCCTGGTGGCGATCCTGCCCTTCGCCGCGCTGCCCCTGGCCCCCGCGCTGGAGGCGGCCCGCCGGCGGCGGGGGCTGGCCCTCGGCCTGGCAGCCCTGGCGCTGGTCAGCGTCGGCGTGCAGGTGCTGGGCGTCGCCGTCGATTTCAACCGCTACCTGGAGGACGTCCACGCCGAGCTGGGCCTCTACCATCCGGCCACGCTGTTCAACCCGGCCTACAGCCCGCTGCTGCGGCAGTGGACCTATCTGCGCGTCGAGAACCTCGACCTGGCCTGGGCGAGGCTGGCAGCAGGCAGCGAGCAGCGAGCAGCAAGCGCCGCACTTGTTGCTTGCTGCTTGCTGCTTGCTGCGATCCTGTCTCTGTGGGCAGCCTGGCGGGGGCGGCTGGGCAAAGGGCTGGCGGCCGGGCTCCTGCTCGTTCTCGTTGGGGGGGCGTTGGCCTCGCTCTTGTTCTACGCGCCGGCCGGCGACGTGGCCGTCGCGGCCCGCCACCTGGCTGCTATGGAGCGGCCTGGCGAGGTGGCGGCGCTGACCGATCCGCTGCTCACCGAAGCCTGGCAGGGCGCCTACGACGGCGGCCTGTGGGTCTGGGGTACGGAGGAGACTGGGCCAGTCTCCGAGATTGGCCCGGTCTGGACCATCGGCCCGGGCAGCCCCGAGCCGGCGGTGGTCCGCGTCCAGGTGGGTTCGGTGCGTCTTGACTATCACTCGCCGGCCGTCGAGCCCTTTGCGCTCGACCGTTTGCCCGTTCCCCCGTTGGAGGACCAGCCGCGACTTGGGGAGTTTGTCGCTCTAGTTGCCGTTCAGGCCGAGGATCGCGAGATCCGCCGGGGCCGGGCGCTGCCGATGGCCCTCCACTGGCGGGCGCTGGCCCCGACCGGCACCTCCTACACAGTCTTTGTGCAGCTCGTCGACGAAACGGGGGAAAAAGCCGGACAGGTGGACTGCCTGCCGTGCAACGGCGGTTGCCCGACGACGACCTGGCGGCCCGGCGACCTCGTCGGCGAGTGGTACGAGGTCCCCATCCGCCCTGACGCGCCGCCGGGGGACTACCAACTCATCGCCGGCCTGTACGACCTGCAAACGGGCAAGAACCTGAAGTCACCGGACGGCCGGCCCTACCTCACCCTGGGCTCCGTCCGGGTTGAACCCTGAGCTTAAATATCCAATCCCCAATCCCCAATCCCCAATCCTCGGCCAACCGGCTGCCCCTCGCCGTGGACCAGCATCCGATAGGTCTTTTCGATGCGGTCCCAGTGCTCCTCCCGGTCCAGCGACCAGAAGCGGCCGATGACGGTCGCCACCTGGCCCACGCCCTGCCGCTCGGCTTCCTGCTCTACCTGCTCGATGTAGATGGCGCCGCTCTCGGGCTTTTCGCCGCGCCGGCCCAGCATCGAATGGACATAGACCTCGGGCACGGCCTCTCGGCGGGCCATCTCCATCA
>CAYLZO010000262.1:0-6842 GCA_964387775.1 uncultured Anaerolineaceae bacterium
CGGCCGCCGACGGCCACACCGGTGCCCCAATACCAATTCCGGCTGGAGAGCCCGCCGGTGGCCGATCCCGGCTACCCCAACTGCTGCTACATCTATGGCACCGTCCGCGACGCGGGCGGCGTCCCGCTGGAGGGCGTGCGGGTGCAGGCATTTAACGAGTGGAACCAGTTGCCCCCGGCCGTCACCAAGGGCGGCGGCGAGGCCGGCCAGTACAACATCCCCATCGGCCAGGACCCCGTCACCTGGAACCTGATCATCGTTGATGCCAACGGCAACCAGCTCAGCACCCAGGTGCCGGTCCAATTCGATCCCAACGTTGCGGGCGGCTATCGCGTCAACTGGCAGCGGACCTATTGAGCCAGTCCTCGGCAAAACAGAGACGAAAAAACCCCCGGCTTTTCGAGAGCCGGGGGTTTCTAGTACATGAGGGCGTAAATCCCTCAGCAGTTGTCATTCTGAGGAGCGCCAGCGACGCGCCGTCCCGGCATCCCGGGGAAGAATCTCTCTTGCGCAGAGCAAGCGGTTTCACGCAGCATAACTGAGATTCTTCGCTTCGCTCAGAATGACAGGATCTGGTGAGAGACTTCCGCCGGGCTGTACTAGTCGATTCCCAGCCTGCGCGCTCGCTCATGCCATCCTTCCCGCAGTTCGTTTACGAGGCCAACGCTATCTTGATGAAGGTCTTCTCGATCCTGCCAGACCCCAAAACTATCGCGCAGAGCTTCTCTGCTACGAGCAATTCTGTCCTTTTCAGCCAAGTACCACCTTAGGGCCTCTTGGACCAAATCGCCGGGAGGCACTTGTTCACGTGCGCTTAGCTCAGCAAGCGCTTCCCACTCCACTAGGGGAATCTGTACTTGTTTCATCGCTTGTTTGCTACTCATAACTCGCTCCACGCTTTCTCATCCGGTCGGAATGCCTGGCCAGCAATTACAATCCGGTGAATGAGTCTGTTTGGTTGAATTATACGCCGTACTCCCCAAATGTCAAATGGCGATTGGGTGCACCAATAGCAAAAGGCCCGGGGGATCGATCCCCGGGCCTTGGCGATTGGTGCGACGAACTGTCACTTGGCCATAGACTTGAGCGCGCTGTAGGCCGGCGTCGGCGTCCAGTCACCCCAGACGATGCCCCACTGGGCTTTTTCCGTGCCACCAGCGATTACGCGAAAGTTCAGATTCCAGAGAAAGGCCACGCCCACAAAGCCCCACTTTTTCATCAACTGGTAAGCCTCTACCGTCCACTGGGCCTGTTCCTGCAAGGTGTTGTCGTCGGCGTACTCGTAGCCCGGCGCGCCGGTCCAGCCGGAGGCCCAGCCGAACTCGGTCGGCCAGATCTTTTTCTTGCCGTCGCCGTACTTGCGCATGATCTCGTAGTAGCCGTTCAGCGTCCGGTTAAAGCTCCAGGAGTGGTGCAGGGTTTGGCAAGGGCCGGTGAAGCTGGAGCCCTGTTGGGTGATAAAGTTGCAGGCCGCCTGGCCGCCGCCCACCGAGGGCCCGACGTTAAAGCCGCTGGGGTGGGCGCCGATGGCATCGGAGTAGTTCTTGAGCCCGTTTTTGTACATGCCCTCCAGGTACTGGAAGTCGTCCACGGCCAGGGGCTTGGGCGCGCCGGTGGGCGTCAACGCCCCGCTGATAACGATCATCTGGGGGCAAACGGCTTTGATCTTGTTGTAGGCCGGCTTGAGCAGCTTCATGTAATCGGCGGCGTTGATGTCCATGTTGCCCCACTCGTAGTGGAGGTTTTGCTCGTTCCAGACCTCGATGGCTTTGACGCTGGTGCCGCAGTAACGGCCGGCCATCTCACCCAGGAAATTGGCAAAGTCCTGGGGGTTGTTGGGCGGACCCTCCACCGACATGTCCTGGCCGCCGCGAGCCCACTGCGGGGCCTTGACCACACTCCACAGCACCTTGACCCCGGCCGCCTGGGCCGCCGCGGCGATCTCGTCCAGCGAGTCCCAGTTGTAGTTGCCCTTGGCCTGTTCGTGATGTAACCACTCCACCTGCTGCTTGACCCAGCCAAAACCTAGGTCGTTGACCTTGGCCATGACGATGCCCGCCTGGCCATTGTCCACCATGTGGGCCTGGATGCCGTAGCCAAAGTTGGTGTTGGGCGGCGGATTGTTCGGCTTGGGCTTGGCCGTCGGCTTGGGTGCCGCGCCACCGGCCGGCTTGGCCGTCGGCTTGGGTGTGGCCGTCGGCGTGGGCGTGGGCGTCTCGGTGGGGATGGGCGTGGCCGTCGGTTCCGGGGTCGGGGTGAAAGTAGGCGTCGGCGTGGCCGTCGGCTCGGCGACGACGAGGGCCACCTGCTCGTTGCCGGCCACGGTCTGGCCGTCGTTGGCGACGATAGAAGCGCCGATGTGATACTCGCCTGGCTCGTCAGGGGCCGTCAAGGTATAGTCGCCCTGGCCCAGCCCCGTCGTCGTCTCCGAGACGGGGCCGCCCTGGCCCTCTACACTCCACACCACGGAAAAGCTGCTGTCCAGCGGATTGGCCGTCACCTCGGGCGAGGCCTGGTAGGCCTTGACCAGCTCCCAGACGCGGGGATCGTTGCCCTCGTCCCACAGGGCGCGCAGGGCCGTGCCGCCCAGGTTAAAGCGGCTGACGATGGCCAGCTTGCGGCTCAGGCTGCTGGCATCCTCCAGCCAGACCACCCGCTCCTCGCCGCTGGCCTCGTCCACGTAGCGGAACCAGTAGCGGCCGATGGTCGGGTCGAATTGCACCCCGACGGTGTCCAGGCTGACCGACACCTGGCCACCGGGCAGCACGTAATCGCCCTCGGCGTTCAGCCGCACCTTGCTCAACTTGGCCAGGGCGTCGCGATAGGTGCGCTCCAGGAGCACGCCGCCGGCCACCTCCACGCTGCGGGCCGAAAAGACGGGTTGGAGCTTGTAGCGCTCCACCTCGCCCACGGCCCACCAAAGCAGGGCCTCCATCTGGCCGCCGGGCGCATAGGCCGCCGGGTCCTGGATGGCCGGGAATTTAAAGCCGTCGGCGGCCAGTCCCAGGGCCTTCCAATCGTAGGCGCCCGTCTCCCAGTGATCCACGGCCACCTGGGTGGGCGCCTCGACGTGGAGGGTGAGCCGCTTGCCGCTCTCGTTCAGCTTTTCGGCCAACAACTGGACAAAGGCCGTGTACTGTTCGCGCAGTTCGGGGTTGATGCCCCGGTAGTCCAGATCGATGCCGGCGTACATCTCGCGCACCACCAGGTCTACGATGACCTGGGCGTGGGCCTCGCGGGTTTCGGGGCCGATGAGCACGTTGTCCACCAGGTCGCTGCGCACCACGCCGTCGTCGGTCCAGTTGCGCAGGGTGGGCAGCACCAGGAAGGTCTCTTGCCCCTCGAGTTCGGGCAGGCTGGGCAGGCTGCCCTCGATCCCATAGTCGCCGGCCAGGTAGTAGCCCAGCGGGTTCAGCTCGGCCAGGGCCTGGTTGCCCATGTCGGGCAGCGAGACGTACTCGGGCAGCTCGGCGCTGACCTCGGCCGCCGGCGACGCACACTGGAAAGCAGCCACGGTGCCCGGCACATAGTCGAGCTGGGATTCGATCACGTCGTCCTCAACGATCACGTGGCCCGGCACAAAGCGCCACGCCTCGCCCGTCCATTCATAAAGGGACAGGGTCTCGTAGGGTTCGGCGTTGTTGGGAATGGGCATGGTCATCACCACGTCAGTGGGCATTTCGCCCTTGAGGCTAACCTCGTAGATGGGGCTCTTGATGGTGAGGTTCGAGGGCAGGGCTTTGGCCGCCTCGACCAGGTCCTTGCCCGCCGAGCCGTCGAGAAAGCTGGCCATGGGCACTTGTTCCTCTTTCAGCTTGACGTCGTCTGTCATGCCTTCGGGCAAGAGTGTTACTTGCATACCGTCGGGATCTGAGACTGAGCCACCTTCTTCCTGGTCAATGTCCTTGAAACCTGCCTGAAACAAGCGTTCCTGCGCCGAAACCGGCGGCAGCAGCATGGCACTGACCAGCAGGCCGACGATGAGTAGGTTGAGGACCATCCCGCCCCAATTCTCCTCGAGCAGGCCGTTCAGCCCTTTCGCCAAGGGATTCGACTTATCATCCATGATATTCTCTCCACTCCTTTTCAGCCCACAGCTCCAAATTTGTCACAAAACCACCAACGTCGTCACGTGAAAGCACCCCGAACTTGAGCTTACGACCGTCAAGCCCAATCCGGGGTCCCTAATCGACCAACCATTCCCATCTTCCCGTTGCATTCATCGCTCTATTTCGGCGAGCATAGCGGCCATTCTAGCATAAGGGCTGTGATTTGGCAAATCGGCCTTTTCCGCTGTCGATCCGCCCTGGCCCCGGGCCCGGCTGCGCTCGCCCAGCGAAAAGAGCCAGGAGAAGGATCGCCGGAGCCAAGACCGCACCGGCCCCTTGTAGCGCTTGACCATCATGACCGTGACCGGGGCCTGGATGGCTACCCGCTCGGGAATCGTGCCAAAGAGCACCTGTTCAAAAAGCCCCTCGTCGGTTGCGCCGATGACGACCAGGTCGTGGCGGGCCGCCTCGGCCACGATGCCCTCCACGATGTCGTCGGCCGGCGTCACCTGGATCTCCATCGGATAGTCGTAGCCCGAGGATAGGCTGTGGAGCAACTCGTAGGCACTGGCCTGCGCTTCGGCAGAGGCGTCGAACGGGGCGCAGACGTGGAGCAGGGTGACGACCGGCGTCTCGCCCGTGCGCTGGGTAAAGCTGCGGGCCTGGTCTAGCGCCAGGCCGATGGCCAGTTGGGCGTTGGCCCCGCCACGGGTGGGCACCAAGATGCGCCGGGGTTCCCGCCGCTCGCGGAAGCGGACCACGGCCAGGTCGCAGGGCGGGTTGACGGCGATCAGGTCGATGACGCTGCCAAAGGCGTGGTGGGGGCTCTCGGTGTGGCCCGGCCAACCGAGGAGCATCAGGTCGGCCTTGCGGTCGCGGGCCGTGGAGGTGATGGCCCGGCCGATGTGGCGGTCGAGGCGGATCATGGTGTGGACCGGCACGTCGTATTTCCTGGCCTGGCGGATGGCGGCCTCCAGGACGGGGCGGCCTTCGCGCAGGAACATCCGCCCGTTCGAGATGGAAAGCTGCACCGGCACGCGGACCACGTGCAAGGCCAGCACCTCCCCGTCGTGGGCCAGGGCGATGGCCGAGCCCAGGATGCCCAGCACCCGGGCCTGCTCCTCGCTGGCCAGGGGCAGGAGCACGGTATAGTCCCTGGGCACCAGGCGCTCCTCGTGGAGGATCTTGACCGGGGCCTCGGCCTCTTCTTCGATGGCTCCTGCCGTGTAGGCCAAATAGACCACGACGCCTATGCCGATCCAGGCCAGGCCCACGTACCAGGCCACCGGCTGGAAGGTGAACTGGTAGAGGGCCAGGCCCAGGTTGGTGACGATGCCCAGAAGGGGCAGCAGGGGAAAGAGCGGCGCCTTGTATCCCCGTTTCAGGTCGGGTTCGCGCAGGCGGATCAGGATCATGGCGGCGTTGGTCAGGGCGAAGGAAAGCAGGAACATGAGGCTGGCCCCCGAGCCGACGACCTCCAGCGGCAGGCCGACGGCCATGGCCACGACGATGAGCCCCGTGACGAGGACGGCGACGTGGGGCGTGCGGTAGCGGCGGTGGATGGTGCCCATGGCCTCGGGCAACATCTTTTCTCGGCCCATGCTAAAGCCAACCCGCGACGAGGCCAGCACGCTGGCATTGAGCGCCGACATCGTCGAAAAGAGCCCGCCGAACACGATGAGGGCCACGCCAAAGGCCGGCATAAAGTTCTCGGCGGCGCGGACGATGCCCGTCTCTTTGTAGATGCCCAGGATCTCCCACGAGGTGTTGATGGCCGGATCGCCGGGATCGAGGGCCTCGGTGACGTCCAGGGCGGCCGGGAGTTGGTCGTAGGTCTGGCCATAGACGCCAAAGCGCTCGGGGTTCACGGCGCCGATGGACACGAGGAGGATAAAGAGGTAGATGACGACGGCGATCCCCAGGGAGATAAAGGTTGCCTTGGGGATGTTCTTGGTCGGCTCCTTGACCTCCTCGCTGACGGTGGCGATGAGGTCGTAGCCCTCGAAGGCGATGAAGGTCAGGCCCATAGCTACGATGACACCGCCAAAACCCTTGGGAAACAGCGGGCTGAAGGAAGTCATGGCCCCCGGCCGCCGAAAGAAGGCCACCAGGCCAAAGGCGATAAAGACGCCGAGGACGATGATCTTGGCCATCGTCACCACGTTCTCGGCCTTGCCGGTGACGTCGGCTCCGAGCACGTTGAGGCTGATGAAAAAGGCGCTGATGAGAACGGTGAGGAGCGCGACGGTCCAGTGGTGGCCCAGGGTGCCGACGAGGGCCTGGTGGGCGGCGGGCCAGTGGCCGCCCAGCAGCTCGACAAAGTAGCCGCCAAAGCCCACGGCGTAGAGGGCACAGGCCACCGTGTAGGCGAACCACAGCATCCAGCCGGCCAGAAAGCCCAAGGCAGGCGGCATGGTCCGTTTCACGAAGGAATAGCCGCCCCCGGCCTCGGGGATGGCCGAAGCCAGCTCGGCGTAGCTAAAGGCGGTGAACATGGTGACGACGCCGTTGAGGGCAAAGGCGAGGATGGCGGCCGATCCCGCCTCTCCGGCGGCAATGCCCGTCAGCACAAAGACCCCGGCCCCGATCATCGCCCCCACGCCGATCATGGTGGCGTCAAAGAGCCCCAGGGTGCGGGCCAGCGTGACTTCTCCGTCTTGGGTGTGTGTGGCCATGAACATTCTCCTCCGTGACACAAAAAACACCGCCCCTGGCCTCTTTCCCCTCCAAGGCGCAAAGCGGCGACCGCAGATCATTATATCATACTCCCGCCCCTTGGCAACTGGCGGGGGT
>CAYLZO010000263.1:0-6778 GCA_964387775.1 uncultured Anaerolineaceae bacterium
CCGCCGACCAGCGCCGCGCCCTCCTCGACCGCTACGGCGTGCGCTACGTGCTGGCGAAGAATGGTGCAACCCGCTTGGACCTGAGAGCGGCGGGATTGACAACTGTCTGGTCAGACAGCAATGCCATACTCTATCAGGTGGAGAGCGTTCCATGAACTTCGGCACCTGGTTCCGCTCCCGCGATGCACGTTATACGGCCTTCGCTGCTAGCCTGGCTCTCTTCTTCCTGTTGCCAGCCCTGGCACAGCCATCTCAGCTCCTCTACCCCAGCTGGTCCGAGTTCAGCGACTTGCGCTTGATCCATTGGCCCAAGGTCCTGCTGCTTCGTCATTCCCTGAGCCAGGGGCAGGGTTGGCCCTTGTGGTCGCCCTATGCCCTCAGCGGACAGCCTCTGGCTGCCAATCAACTCGCCATGCTCTTCTATCCCCCCGCCCTGGTCCTCCTGGTCGGTCCTGTGACCTGGTCCTTCACGGTCTTCTATGCACTACACTTAGCCTGGGCCGCTATTGGCACATACTATTTCACACGCGCTCTCGGCCGCTCACCCGAGTCAGCGCTGCTTGCCGCCGGTATCTTTGTCCTTAATGGTAAACTAGTGGCCCACACTGTCATCGGCCACCTTAGCCTAGTGGCTGCTCTGGCATGGCTGCCGTGGGCCATGGCTTTCCTCCATCACACCTTGGAACAGCACAGCACCGGCTTTGCCTTGCTGACCGGCGTCGCGCTCGCTGCCCAACTTACGACCCATACCTACGCCCTGGTCTACACCGCCTACGGGTTGTTCTTCTACGCCGCGCTCTATCTGCTGCTAGTTCCCGGCGATGTGCGCCAGCGCGGACTGGCTGCCCTGCACGTACTGCCACGCCTGGCCCTGGTGCCCTGGGTGGCGATCCTGCTGGGCGCTATCCAGTTCCTGCCCTTGCTGGAGATGGCCGACCACAGCAATCGTGCCTTCAACTTTGCCCAGGCCACGCGTTTTTCCCTGTCGCCGTTACACACCCTGACCGGTCTGCTCCTGCCCAGCGCCAACGTCGGCCACGAGTGGATCATCTATCCCGGCCTGTTGACCCTCGCCCTGGCGGCGTTGGCCTGGCCACTGCGAAGCCAGCGCCCGGTGTTGATCCTGGGCTTGCTGAGCGCTGCCGGCGTGCTCCTGTCCCTGGGCGAACACACCCCCTTCTACCACCTGGTCTACATCCTCCTGCCTGGTGTGAGCTGGCTGCGTACCCCCGCGCGCCTCTGGTTTTTTGTCAGCCTGGGGCTGGCCGTCCTGGCCGCTCATGGCCTGGAAACCTGGGCTGAACTGTGGCGGCGCCCGGGGCGTCATCGGCTTCGGCCCATCCTAGTCGCCGGTGCGGGCTTTGCCTTGCTTTTGGGTGTAGGCGTGATGCTCACCCTCAACCAGCGGGGCCGGGGTACCTGGGGCCTGGCCGTCTTTGGCCCATTGAGCGGCCTGGTACTGCTATGGGGCCTCCGCCACCATCGCTCCCTTCGCCACCTGGCTGTCCTAGCCCTGCTGCTGCTTGCTGCCGATCTGGTGAGCTTTGACTACACTCTGCTCCGCCTGACGCCTCGTGAAAAACTGTTGGCCCAGGGCCGCGAGGCAGTCGAGTGGCTTGTCTCCCAACCAGGGATCTTTCGTACCTATTCACCCAGCTACAGCTTGCCCCAGCCCGTCGCTGCCGGGGCGGGCCTGGCTCAGATCGATGGTGTGGAACCGGTCCATCTGGCTGACTATGACCGATTCTTGGCCCTAGTCGGCGGCTACGAGTCAGCTTCCTTCTCCGTGACTCTCCCACCTTTCCCCGAGGGCGTGCCCTTGGACGAGGCCCACCGCGACGCCGTGCCAAACCTGCGCCTGCTGGGCTTGCTCGACGGGCGCTACGTGGCTACGGCCTTTCCCCTGGATCTGCCAGGCCTCGCTCTCGTCTGGCAGGAGGGTGACACCTGGATCTATGAAAACAAGCAAGCACTGTCCCGCGCTTTCGTCGTCCACCAAGTCGAGCCGGTCGCCGTTGGGAAAGGCTGGCAACGGTTGGTCAGCCTGGATCCCGCTCGGATTGCTCTCGTTGAGGGGGGGGCAGGCCTCGATGGCACAAAGCAGCCAACTCCGGCGCAGGTCCTGGAACAGTCGCCCAACCGCTTGGTCATCGAGGCCGAACTGGATGCACCGGGTTTTCTCGTCCTGGCTGAAATCTGGTATCCCGGCTGGCAGGCCCGGGACAACGGGCGCGAGGTTGCCATCCACCGTGCCAATGCCGTGCTGCGCGGCGTCTATTTGGACGTCGGCTCCCACACCGTCGAGTTCGACTACCGCCCGTGGTCGGTACGCGCAGGCGCGATCGTGTCGGGGATCACCGCCGTGGGCTTGCTGTGTTTCGCTGCCATTCGGCGTTGGAGGCTATCGTGAGGCATGGCGAGTTGCGCTGGCTGCTGCTCGCCTCGCTAGGCATTCTTCTTTTTGCCAGCCTGCCGACGATTTACGCCTGGCAACTGGCAGATGACGATCACGTATTTACGGGCTTTGTTTATAACACCGAGGATGGCAATTCTTACATCGCAAAGATGCGCCTCGGAGGGAGAGGGCACTGGATGTTCCGCCTTCCGTTCACGACCGAAGCGCATCGAGGTGCCTGGCTATACACTTTTCACCTATTACTGGGCAAGGCGGCTGCTACCCTGGGGCTATCCTTCCAACTGACTTATCATCTAGCGCGGCTTGTATTGGGTTTGGGTCTTCTTCTCACGATATATGTGTTTATCGCACGCTTTATGCCTGACGTGACCTCGCGCCGGCTGGCCTGGGTTTTGGTCACCCTGGGCAGCGGAATGGGCTGGCTGTTGATCCTGCTTGGGACCACGAATTGGCTGGGAAATCTACCCCTGGACTTTTGGGTTCCTGAAGCCTACGTCTTTCTGGTCATCTTTAACTTCCCCCATCTGGCACTTGCAGAAATGGCGCTTCTGTGGGCCTTGCTCCTGCTTATGGAAGCTTTGACCAGAAACAGCGTGTGGCATGCCGCCCTCGCCGGCCTCTCGGCTCTGGTCATGACCATGATCGTACCTTTCTACCCCATAGCACTGGCGGGGATCGTGGGTACCTACCTGGTATTCGTGACCATATATGAGCGGCGCGTACCCTGGCGTGAGATCGGCCTGACAAGCTTAATGGGATTGTTCACCCTGCCGGTGGTACTTTATAGTGTTTGGTTGACTTTCAGCGAGCCCGTATATCGCACTTGGGCTGGCCAGCTACAGATCAGGTCGCCACATCCTCTGCACTATGTCCTCGGCTATCTGCCGCTGCTGCTCCCTGCAGTGTGGGGATTAGTGGCCTTCCTTGGGCAAAAAGAACAGACGGGGGGTGCGAACGTCCTCGGACCAACCAGATACCTACCAATTGCCTGGCTGGTCGCGGTCCCCTTACTCGTCTATATGCCGTTCGTCTCGCAGAGACGGTTGATTGTGCTGGTCCAAGTTCCCTTGGCCATTTTGGCAGCCATGGGTTTGCAGACCTGGTTCGTAGCAAAACGATGGCTGATCATTACCTATGTCGCCATCAGCAGCCTGAGTATCGTTCTGTTGATTGTAGGAATTATGGGACCCATCCACCGGCGAGAAGTCCCGATATATCGCTCGGGCGCCGAGATAGAAACCTTGGAATGGCTAGCAGCTTACGCCAAGCCAGGTGAGGCAGTCCTTGCCACCTTTGACGTCGGTAACGTGATCCCAGCGAGGACAGATCTGATCGTGTTTGCCGGACATGGACCTGAGACAATCCAGAGTGGCGAGAAAAAAACGATGATCTATCGTTTCTTCCAAAGTGGAACTACCGATTTGTGGCGTCAATCCCTTTTGAGGGAGCACCAACTGGATTATCTCTTCTATGGCCCACAGGAGCGAGCCCTGGGCGCTTGGGATCCGACCACAGCTCCCTATCTTTCGCCCGTTTATGTAGAGAACGACTATGCCATCTTTGAGGTAGTTGGACTAGTCCAGCCATGAATGTGAATCGGAAGGCGCTACCGGTTTCCGCGTTGTCAATCCTGCCCGCCATCCTGTACGCGCCGTTCCTCTTTGGCGGCAAGGTGCTCTACTGGGGCGTTTACCTGCTCCAGTTCTATCCCTGGCGCCAGCTCGCCGTGGAGCAGATCCGCGCCGGGCACTGGCCCCTCTGGAATCCCTACCTGGGAGCCGGCACGCCGTTGGCAGCCAACCTCCAGACCGCGGCCTTTTATCCCCCCAACGTCCTGTTCCTGTTGATGCCGGTTGAGCGAGCCTTGGGCTGGGCGCTGGCCCTGCACGTGGCCCTGGCCGGGCTGTCGGCCTACTACCTGGCCCGCACCTTGGACCTGAGCCGTTTCGGCGCCCTCGTGACCGGCCTGACCTATGGCCTGGGCGGCTACGTCGTCGCCCATTGGGTCTTTCCCAGCATGGTCTACGCCGCCGCCTGGCTGCCGCTCATGCTGGCCCTGGCCGAGCGGCTAGTATCCAATATCCAATACCCAATATCCAAGGCAAAGCGATATTGGATATTAGATATTGGCCTGCTAGCATCAGCCATCGCCCTGCAACTCCTGGCCGGCCACGCCCAGACGAGCTTCTACAGCCTGCTCATCGTCGCCGCCTTTCAAATTTCAAGTTTCAAGTTTCAAGTTTTAAGTTTCAAGGGGCAAGCTGCAAGGGACAAGTTGCAACTCGTCACTCGTCACTGGCTACTTGCAACTTGCTACTTGCTACTTGCAACTCTCTGGGGCGCCGCCCTGGCCGCCATCCAGCTCCTGCCCACCGCCGAGCTGGCCGCCCACTCCCAGCGGGCCGGTACCCTCACCGACCTCGAGTTCGCCTACGGCCTCTCCTTCTGGCCCTGGCGGCTCATCACCCTGTTGGCTCCTGACTTTTTCGGCAACCCGGCCCATAGCAACGGATCGGGGGGTTATTGGGCCCACGGCACCTACTGGGAGGAGGCGGCTTTCGTCGGCGTGCTGCCCCTGTTGCTGGCAGGGCTGGCCGTCGTCGCCTGGTGGCGGAAACGACGGTCGGCGGACAAAGGTCCCCTGGCCCTCGTGCCCTTCCTGATTGTGCTGGCCCTCGCCTCCGTCACCCTGGCCCTGGGCAAGCACACCCCCATTTACCCGCTGCTCTTCCGCTACGTGCCCGGCTTTGGTCTTTTCCAAGCCCCGGCCCGGCTGATCGTCGGCTACGCGCTGGCCCTGCCCCTCCTGGCCGGCATCGGCGCCGACGCCTTTCGGCCCACGCCCCGCGGCCGGACGGCGCTGCGGGTCCTCCTCGTCGTCGGGCTAGGGGCCGGGATCGCCGGGGCCGCCGCGAGATGGGGGATGCCTTCCGTCCGCAACAGTTTTGGCGAAAGCATTCTGCGCCTGGGCCTGACACTGGCCCTCGCGGCCGCCCTGCTCTTGCTGCGCGGCCGTCGGCTTTCAGCCGGCCGCCGGCAGGCCCTCGTCGCGACCTTCGTCGCCCTCGACCTGCTGGCCTTTGGCTGGGGCCTGGCCCCGGGCGCCGAGCCCACGGTCTATCACAGCCCCGTCGCCACGGCCGAATTCCTCAAGGGCCAGCCGCCGGGCCGCGTCCTGGTCGATCCGGCCTACGCCGACGCGGTTTACGACGAGTACGTCTCGCTGGACGCGTTCGGCCCCGCCGATCCGGCCTTCTTGCAGGGGCTGCGCGAGAGCCTCCACCCCAACCTGAGCGCCGTGCACCATCTGGCCGCCATCGGCAACTACGATCCGCTGACGGTGGGGCTCTACCGCGACCTGTGGGACGAAATCGAGGGATCGAGTAACAAGTTGCAAGTTGCAAGCAAAGAGCGGTCCTTGTCAAGTCTTTTTGGTGTGCGTTACGTCGTCAGCGATGACGAATGGGACCTGCCGCTGATTTACAACACTGGGCCGTTCGTCAGTGTAAACGAAAGCGCCCTGCCCCAGGCATGGCTGGTGCCCCGGGCGCGGGTCGTCAAAGAGGCTGAGGCGCGCTTGGCAATCCTGGCCAACCCGGCCTTTGAGCCCCGCGCCGAGGTGCTACTCAGCCACGCACCTGCCTCTCCACCGCCGGAAGGTGACGGGGGCGCGCCTCCAGGGGAGCCGTCCATCTTGCGCGAAGGGCCAGATCGGGTTATCATTCAGGCCGACGCGGGGCAGGGCGGCTACCTGGTGCTGGCCGACACCTACTACCCCGGCTGGCAGGCCACCGTGGACGGCCAGCCGGCCGAGATTCTGCCCGCCAATCACGCGTTCCGGGCCGTGCCGCTGGCCGCCGGTCCGCACACCGTCGTTTTTGAATACCGGCCGCGCTCCTTCCAGGCAGGGGCCTGGATCACGCTGGCAGCGGCGTTGCTGCTCGTCGTCGCATTGGGGACTGGAACGTGGACAAGTCGAAAACTGGCACGCTGAAATCGAGCATCCTCCGTCCCTGGCTGTTGGTGACGGCCGTCGCCATCATCTACATGGTCGCCGTCATTGCCGCCCACGACGGGGACCCGCTGGCGCTGGCGACCCTGGGCACCCGTTTTTCCGAGGGCGATCCCGCCGGCAGCGAGGGCTACGACGGGCAGTTCGCCTACTATATCGCCCGCGATCCGCTGGGCGCCCGGCAGCACCTCGACGTGCCGGCCTATCGCTACCAGCGCATCCTCTACCCGCTCCTGGCCCGGCTGCTGGCTACGTTCGCTTCGCTCAGTACAGGCTTGGGCCGGGAGGCGTGGCTGCCCTACACCCTGCCGCTGATCAACGTCGCCGCCCTGGCCGCCGGGACCTGGCTC
>CAYLZO010000264.1:0-6700 GCA_964387775.1 uncultured Anaerolineaceae bacterium
TCTTGAGGCGGGAGAGGGGGTGGGGGTTGGCCGGGCCCCAGACTCTGTCTTGGTTCATGTGGTTTGTCATGCTTGCTCCTTATTGGACAGATGATCAGACGCTGACTTTCCACTCGAACTCATTAAACAGCATCAAAACTGAAGGGTATTCCCTGGTCACTGGGTCAGGGCTGAAAAGTCGCAAAATGACTCCAATCGGCAGTGCTCTCAATCCTATCACGTTGGCTCTCGCCAAGTGATTGCTTAGGCTTTGGTCGCCACTCTTTAGTTTCTCCCAGTATGTATCCAAACCCTCTGCTATCAGTGGCTTGAGCTTGTCCAGAACTTCATAGTCGATGTCCTGGATCTGATACTTTGCTGTTGCCTGGCCGTGTGCCGCGAAATGCCTCATGGCTACCAGGCGATCAATGGTGTATGGGCCTTGGCTGGTTTGGATGATGTCGGCTGGTGCCTGCCCACGGTAGAACGAATCGGCCAGCCACTTAAACCCTGCCTGTAAATCACTCTTCGCCCCTCGTTGGGGTGCAGCAAAGGAAGTGTCGTTACCTTGAAGGCACCGTCCGAGCAAATCAACCGCAGATGCGAGAACGCCGTAGGCAGGAAGGTAGGTCGCCGCAAGAGGCCCTTGCAGCAGGGAGCTTACGCTGGTGCAAATGCTGTGTATGACCCCAAGAACGTACATTGCCTTGGTAGTTATCGGACGAAAATCCGAGTTTCCAAAGGCTTCTTTGTTCAAGGTCTCCCATACGGCCTTTTCATTTAGCCATGCTTGCCCAACTGCTGTTGCGTCGGGATCTATAATCTGTGCTGGTGCGCTCATTTCATCTCTCCTGGAAGACAATCCTTTGCCATTCCACATCAGCAAATGCCGACTGGCGGGCAGATCGGCTATAGAGTTATCCGAGTTCTTGGGTATTATGGCTCTTCATTGGCTACATACGTTTTTCATAACTTCTCAATAAACCAGGGAAAAGTCCCAGTGAGGCACATGTTCGCGTCTCCTAGTCAGATGATTGGCAATCTGCGAGTTTCGCTAGTTCCCCGAGTCCCTCGTTGTTCCACTTCTCACAGATTTCTCTGCGAAGCTCACCAAGGTCTCCCTCAACAATCATGAGGTGGTTCTTTGATGCTTCGTCAATGCCTCTTTGTGTCCAGTAGTTGATTTCGATACGGTAGGATTTCAAAGAGTTGAGCTGTTGGACAAAGATGTGTGGGCTATCACGTTCAGCGATCCTGAGAGGAAGCTCATACCTTGCTGGGAAGGGATCACGCCAGCCGTCGATGGTGTCGACCCTTTGACCCATGTACCCACCTCCATGGCCATAGAAGAAATGACCTGGTGCCGTTTCATCGAAGACGAGGAGAGAAGGTAAATCCATGTCGACAATCTCTAGCTTGAGCCTGCCAAACTCTTGACTCTGATTCATTCCTTCGAGCTGTGTACCGAGTACTACCCAGCCTGGCAATCCTTGGTTGTCTAAGCCGCTCGGACGGTCAATCTCCGCTTTGAGGTCAGGAAAGGGACAGTATCTGGAAGAATACGGCACATAACAATAACTCTCCAATTTCTTGAAACAAATGTCCGCCCTGGTATCTTCATACGCATTGATCAGATCGTGTAGCTGCTCCTTTTCGAACTCCACCTCGGCGAATAGTCTCACATTCGCCACAAAGAAGAAGAGAATGATTATTCCAACAACTAGCCAAGGCTCCCACCATGGGGCCTTGAAATCGGGTACGAAGGCAAGGAGAAAGAACAGCACAATTCCAAGCACATCGAAGGCAACGAGTATTCTATTGATCCAATTGCCTAACAGCCCAAGCGTATACCTCTTGACAACACCCATTCTTGATTGTGCTTTCACTTTTCTGGGCTACTCAGCAACTGTAGCTCAACCCAAGCTGCAATAGCCTTGTCCATCTTTTCCTCGGCAACATCGAATCTCTTGCTCACCTCAGAGTCCGATTCCTGAGCCATAAACGCTAGATAGCCGCCGATGAACTCGTCCATGTACTCCACCATAAGCAATTGTGTTTCTTTCGCACACCAGGGTTCGTCCAGCCCCTGGACTTCCCGGCGTATCTCCTGCATTTCTCCAACGATTGGTGACAGAGCGATGCGTCCTGTATTTCCGGCTAGCTCCGTCTTGTCGTCCCATCGCTCGATTAACCCCTGGAGATCATCGAGGAATTGGTCAAGCTCTGGACCGGCGCAGGGTGGTGTGCTTGTGGGTCTCGGTGTGCTTGGGGTCAAGAAAGGTATGCCGTCTGCCTGCTGGTATACAGCAACTACGACAAAGCTGAGGAAACCAAGCAAGCAGACACCGATCAGCCAGGGGAGCAGTTTGCTGAGAGTGCTTTTTCTGTTTTGCTCGACTATTGGTTCTCTAGCCATGCCTCTAGCCGTAGCAATAGACGAATCTTCTGTGACTTGGGGCAACAAGCTGCGGAGATCGTTGAAAGTTATCTCCCGCTTCAAAAGATATGCCTTGTCCTCACGCCCGATTTTCTGATATGCCCATTGATCCTCACCCATCCACAGCAGCACAGAACCGCATCTCTGGCATTCATACCAAATGAAGAGTTGACCATCCTTTTTCATCGTCTTACGGGACAGGCTGTCTTCTGCGAAGCAAATGGGACATGCGGGCAAGTTCAATTGAGACATAGCATTTCCTCCTTGGCCATGTGGGGAATGCGTCCCCACTATTGGATACCAGGGATCGGGCATTAGATGCCTTCGGAACGTGCCATTGCAACCCAAGACGAAGTCACCCAGAGTTGAATGAACCCGCAAACACCCACATAAAAGCGGGGGAGCTCTGTCATCAGGCTCCCCCTGTTTCCAAGACCGGTGCACGACGGGGGATGCCCCGTAACCACCACCGCGTCTTACCCGCCATCCGCCACATACGCGAATGTGCGGGTCTTTACACAGTACCCCCGGGGCGACTCGAACGCCCGCACACGGCTTCGGAGGCCGCCGCTCTATCCGCCTGAGCTACGGGGGCATGTGACTACATTCTAGCACAAACCGGACGGTTTGGCAAAGGGTCGCTGCTCTGGGGCTTGCGGCCATAGACCGCCGTAAGCTCCAGCAAGCGCTGGGCCACGTCGTCGGCCAGGGCGCCGGGCATGAGCCGCCAGCACCAGTTAGGCGGCCCGACCGTGCTGGGCGTGTTCATGCGCGCCCAGTGCCCCAGGCCGAGCAGGTCCTGCGTGGTCGTCATCGCCGCCTGGGCCACCGAGGACCAGGCCAGCCGGATCAGGCGCCAGGCGATGTCGGTCCCATTGCAGCCCAGGTACTTGCGCGCATAGTCCCGCTCGTCTTCGGTCGAAGTCTCCTCGTACCAGCCAACGATGGTGTCGTTGTCGTGGGTCCCAGTATACGCCACCCAGGCCGGCGAGTCATAGTTGTGGGGCAGGAAGGGGTCGCCCGGCCCTGCAGAAAAGGCAAACTGGATCACCTTCATCCCCGGATACCCGAACTCGGCCTGCAACGCATCCACGGCGGCGCGCGATTCTTTGTCAAAATCCCCCAGGTCTTCGGCGATGATGGCTACGTCACCCAGCGCGTCGGTGACGGCGTGAAAGAGGTCAGCGCCAGGGCCGTAAAGCCAGCGCCCCGTGATGGCTGTCTCCGCATCGCCGGGCACCTCCCAGTAGTTGTGGAAGCCGCGGAAGTGGTCGATACGCACCACGTCGGCCTGGGTGAAGGCCATACGAAAGCGGTCGATCCACCACTCATAGCCGTTGCCGGCCATCAGATTCCAGCGATAGAGGGGATGGCCCCAGAGCTGCCCCGTCTCGCTGAAATAGTCGGGCGGCACCCCCGAGACGACTGCGGGCTGCAGGCTTTCGTCCAAGTGAAAGAGGTGAGGATTGGCCCAGACGTCGGTGCTGTCATAGGCGACAAAAATCGGGATATCGCCGATGATGTGGATACCGCGCTCGTTGGCGTACGCCTTGAGGGCCAGCCACTGCTCGAAAAACTGCCACTGGCGGTATTTCTGCTTCTCGACCTCGTCGCCCAGCTTCTCGCGCCAGCGGGCCAGCACCCCCGGGTCGCGGACCCGGAGTCCGAGCTCCCACTCTTCCCAGGCGGCCAGATCGTGCGCCTCCTTGAGGGCCATGAACAGGGCGAAATCCTCCAGCCACGCGGCCTGTTTCTCACAGAATCGCTCAAAGTCCTGGCGCTGCTCCGGCGATGACCGGGCCTGAAAATTGGCAAAAGCCTGGTCCAGCAGCCGGCTCTTGTGATGGATCACCGGTCCAAAGTCCACCTTGTCCTTGGGGAAATGAGGCAGAGCCTCCAGGTCTGTCTGCGAGAGATGACCGGCTTCCACGAGCTTACGCGGGCTGATGAGCATCGGGTTGCCGGCAAAAGCCGACAGGCCCTGGTAGGGGGAATCGCCGTAGCCGGTGGGGCTCAGGGGCAGCACCTGCCAATAGGTCTGGCCGGCAGAGACGAGGAAATCGACAAAGCGGTAGGCTTCGTCGCCCAGGTCACCGATACCAAAACGGCCTGGCAATGAGGTGGGGTGCATCAGAATGCCGCTGCGGCGTGGAAATCTCATTTTTCGGAACCTCCGTGGTCAGGTCAATGCGGCGCTCATTATAACAGAGTTTTGACAAAGGTGCATATTTCTGCACGCGCAGAACGCCTCGTGTAGAATGATAATCCAAATCTCTTTTTACGTTCTACGCCCTACGTGCTTGACCGGCCCATCGCGGCAGACCAGCCACCCACCCCGTGCACACGAGCCGCAAATGCCAAAGCTACAGCGCATGTAGTGCTCGTAGCTCAGTTGGGCGGGCAGGCCGTGGTCCAGGGCCAGCCGCTCTACCGCGTCGAGCATCGGCTCCGGGCCGCAGGCATAGAGCCCGGCATAGTCGGCCTCGCCTCGATCTAGCAGGCGAGCGGCGACGTCCGTTGCCAGCCCCCGCTGCCCCCGCGAACCGTCGTCGGTCGTGACCGTCACCGCCGCGCCCAGCGCCGCAAAGCGCTCGACAAAGATCACGTCTGCCGCCGTCCGCGCGCCGATGACCACCCGCACCCCCCAGCCGACATCGATGGCCTGCTCGGCCAGGAAGCGAAGGGGCGCGACGCCGTAGCCGCCGGCGATGAGAAGAATTGGGGATTGGGAAATTGGGAGATTAGGAGCTGGGTGATCGGGCAGGGCAAATCCAGTGCCCAGCGGACCGCGAATCCAGAGGCGGTCGCCGATGCCCAGGGCGTGGATGGCGGCGCTGAAGGGCCCGACGCGGGCGACGGTCAGCGTCACCGGCTCGGCGGCGGCGAGGCTGAAGGGCTTTTCGTCTACGCCCGGCAGCCAGGTCATGACGAACTGGCCGGGCTCGGCGTCCAGGTGCCGGTCGAGCACCAACGTGCGGACCTTGGCGCTTTCGTCCGTCACGCCGACGATGCGGGCGACTTGGGGCAGGCTCGTCTGCTGGCTCATCGATGCGCCGCCCCCCGCATCTCGTCCACCGTCTCGTAGCCCAACTCGCCCATCAACGCCGCCATTTCGTCGCGGATGCGGCCAAAGGCCTCCGGCCCCTCGCCGTACACGGCCGAGCCGATGCCCACGGCCGTCGCCCCGGCCAGGATCATCTCCACGGCGTCGCGCCCGCTGCGCACCCCGCCCGTGCCGACGATGGACAGGTCCACCGCCCGGTAGATCTCGTAGACGCAGCGCACGGCCAGCGGCCGGATGGCCGGCCCCGACAGCCCGCCGGTGCGATTGGCCAGCACCGGCCGCCCGGCGTGGACGTCGATGACCATGCCGGTCAGGGTGTTGATGGCCGTGATGCCGTCGGCGCCGGCGGCCGCCACGGCGCGGGCGATGGCCGCGATGTCGGCCACGTTGGGCGAGAGCTTGACCAGCACCGGCATCCGCCCCGCCACCGCCTCCTGGACGGCGGCCGTTACTTCGGCCGCGGCGGCCGGATCGGCGGCAAAGGGCGTGCCGATGGTTCGACCTTGCTCACCACAGGACTCGTCGTGGACGTTGGGGCAGGAGATATTGACCTCCAGCAGGTCCGGCCTCGCGTCGGCGACGCGGGCCGCGACGCGGGCGAAATTCTCTACCGTGTCGGCGAATACGCTGGCGATCAGCGCCGAGCCGGTCGGCCGGAGCAGCGGCTTGGTCCGCCGCAGCTCCTCCACTTCGGCCTCGACGCCGGGGTTGGCCAGGCCGACGGCGTTGATCAGGCCGTGCTCCCAGGCCAGCACCGTGGGGTTGGGATGCCCGGCCCGGGGCTCCAGGCTGCACGACTTGGCCGTAATCGCCCCTGCGCCGCAGCGGGCCACGCGGGCCATCAGCGCCGCCTCGGTGCCCAGGACGCCGCTGGCGAGGACGAGGGGGTTGGGCAGGCTCACGCCGCATAGGGAGACAGCCAAGTCGGGCGATGGCGCCGCGCCCCTTTTGGCAGAGCCGTCCAAGATGTGACATAATGCGTTTACAGACTGTGGAGGTGATTGGATGTCAGACACTCTATTTCCTGACGTCAAAACTTTTCATGATGAACGCGGCGAGCCGCGCAAAGTTCTCTCGAGTTACGAGACGTTTCACAAGATCGAAACCCTGATCCGCTTGCCGCTGGGCCGATGCTGAGCTACGCCCTGACCCATCCCAACGAATGAAATGCCCGCATCAACCAGGTGGGCATCCTCCAGTCGGGCTGGCTGGAGCGGGAG
>CAYLZO010000265.1:0-6561 GCA_964387775.1 uncultured Anaerolineaceae bacterium
TCCCGGCTGGGGAAGGCTTTGCCCTGGCGGGTCAGCCAGGGCGCCATCAGGCTCAGGATGGCATCGGGGCGCAGCCAGATCTCGCCGTCGGCCATGCGCCAGCCGACGACCTTGGCCGTGGCCGGATAGCTGGCTGGCGGACTGACCGAGCCCAGGGGAGGCGGGGATTGACCCTCCTCGACGGGTATCAAGTAGAGGTCGCGAGTCTCCAGCATGGTGCGCAAGGAGGACAGGAACAGTTGGGCATAGGTCTCCTCGACCATGACCCGGGCCTGGCTGTGGGCCAGCTCCAGCAGCTCCAGTTGGGTGTGGGCGATCACTTCCTCCCGCTGCTGCGGCGAGACGGCGGCCACCGACTGCAAGAAATCGTACAGGAACTCGGCCCCGGCCAGGATCAGGGCGCAGGAGGTCGCCACCCGGCCCGCGTCGTTGACCCCCTGCTCCTCGGCCAGCGACTGGCGGTAGTCGTCCCGGTGAACCGCAAACCGCCTGGCGACTTCAGCGCGGACGTCGTCTTCGCCCCGTTCCAGCAGCCAGGCGACGTAGCGGGCCGTCACCGTGGCCAGGCTCGGGGCTGCGCGTTGGGCCTCGGTCAGGCACTCCAGGTCCGCGGCGCCGCGCTGGATGGTCACGAACAACGAACGGGCGGCGATGCTGGCTTCCCCCTCGGGGATGTCCTCCCCGGCCGAGACCAGCAAGCCCCCGGCGAACCTGGCCCGGGCCAGTTCGCCGCTGCGGGTGGCCCGGCCGCGGCCGCGCCGGTCCGCATAGCTCTGCAGGACCCGGCGGCCCACGCCCCGGTCCGACAGATTGGCTTTGAGGTCATCCACGGTAACCACCATGTCGCGCGTCTGGCTCATGGCAATCTCCAGGTGGTTGCCCGTGCTCTGCCACGAGAGCAGAAAGCGGTGGCAGCCGAAGAAGGCTTGCAGAAGGCTGAGCAGGGCTGTCTTGCGGGTGCCGGTCGAGCCGACAAAGTGCAGCGCGGGCCGGTCGGGGATCGGCGACCAGCGCATGAGGGGCGCCAGAAAGACGAACCCCAGGGCGGGCAGCATCACCGATCTGGGGAAGCTGTCCAACACCGGCGAGAGTAAAGCTTGCAGCCCAACGTCGAACGCATCGTCTCCCCGATCCGCCACGCCCTCGATGGTCAATCCATCCTGGCTCAGCCCGATCCCGGCTTCGAGGTTGGAGAGGTCCACTCTGACCCCTTCAGGCATGCCGACGCCACCCACCGGGGACAGATAGCAGAGCTGTCCGTCCACTTCTTGCCAGCCCGTCATCTCATAGATGGTCTCGCGGGGGCGATCCTCAGGGGCCAGCTCCATGGCTGCCAGGGGCAGATAGCGGGCTGCGGAGGTGTCTATCAGCCGGGCGTCGGCGCCGACGGCGCCCATGCAGGCGGCGAAAAACCGTCGCGTGTCGGCCAGCACCTCGGGCGAGACGCGGATGGTCACCTTGCTCCGCCAGGTGCGGACCTCCAGGTCGAAGGTCCGGCCCACCTCGCCGTCGGGCTTGTGGCGCTTCGTCTCGGCGATCACCCTTGGCACAAAGCGGGCGATGGGCACCTGATAGCGGTTGGAGCCGTCGCGGGTCGCCTTCCAACGGAACAAAACAGGCGCGCCGTCCGGCGTGTAGAAGACGCCAAAGCCGGGCCTGGGGGCCGCCTGCTGCTCGATGGCCGGTTCGGGCTCGGCGGGGGTGGGGGCAGCTCGCTGGACCTGGCCACCGGACAGGGGTTCGCGGGCCGGGCGGCTGTAGGCGCTCTTGACCGTTGCCCTGACCTCCCGTTCCGGCAGCGGCGGCGCGCAGCGGGCGGCTCCTTCGAGGACCAGGCCCAGGGCCTCGGTTTCGGCGTAGCCTGCATCCCGCAACTGGCAGGCGGCAGCGAAGGCAATGTTGTTCCGTTCGCCCTGGATGGTGCCCCGGGCCAGGAAGTCGAGGGTCCAGGCGGGCAGCTTGGGCCTCTCGGGCGTCTCGGTGGTGGCCACCGCTAGCTGGTTGGGCGTCAGCGTCTCAAAGCCCGCAAAGGCGGCCAGGTCAAAGCGCCGGTCGGCGTGGACCTCCAGCAGTTGGCACGGGACCGGATTCTGAGGGTCCTTGACGTTCAGGAAGCCGGGCAGGCGCATGATGCGCGCCACGTCGGCTACGGCCGGATCGCCGCCGAGGTGGTGGGCCAGGCCGCGCAGGATACCTTCCACCCGCTCCGTTTCGCCGCTGCCGTTCAGGGCGAAGGGGGGCTCCAGGAGCCAGTAGGCGTGGATGCCGTGGCCGCTGTCCAGGACCAGGGACGGCGGCAGATCGGGCGGGAGCCGGTCGAGGGCTGCCAGGGCCTCGGATTTGCCCTCGGAGAAATCCTTCCCGTCCAGATCCACCCAGAGGGCGGGGATGGCCAGCACGTCGCCCTTCTTGCCGCCGCGCTTGCGGCGCAGTCCTACGCCAAAGTAGACGTTGCGGCCCGCCTGGTTCCCTGCCTGGAGCTTGTTCAGGGGGACGTCCTGGGGCCGGTACCAGCGCCGGGCCGGTTTCTCTCCATCCGCCAGGTAGCGGATCTCCAGCCAGCTGTTGTTGCTCCCGCCGCTGGCCTCCTGCCCGTAGAGGGCGTTCAGAAACGATGTGACGACTAACGAGTCTTCCATGCGTACCTCCACTGTAGATTCGCTCAACAGAGGCGATCCGGAATTGACCAGATCGGGGAAGTATGGTAGACTGGAGGCGGTCGAGTGGGTGCGGATGGCTTCTGGGGAGGCTTCCGCCCGGGCCGGACCTCTCTGGTGGTGCAGAGAGGTCCTTCTTTTTGCCTGGCGTTCAGCGCCCCGTGACGATCCGTCCCCCCATCGGGCTCAGCCGTTGCCCTCCGCCTCGTGGGGCCATACCAGGTCTTCCCCTTCGATCCATTTCGTCAACAACTCCCGAATCACCTCCGACAGATTCGTGTCCTGCAACGTAGCTATGACCCGCGCTTTGCGCTTCAGGTCTTTGGGCAATGTGATGCTGGTCCGCGTAAGTTGATCTGACATCGTGTTACCTCCCTCCATTCCCTTCTTCGACGCGCCGCTTCAGCGTGGGATAGGGATGGAACGACGGGCGTGGTCGGCTTCGGGTATGATAGAGTACCCGGGTCCGGGGATGCCGGATCGGCCGTCCCGTATAGTCCTTGAGTTCGAAGCGGCCAAACCCGGCCACGGTCACCCGGTCGCCGCTGCTCAGGGCCTCGGTGATAGCCTGCAGGATGGCGTCCAGTGCATCCCGGGTCTGGAGCTGGGTCAGGCCCGACTGCCGGGCGGCGATGGCGACAAGTTCTCGTGTGTTCATGCTTCCTGTTCCTTTCCCAGATGGTTGGCCGCAGATGTGTAAAGTTTACACATCTGCCGGACGACCTACATGCCATAGAAGCCGATCTCGAGCTCCCGCGCAAACCCGTCCATTTCCCGGTCTGGCTCCAAGTCCGCCTCCCGTTCCAGCTCGGGCTGGTACTCGCGCACCCGTTCCAACTCAAACAGGCGTTCCGTCTCCTGCTCGGCGACCTCGCGGGTGAGCTGCACGTCCTGCGGATAGACGTTGAAGGCCCGCTCGCCGTCGCGGTCCATGGCCGGGGTGATGACGTGGGCGTGCAGGCTCTCGACGCCGTTCTTGTCGTCCGGGGCGTGGAGGACGTAGGAGTAGGGCAGGTCCATGGGCTGCGTGCCGCCCGGCCACTCGATGCCGCGCCGCTTCATCTCGTCATCCATGACCCGCTGCACCAGCTTGTGCATCCGCTCGCGCCGGTCTTCCCACCGTTCTGGGTCGACTTTCTCCAAGAGAGCGACTTCCTCCTGGGGCGGGCGGATGACCAGCGAGCGCAGGAGGGTGTTGCTCTGTTGGTTCTCGAGCTCGGTTGTGTTGTTCAAGACTTCGCGCCAGCTGCCGCCCAGGCCACAGTCCACCCACCGATCAGGGCCGCCGGCGCGGGGGATGTGGGTATCGCGATCGTCGCGATACTGCAAGTAGGTCAGGAGCCCCTTGGCCTTGGCGTAGCCGCCAGATGGGATGTAGTACCAGTTGGTAAAGCACGTCATGGCCATGGGCTGCTAGCTCCTGTCCCGGATCTGCCTGCGGATGTGCCAGCCCATGTTGCCCTGGGCCATCTCGATGGCCCGGTCGACGAGGTCCAGCAGGTTCTCCGGCCGGCTGCGTTTGGGCGTCATGTGCCACACCAGATTGCCGTACATCAGGGCCACCAGCGCCAGGGAGAAGTCCATTTGCTGAGCGTCTCTGGCCCGCATCTTGGTGACGTGGCTCTTGATCTCGCCCATCGACTCCTGGACCACCTGCTGAACATAGACGTCTCGCATCGATTCGAGGAACCGGATCAACGTTTGCTCCAGATGTTCTTCCATCTCGTCAAAGCGTTTCTGGAATCGACGGTCGAAGCGGCGCTTGGTGCCCAGGGTCAGGTCGGTGTCGTCGAGGGCGTTGCGGATCGCCTGGCGCACGATCTCGGCCCGGGGACGGCCGCTCTTGGCGGCCACGTTGTCCAGGTCGGCCAGCATGTGGGGCGTGACCTGGACCGTGATCTTTTTCGTGAAATTGCGGCTGGTTCTGGGCATGGCTCCTTCCCTTTCTCCTGGCGTCCCTGCGGCCCACGGGGCCGCAGAAGCCCCAGGGGCCATCAAGGCCCGCAGTTACCGCCATTTGCGGCGGTAACGAACCGGTATCTCGGCTGAACCGACCGGCATAGGTGCCGGAAGGTTCTGCGGTCTGGCGCGAAGCGCCAGCAAGTCTATTGACTTGCTACCCCGGACGGAGGCGTCCCTGCGCAGCAGCAGCCGCATCGTCCGGGGTTGTTCTGCGCCGCTCCCAGCAACGCATCTCGGGTGCGCCTGCCCGGCACCATCCTCCGCTACCGGCTCGGTACAATGTGTCGAGTATAGCACACTTGGCGGGACTCGTGGGGAAACGTGGGGACACATTTGGGACACGTTTTCAATTCCGGTTCTGACCATTTCTACTCCCTGTTCGCCGTTTCTTTACAGAAGGCATGCAAACGCAGCGTGGTACTTCCCCCACGTCTGTGGATGGAATTCCCCGACGACCGTGTACGGGTTTCCCCCACGTGGCGAACCCCATCCATTCGTTGTTTCCCTCCGCTGTGGTCCTTGCCAGGTTGCCACCTTGCCCACCTCTGCCGCCTGGGGACCGCCCTCCGGCAAGCTGGCAACCCGGCAACTATTGGCCATCGCTGCCCAGCCTGGCCCGTGCTTCCCTTTCGAGATCGATGGTCACCTCCGGGGCGGTGTTGCCCTTGGTGGGCGCGAGCAGCCAACTGTCGAGCGCCAGCCGGTCGGCCAGGGCTCGCACCTCTCCCCGGCTGACCAGGTCGGCGTGGGCGTCGGCCACGGCGCGCACCGAAAAGCGGCCGCCGTTCTGCTCCACGGCCCACAGGACCAGCCGGGCGTCGAGTTCGGACAACAGCGCCTCGCCACCGGGCTGTGCCTCGGGAAGCGTCTCGGCCGGACATGTCTGCCCGGTGAGAGCGGCCTCGATGTCGGCCACCGTCACCAGCGGCGCCTGCAATTCGGTCAGGGGCTGGCCCGGCAACTGGACGTAGGCCCGGCCTACCGCCTCGATGGCCGCTGCGCAGCCATCGCCCAGCAGGAGACGGCTCTGGCTCGGACTTTGGGCTTTGAAATGGATGCGGGTGCTCAATTGGTTGCGGATGGCGGTGTCCACTGAGGCCGCCTTCCAGTCCTGGCCGCCCAGGACCAGCCACAGGCCATATTTCCGCGCCCGCAGTGCCAGGGTCCGCGTCGCATTGTGCACCGACCGGTCGGAGAGCAGGGCCGTCGCCTCGTCGATGAGGGCGATCACCGGCGGCAAGGGCTCGGCCGTCTTGGCATTGAACGCGGTCAAACTGTCGACACCGGGAAAAGCCTGGTACAGCTCTTTGCGGCGGTTCATCTCTTCCACCAGGCAGGCCATGATGGCCAGCGCCGACGCCTCGGTGTCGGCCACCGGCCACAACAGCCGGTCGGAGGAAGCAAACGGCGCGAAGGTCGCCCCTTCGAGGTCGATGAGGGCCAACCGGCAGGGCTCCGCCGCCGTCGCGAGCTGGAGGGCCAGCGCCCGCAGAAAGACGCTCTTGCCCCAGCCGCTGGAGCCGCCCACGGCAATGTGGACCAACTCGGACAGGGCGGCCGCCACCGGGCAGGGAACCCCCGTTCCGGGAGAAATCGTAATGCCCAAAACCAGGCCGCTCAGTGTGGCCGGGTCGGGCGTCACGTCTCGGAGCATGACCTGGGACGGCCAGTTGATGGCTGGAGTTGTTCTCTCACCCGAGATGTCCCCACCGGCAATCTGTAGGCGTTGCGTGTAGGTGGATAGGCTTGGGAAGGCGGCAGCCCGCGCCCGTTCCTTCTCCAGGTCGTGCCGGGCCTGGAGTTGGGCCAGGGTCAGCGGATCGGCCAGCATCCGGTCCACGCCGCCGCTCGGCCCGAGGAGCAACGCGCCCGACTCGGCGTCCAGGTTGACGACCTGCCAGCCGTGGGGGGTCTGGCGCACGAGGGCGCCCAGGCGGCCATG
>CAYLZO010000266.1:0-6556 GCA_964387775.1 uncultured Anaerolineaceae bacterium
TTGTCCAACAGGCGTCATTATACCACAGGCGCCCGCGGCCTCAAACTTCAGGGGATTACCGGCCATTGACAGCTCGGACGGGGCCAGCAGTTTCTTTTCCCCGGCTTGCCCGGCACTGGAAAAAGTGGGCGGCTTGTGCTATAATCCTGGCTGGTTTTTGCCATTGTCACATCGAACGGGCGATCGCTGAGCCCCGAGGGAGAGGTTTTCTTGGACACGAGGGATGGATTGGTTGTGCGCCGCCGAGGGCGCACTGCGTGGATAGTTGGTTTGTTGGTGTTGGCCTGCCTTCTGGCCTTGGGTGGGGGGGCAGCCTACGCGCGAAGCGTCGCCGGGATCGATCCGGCCGTTCCGCTGGCGCAGGCGACCTCCGAGTCGGGAGAGCCGGTGGCCAGGTTCCTCTTGTTCTACGGCGAGACCTGCCCCCACTGCCACGACGTTATGGACAACTACCTGCCCGGCGTCTATGAGAAGTATGGCGATCAGGTCGAGTACGAGTACATCGAAGTTTGGAGCGATCCCGACCAGTACGTGACGATGCTTGCCCTGGAAAAGAAACTGGGCGTGCCCGAGAACCAGCAGGGTAGCGTGCCGGCGCTGATCATCGGCGACAAGGTGCTCATCGGTGCCGCCGAGATCCCGGCCAAGCTAGAGACCTACATCGACGAGTACCTGGCCCAGGGCGGCGTCGACTATCCTTCCCTCGAGGACCTGCCCGAGGTAGAGCTGCCGACGCCGGAGCCGGCGGTCCAACTCCTCCTCTTTTTCGACCCCGATCACGCCGATTTTGAGGATCTGAACTCCCTGATCGGGACCCTGGGGCAGCAGTACGGAAGTGCCTTGCAGGCCTACGCTGCCGATCTCTCCGAGCCGCAAAATCAAGAGATCCTGTCCCAAATCGCCGAGGCGCTGGGCCGGGAGGTGCCGCTCGACGGCAGCCCGGTGCTTCTCATCGACCGGCAGTTGCTGGTGGGCCTGGGCCAGATCGAGGCCGAGCTCCCCGTCCTGGTGTCCGAGTATTATGCTCAGGGCGGGGTCAACCTGCCGAGTTTGGAGGAGCTCATCGGCGAGGTCCCCTCGGCCACGGAAACGCCGGCTGCTCCCGGCACACCGACCGCTACGCCGGACTTGGTCGTCACCCGGCCGGCCCAGGCGCCCATCTACCTGGCCTACTTTGAAAAGGCCGGCTGCCAGGATTGCGCCCGGACGACTTATGACCTCAACGTGATCCAGGATCGCTACCCGCAGGTCGTCGTCGAGAGCTATTCGATGGAAGATGACGAGAGCAAGGAACTCAACGCCTGGCTCGGCGAAAAATACGGCGTGCCGGAGGACAAGCGCCTCTCGACGCCCATGATTTTCGTCGGTGACGAGGTGCTCATCGGCGAGGAAGCCAATCTCGAGAACCTGGCCGAGGCGGTGAGCCAATACACCTCGACCGGCGCGGCGCGCACCTGGGAAGATTTTGATCCAGAGGAAGCCCAGGAGGATATCCTGAACCCCTTCAAAGAGTGGGGCGTGCTCACGATCCTCGGGGCGGGGTTGATCGACGGCCTCAATCCCTGTGCCTTTGCCACCCTCGTCTTTTTCATCTCCTACATGACCTTCACCGGGCGGCGGGGGCGCGACATCCTCTTCGTCGGTGGGGCCTTTGCTCTGGGCGTCTTTCTCACCTACCTGCTGGTGGGCGTGGGCTTGCTCAAGGCTGTGCAGTCGCTGAGCTTTTTCACCGCCCTGGGACGCTGGGTTTACTTGGTCACGGCCCTGCTCTGTGTGGTGTTGGCGGCGTTCACCTTCCGCGACTATCTCAAGGCGCGCAAGGGGCAGACCGGCGAGATGACGCTCAAGCTGCCGGTGAGCCTGCGGCGCCGCATCAACAAGGTGATCCGCGAGGGGGCCCAGGCCCGGGCCTTTGTGGCGATGGCCCTGGTCACAGGCTTTGTGGTGTCGCTCATTGAGCTAGCCTGCACTGGCCAGGTCTACCTGCCGACCATCGTCTACGTGCTGAGCGTGCCCGAACTGGCGGCCCGGGCGTTCCTCTACCTGGTGCTCTACTGCCTGATGTTCATCGTGCCCCTCGTCGTCGTTTTTGTCCTGAGCTACTTTGGCACCAGCTCGGAGCAGCTCGGGCAGTTTGTCAACCGCCACACGGCGACCATCAAGTTCGTCACCGGCGTGGTGTTCGTCGGGCTGGCGCTGTGGATGACGTGGGCCTTGGCGCCCCTGTTCCGGGTGCAGGCGCCCTGGAACTGGGTGTTGATGGGAGGTGTGGTGCTCGTGGTCGCCGTGGGCATCGTGCTGCTCAAGGTCTTTGAGAAGGACGAGCCCAAACGGGGCAGCTCCCGCCGCCGGAGAAGAGGGCGGAATCGGGCATGACGGACCGCCTCTACTACGACGACCCGTATCTCACCGACTTTTCAGCGCAGGTGGTGGAGCGGCTGGCGTGGGACGGCCAGCCGGCGGTGGTGCTCGACCGCACCGCATTTTACCCCACCGGCGGCGGCCAGCCCCACGACACCGGCACCTTGAACGGCATGGCCGTGGTGAACGTCGTCGAGCGGGAACCTGTCCTGAGCGCAGCCGAAGGAGCCGACGGGGCCGTGGTCCACGTGCTGGCTGATTCTCTGAAAGCCGATTTTGTAGAGGGGCGGGTAGACTGGGACCGCCGCTTCGACCTGATGCAACAGCACACGGGCCAGCACGTGCTTTCGGCGGCCTTTGTGGAGGTGCTGGACGCCAACACCGTCGGCTTTCACCTCTCGGCCGGCTATTCGACCATCGACCTGGACCGCGCGCAGATCTCTGCCCAGGAGCTGGACAAAGTGGAGGCGGCGGCCAACGCCGTCGTCTTTGCGAACCGGGGGGTCTCGGCCCGTTTTGTGCCCGACGACGAGGTCGCCTCGCTGCCGCTGCGCAAACCGCTGGCCCACGAGGGGCCGGTGCGCATCGTCGAGGTGCCGGGCTTTGACTGCTCGGCCTGCGGTGGCACCCACGTCCGGGCCACGGGTGAAGTGGGCCTCATCAAGGTCACGCGCAGTGAGCGCCGGGGCAGTGAGACCCGCGTCGAATTCCTGTGCGGCTGGCGGGCCCTGGCCGACTATGAGGCCAAAAATACGATGATCCTGGACCTGGCCGCCGAGTTCACCGTCGGGCATTGGGAGTTGGCCGACCTGGTCCATCGGCTGGCCGGCGATCTCAAAGAGACCCGCCGGGAATTGCGCAACACCCGCGACGCCCTGCTCGACGCCGAGGCGGAGGCCCTCCTGAGCCGGGCGGCGGCGGTTGGGCCGGTGCGTGTGGTCCGGGCCTATCTGCCCCACCGCAGCCCTGACGACCTGAAGCACTTGGCCCAGCGGCTGATCGACCAATCCCAGACCGTCATCTTGCTGGGAGCCGGTGAGGCGGGCGGCAAGGGGTTTTTCACCTTTGCCCGCTCGGATGATCTGGACCTGAACGTGGGCCACCTGGTGCGACAGGCGTGCCAGGCCATCGGCGGGGGCGGCGGGGGCCGGCCCTCGTTCGCCCAGGGCGGCGGCCCCGACGGCAGCCGCGTGGCCGAGGCGCTGGAGGTCGCGTTCGAGTCGATGCTCAATTCTCTACAAGCACGCGAGATGTAAATCGTATTGCGTATAGCGTGAAGCGTAAAGCGGGGGAAGGTCAGACGTACTCGAGTTTCAAACGCAACACGCACTACGAAATCCGTTTTCCGGAGAACCAGATGATCCGCGAAATCGCGCCGAAGGTTTTCGTCGAAACCGAGCTCCACGGGGCCAACGTGGCCTTTATCGCCACGGGCGAGGGGGTGATCTTGATAGACACCCCCATGTTGCCCACAGAGGCCCGTCGCTGGCTAGCCGAGATCGAGCGGCGGACGAAGCAACGGGTCCTGTACATCGTCAATACGGATCATCATCGCGCTCACGTCATCGGCAACCAGCACTTTCCGACGGCCAAGGTCATTGCCCACGAAAACGCCTGGAAAGAGATGAAGAGCTACGGCGACAGCTTTCGCACGCGGCTGCTCAACATGTACCGCGACCGCATCCCGGAGGCGGTGGAGGAGTGGAAGCAGAGCCTGGAGATCGTCAAGCCGCAGATCACGTTTGTGAACCGGACGATTTTGTATCGGGGCGACAAAGAGATCCACCTCATCCCGGTGGGGGGGCACACGCCGGCCACGACCGTGGTCTATATGCCGAACGAAAAGATCCTCTTTGCCGGGGACGTGGTTGTTACCAACCGGCCGCCCTTTTTGTCGCAGGGCGATACGAAAGAGTGGTTGCAGGCGCTGACCTATCTGCGCAAGCTCCGCTACGACGTGCTGGTGCCGGGGCACGGCGAGTTGACGGGTAAACAGGCGACAGAAAAGATGTCCGAGTTCCTGCGCATGGTCCGCCGCCAGGTGCGGAGCGCTTATCGGGCGGGCATGTCCAAGGCGGACACGTCTCGGAGCCTGTCCCATTTGATTCACTATTGGCCGATTCCGCCCTTTGAGAAACCAAAGGCGGACCGGCGGTTCAAATCGAGCTTGGGCCGGGTCTGGAACGAGATGCGCGCAGAAGCGATGGCCAAGGCCAAGAGCGCCAAAAAGTCGGCGGCCAGGACATAGCGCGCAGAATTGGAGGTAGATCACCATCATACGAGAAATTGCGCCCAACGTTTTCGTCGAGACCGAGTTCCACGGGGCCAACGTGGCCTTTGTCGTCACCGGGGAAGGCGTGATCCTGATCGACACGCCTATGCTGCCCAACGACGCCCGAGCCTGGATGCGCGCCATCCGCGAGCGCACCGACGAAGAGATCCTCTACATCATCAACACCGACCACCATCGTGGCCACGTCATCGGCAACCAATATTTCCCCACGGCCAAGGTCATCGCCCACGAGTTTGCCTGGAAGAACATGAAGAGCTACGGCGATAGCTTTCGCACGCGCCTGCTCAACCTCTATCGCGACCGGATTCCCGAGGCGGTGGAAGAGTGGGAGCAGCACCTGGAGATCATCGAGCCCGAGATCACGTTCACAGAACGGATCTTTCTCTTCAAGGGCGACAAAGAGATCCACCTGATCCCGCTGGGGGGCCATACGAAGGCGACGAGCGTAGTCTTTTTTCCTAACGAGAAGCTGCTTTTTTCGGGGGATGCCGTGGTCACCGACCGCCCACCCTTCCTGTCGCAGAGCAATACCAAGAGATGGCTCCAGGCGCTGACCTATTTGCGCAAGCTGCGCTACGACGTGCTGATTCCGGGCCACGGCGAGCTGACGGGCAAAGAGGCGACGGAGAAAATGTCCGAGTTCCTGCGGCTGGTGCGCCGCCGGGTGCGCAGCGCCTACGGCTCGGGCATGTCCAAGCCCGATACGGCCCGCAACCTGAGGCACTTGATCAACTTCTGGCCTATCCCGCCCTTTGAGAAACCGAAGGCCCACCGCCGCTTCAAGTCCTCGCTGAACCGCGTCTGGAACGAGATGAAAGCCGAGGCCAAGGCAAAAGAACGAAAAGCCAAGGCCAGGAAAAAGGGCTAGCCCGCGCCTTGAGGTGCGGGAATCTATTGCGATTCCCTTCGTTCCTTGATCATGGCCGATCTCTACGCCGAGTGGGCTCGGGTCTACGACTACTTTTACCCCGAGCGCCAGCCCGAGATCGACTTCTGGGCGGAGCTGGCCAAGCCATACGGCCGGCGGCTGCTCGACCTGATGTGCGGCACGGCCGAAGTGAGCCTGGGCCTGGCCCGGTCCGGCTTTCGCGTGTGGGGCGTGGACCGCTCCCCGGCGATGCTGGCGGTGGGCGCCGAGCGGCTGGCGGCTGCCGCCGACTACCCGGCCCGCTCCCTCTCGCTGCTGCTGGGTGATGCCCGCGCCCTCGCCCTGCCGGACGCCGTCTTCGATTTCGTGCTGGTGGGCGGCAACGGCTCCCCGAATCACCTCGACCGCCCGGCCGCGAGTCGCGCCCTGGCCGAGATACGCCGCATCCTGCGCCCCGGCGGGGGCGTGGGCCTGGAGTTGGTCAATCCCCACCTGCTCCAAGAGGTCTATCCCGAGCGCACGTTCGGCCCCTTCCGGCCCACACCGCCCGGTGTGTGGGTCGAAAAACGGTCGGCCAACCGCTACGACGCCGAAGCCGGCCTATTCCACATCCGTCAGACGACCGACTTGGAGATCGACGGCCGGCGGGGCACCTTCGAGACGTCCTTTGCCCTGCACGTGTTCGGGCCGGACGACGTGCGCGCCCTCCTGCGCGCCGCCGGGTTCGACCACGTCCGCTTCTACGGCGGCTACGAGCGAGAGCCCTTCGACCGCTGGTCGTCGGATCTGTTGGTGGTAGCCCGATAGTCTTCCCCCCGGCCCAAGTCCGAGCGCCCAAGCAACTCGGGCTAACTTTGTCAAGTGGGCAAACCAAGCCATATTTCGGTGCCCGGCTTCCTGCTGGGGCCAAAGCACTGACCTCCATTTTTCTTTATAGATTCCCCCTGATTTCTCGTTTTCAGCAGCGAGCGCAACGCCACGCCGCTTCCTCACATAGCTCTCCGGCCCGAGTTTTCGAAAAAAAGTCAATTTGG
>CAYLZO010000267.1:0-6543 GCA_964387775.1 uncultured Anaerolineaceae bacterium
GCGGGCGTGACGAGTAGGACGCGGCCGGGGAAACGGCCGACCAGCAAGTCGGCGAAATCGGCCAGGGTGGGCGCAGCGGATGGTGGGGCGGCTTCCTCGGGCGGCTCTTTGACGGCCACCGGGGTCAGCTCCAGCTCGGGCTTGACTTCCTCCGGCTTGCCCAGCATCTCGTCCAGGGTCTTGAGCAGGCCCTGGCCCGTGTCCCGGAAGGTGATCTCGGCCGGAGCGCCCTCGGCGCCGAAAATGGTGGCAAAGACGTTCTGCTTGGCGGCCAGGGTGTCGAGGATGCGCTCCTCGATGGTGCCCTGGGCGATGAGGTTGACGACCTGCACCGGGCGCGGCTGGCCGTGGCGGTGGGCGCGGGCGATGCGCTGCTCCAGCACGGCCGGGTTCCAGGGCAAGTCGAGGTTGATGACCAGGCTGGCGGCCTGCAAGTTGAGGCCCACGCCGCCGGCGTCGGAGGAGAGAAAGACGCGGCAGTCGGGGTCCTCGAAAAAGCGCTCGATGAGGGCGCCACGCTTGGCGGTGGGCACGTCGCCGGTGAGTTTGACGTAGCCCAGCCCCAGGCGGTCGAGGCCCGCCTCGGTCAGGTCGAGCATCTTGGTCCACTGGCTGAACACGACGGCCTTGTGGCCGTTGCCGTTGTCGGCCACCTCGTCCTCCAGGATGGCGCGCAGCTCGCGCAGCTTGGGGCCGGTACGCTCCGGGTTGTCGCCGGCCGCCTCGGGGTCGTGGAGGGCCAGGGCGTTGCAGATGAGGCGCATCTTGATGAGCGACATGAGCAGCAGGTTGCTCTCCTTGGGCGTCAGCGCCCGCCGCTTGGAGATGGAGATCAGCTTGGCCAGCAGGCTCTGGTACTCGCCGTAGGCGTCCCACTGCTCGCGCGTCATCTCGACGAAATAGTTGTTGTCGGTGCGGTCGGGTAGATCGTCGAGCACCTCGTCGCGGGTGCGGCGCAGCACGTAGGGGCCGATGCGCGCCCGGAGCTGGTCCAGGTTTTTGTAGCCGAGCACCTTGAAGCTGCCGGTGCGCCGCATCTCCAGTTGGAAATACTGCTGGTTAAAGCGCCACAGCGGCCCGAGGATGGTCGGGTCGAGGAACTGGAAGACGCTGTAGAGCTCGTCGAGGCGGTTTTCGAGGGGCGTGCCGGTCAGCACAAAGGCGTAACGGCTGGGCAGGCGCTTGACGGCGTCGGCGGTTTTGGTCCGCCAGTTTTTGATGCGCTGCGCCTCGTCGAGGATGATGACGTCGGGCTGCATCCGCCGCATCTCGTCCTCGTCGCGCAGGGTGAGCTCGTAGTTGACGATTTTGAAAAAGCCGGGCTCGTGGTACTGGCGGCGGCGGTCCTGGGGCGTGCCCTGGATGACGTCGGCCGGGAAGGAGGTGAAGCGCTGGATCTCGCGCGCCCACTGGTGCTTGAGGGAGGCGGGGCAGATGACGAGCACCTTCTCGATGTCACGGATCTGGTGCAGGAGCGAGCAGGCGGCGATGGCCTGCACGGTTTTGCCCAGGCCCATGTCGTCGGCCAGCATGGCCCGCGCGCCAAAGGCCAGATGCAGGGCGCCCTCCTCCTGGTAGGGGTAGAGGCGCGTGGAGAGCAGGCTCAGCGAGCGAGTGCCCTGTTCGACTTGCTCCAGGAACCAGGCTTTCTGGCGGCGGATGGCGTCCAGGTCCTGGAGGCGGTCGAGGTGGGCACGCACCTCGTCGGAGACGAAGAGGTGCTTCTGGGCGCGGGGCGGCAGGGCGTCGGCGTCGGCCAGGAGGGCGGGCAGGGTCTTGAGGACGGGGCCGGGCAGCACGCCCTCGGCGTCGAAATAGCGGCCGAGCAGAGCCTGGACCTCGGGCGGCACCGGCTCGGCGGGCAGGGCGCGGACGGTGGTCTCGGCGGCGTGGTGCAGGAAGATCTGGGTGACGGGCGGCGCCTGGGCGGCCAGCTCGTCCCACTGCTCCCCCAACGCCTCTTTGAGGTTGAGCAGCACACCCTCGATGTGTTTGCAGGTGCCGATGAGGTTGGTCTGGTAGTCGGGGCAGGTGCACGAGTTTTGTAGCTCGGTCAGGGAGCGGATCTGGACGCGGTAGGTCTGCTCGGAGGTGGAGGTGACGTCGAAGGTGCTAAAGGCGACGTGGCCGCCCCGGTTGACGACGCGGGCAATGTCGGTGGCGGCCCGCTCGCGACGGCGGTCGATCTGGGTTTGGGCGTCGATCATGGTTGTCTCTCCGTACTACGTACTGTGTATTCCGTACGGAACACGCACTACGCAGTATAGCACGGCTTGGGCAGCGTGGCAAGCTTCTGATAGGATGATTCTCGGCCTTTGCTTTCCACACGGCCATTCTGGCGGGCCTGATCCGCTGGCTGCCCCTGGGCGCGGCGGGGATGCTCTTGTCCCTGGCGGCCGTGTCGGCCATGATCCTGCTTATGGTGCGTCCCCGGTGAGGGAGGCTGCCACTTTTTGCTGCGCCTGATCTCTTGTGGCAAAAGGGTCGGGTAACGAACCGGGGCCGTTTCTCTTCTAGCGCCAATCGGGTTGGGCACGGGCAGCGGCGATTCGGGCACGGCGGTCCGGTTGAACTCGTCGTGGGAGACCCCGCCGGGCGAGATCTCGACCTGGGACGCGGGTGCCTACTCTAGCAGCAGCAAGAACAAACCGGCGCCAGATCGGGTCTTTCTGCGCCTAACAGTTCTCCTCCTACCTTGCCGTGGCCAACGCCTCGACAAAGGCGGTGTGCTCGTCGCTTTCCAACCCACGCTGCAATTCGGCGATCACGCCCGCCAGGTCGCCGCCCAGCAGCGCCGACACGGCCAGCCACAAACCGGGGAACCTCTGGCTCCGCACCAGCCCGGCCGCGTCCGGCTCCACGAATACGTACGCGCCTTCCTGCAGCACAAACCAGTCCAGCCGCTCATCATAGACCTGCCATACTACGTACTCCAACACGCCGTTGCGCCGGTAGACCCGGAATTTGTCGTACAGGTCATAGGCCGCACTACTGGTCGCCACCTCCACGACCAACTCGGGCGCCCCCTCCAAATAGTCATCCGCACCGACACGTGACCGTCCACCCGACACCAGGCGGAGCAGCGCATCCGGCTGGACCTCGTTCTCCTGATCCAGCCGCACCGTAGCATTGTCGGCCGTCTCCACGCCGGGCGTAAAAGCACTGTACATTCCCAGCCAGGTGTTGACAAACTGATGTGGCTTCCCGTGGCTCGCGTACCGTACCGGTGTGGGCATGTATACCACTCCTTCGATCAGTTCAGCTTTCTTGATGTGGGGCATGGCGTGATAGCGCCGCTCGAATTCGGCACGTGTCAGCCGATCTCCGCTCTCCAGCGGAGGTACCCCGCCCGGCGAGCCAACCGGTGCGCGAGGCCGCAGTGGGATGGCACGTGTTCTCCGTTCTATCACCTGTGCCTCTTGCCTAGCCATACGCCTCCCTTTTTCCAGATCCCATGCTCATCTCGCGAATGACTCTCTGTTCCAAGTATAGTACAATCACCAGGGCGTGTCCAGACCGGAGCGAGAAGACAGGGAAAACAGGACGGGGTCCGCTTCTATCCGCTGCTACACATTCCCCCGCACCACAGACCTTTTGGGTCAATTCTCGCAGGCCGGAGCCCGGTACCTCGACCCCAAACCTCTGCCACGAGCGACAAACCTTAAAGGTCTTATACATCCCCCTCCCCTCTGGGCCAACACCCGGCCCGGATGCCAGACCTGTTGCCAGCGAACGCGCCAGCCGGGCGCCCTGGCCGAAACGTGATAACCACGGATGGAGAGCCGCGGACAAAAACAAAGCGGCCGCTCAGGACCATCCGCTGCTACACAGCCCGCACCAACATGATCCTCCGGCGAAGCGTAGCAGCTAGGGCCTGACCCCGGGCCAGGCTGCCAGATGCGCGGCGAATCTGCCGGCACGTTATAGATCACAGCCACGGCGGGGCACAAAGAGGTGCCACAAAAAGTGGCGCAGGCGCGCCAAGGCTTCTCGGGGCAGGTTGGGTCCTCAAGCACTCAATGCATGAAGGATCACGACCGTCACCTCTTCCAGGCAGGTTTCGGATGCTGGCTGCCGATTCTCCTGACGACCCATGTGCTTATGATGAGGAAAATTGGGCAAGCGGGTATGATGAGGGGCGTTATCCCAACCAATCTTGAGCGCATTTGTGGCGGTGAGCCAGTAATAGCTGTAGCGCTTGAGGTCATTTCCTACCCATTGTTCAGCGACCCGCAAGTTGGTACCGTCTCGCAGGTGGATGACAAGCCGCAGGGTCTCGCCATCGAGTTCAAGGGGAACGATACGCTCCACATCTGGACCGAAGGCTTCCTCAATCTCAAGCAGTCGCTCAACCGCCAGCATTGCTCGGTTCACTCAAATACAAATACAGGCCTTGCTGCGCAATTTCCTCCAGCGTCGCGATGTCCTTCTGGACTCTGTCTGCTACTGTAACCCAGTGATGCCACATGATGTAATCCTCGTGCATCTCATAATCTGCATCGTCAGGAAGCCCCTTTGCGTCCAATCGAGCCAGAGGAATCCCATATTTCTCTTCAAAATGCCGCATCTTGCTCTCGGCGAGGAAAAGTCGCTTCCGCAAGTCGGACAACCTGAGGGCTGCCCCATGACTGATGATGGCAGTCCTCTCTTCATGCGGGAGTGACAAAAAAGTATCTTCGATTTGCATTTTGACGCCCACACTAATCCCTCACCTTCTCATTTCGGCGTAAAGCCAACTCGCCCAACCCCCACACGAACGCGCAACAATGATACCGCAGTTGAGTGGAGATGTCAACCTCCGCAGCCAGTGCGCAACACTTCAAGACCAGGTAAGGGGGAGTCAATCACCCCTTCACCCCCTCTCCGCGGAGCCAGCGCTCCAGCCACGCCTCGCCTTCCCAGACCGTCCGCGCCGCCGGCTCGCCGCGCAGCGCGCCCCAGGCGCGCCAGGAGCGTCCCTTTGGCGACCACAGTTCGTCGCAGTTCGTAGTGCGCGCTTCAGCGCGTCTTTCGCCGGGCGCCCCCTCCAGCCCGTAGCGCAGGGTGAGCCACTCCCGCTCGGGAACAAGGTGCGAGCCAGGAGCCACAGAGCATCGTGGGGGAGATCCACCAGCAGCAGCAAAAAGAGGCGCCGGAGGGGGCCTTTGGGTAGATTTTGACCCTCGGCCAGGGACTGGAGGGAGACGAAGCGGCGGAGCCACCGCTTCCGGCGGGAGAGGCTGTAACAACTGCGTAACGCAAGTTTCAAACTTGCCCAGACGCAATTTGCAAAATTGCGCTACAAGCAGCCGCCCACGTTATGCGCATCCGCGGTCCACCGAGCACCGCCGCCTATCCCCCGCATCTCACCCCTGCAACCACCGCTCCAGCCATGCCTCTCGCTTCCAGGCGGCCCGCGCCGCCGGATCGCCGCGCAGTACGCCCCAGACTTCGGCGTGAAGCCCTCGGCTGACGCCCTCTGGGCGGGTCAAAGCCCTCAGCCAAACGGTACGCCCGGTGCCGAACCACGGCGTGGCGGCACAGATGCAGCGTCGCTTCCTCGAAAATAGCTGATCTCCCCCTCACCCTAACCCTCTCCTCCAAGGGAGAGGGAACTGCCCTAGGAACTGTCCCCCTCCCTCGGGGGAGGGGCTGGGGGAGGGGGAAAGCTGCGCCGCCGGTGGATTTTCGTCCTTGGTGGTGTGCCAAAGAACATGTTAACTTCTGCCTGGCCCACCTGTGCAATTCGCGCTATCCACTCCGCAATTTGAGCCTTTCCTGAACAAAGGTCAGGAACTCGCGCAATGCCTGTTCCACGTCCTCGCTGAGGTGGCTCTCAACCACGCGATCTTCGCTGCCGTCGTGGAAGTGGCGCGGGAACGTAGCGACAATCCGCCAACGCCTATGAGGAGCATTGTCGTGGCGATAGATGGTACCGTCAATGGCCCGACGCTCCCAGTGATAACTGTACCGGCCGCGCAGTTTCAATGAAAACCAGACGTCCACAAAACTACCGTCACCGAGGATAATCCGGAGCTGGTTGATGTCGGGCACCAAGGCTTCCACCACAATGGTGGCAAATTCCACCTCCGCAATCTCGCGCAGCCGCTGGACGTCTATCGGCATCATGGCAGCGACTCGAGGAGCTTCAGGAGCCGGTCCCGTTTGTATTCCAGGTGGTCCAGACGTTGCAGGTCTCGCCAGGTGTCCGCCTCCTCTAGCGAGCCATCCCGATACCGCGCTTCCATGGCCTCGACACCGGATACCCCATAGCGACCGATGATGTCAAAAATCTCGACCTTGATCTCCAAGAGCTGTCGCTCCAGGAACAGGCGCAGGCCTTGTTTCATCAGCGTCTCCTCAGAGAGATGCACCTCCTCGGCCACCGCTTCGAACACTGATTTGACCAGTTCTGCCGTCGCGCTCATCAAACTCTCCCTCTGGTTATCTGACCACAATTCCACCCTCTTCAGTGTACCACAATCTTTGTCCCAGAGCAACAAACCAGAAACCCTGAAGGTCTGGCCTCCTTTTGAGAATCGGTGGAGGACATAGGGCCAGGAG
>CAYLZO010000268.1:0-6534 GCA_964387775.1 uncultured Anaerolineaceae bacterium
CTGGGTTGTTCCGGGCAGCGCGGCGGCTATCTCCGCTTCGTAGACGACTTTTTGCTCTTTGCCGACGACAAAGGATTGTTGTGGGACTGGCGAGCGTCGCTCATAGACCGGCTAGCCTGCTTCCGGCTGACCATTCACCCCGGCGCCCATCCCCGCCCGGTGACAGAGGGCATCCCCTTCCTGGGATTCGTCGTCTATCCCGGGCGACGACGGCTCAAGCGCCGCAAGGGGATCGCCTTCCGGCGCAAACTGCGCCGCCTGCTGGCCGCCTATCAACAAGGGCTGATAGAATTTGACCATCTGGACGCTTCGGTGCAGGGCTGGATCAACCACGTCCGCTACGGCAACACCTGGGGGCTGCGTCAGAGCCTGTTCGACGCCCATCCCATTCAAAGACTCTGAAGGTTTTGGAGACTTTCGGGGGTTCAAAGGGAGAAGCAAATGCTGACCAACCTGAAAACCGCCCTCATCACCGGCGCCTCGCGCGGCATCGGGGCGGCCTTTGCCCGGCGGCTGGCGGCGCGGGGCAAGGACCTCGTCCTGGTGGCCCGCAGCGAGCCCGAGTTGCAGGCGCTGGCCGAGGACCTGGCGGCCCGGCACGGCATCCAGACCCGCGTCATCGCCGCCGACCTGGCCTGCCCATCCGCTGCTGCGGCCATCTTTGCCGAAACCGAGCGCCTGGGGCTGGAGGTGGACCTGCTCGTCAACAACGCCGGCTTTGCCCGGGTCGGCGCCTTTGCCGAGGTGCCCCTCGACGTCTGGACGCGAATGGTCTGTCTCAACGTCAGCACCCTGATGGAGCTGACCCGCCTCTACCTGCCGGCCATGCGCCGGCGGCGGCGAGGTGGGATTATCAACGTCGCCTCCAACGCCGCCTTCCAGCCGGTGCCCTACCTGAGCGTCTACGCCGCCACCAAGGCCTTCGTCCTCCACTTTTCCGAGGGGCTGGCCCACGAGGTCGAGGCCGACGGCGTGCGGGTGCTGGCCCTCTGCCCGGGCGCGACCGCCACCGAGTTCTGGTCCGTGGCCGGCGCCCTGGAAGGCCAGACCGGGCTGATGACCTCACCCGACAAGGTCGTGGATGTCGCGCTCCGTACGTTTGAGGGGCGGGGGGCCTTTGTCGTGCCCGGCCTGGGCTACAAGCTGCTGGCCTTTGCCGCCGGTCGACTGGCGCCCCGCTGGCTGGTGCCGCTGATTGCCGGCTGGTTCTTTCGCCGGGTCAACGGCTCTTGAATTCGGCGCGGAGACGTGCTATAATGGCGGTGTGGAAGCGGGACAAACGAAAGAGGTGAGAACCGTGCTGAGTGACGGGTTAGAAGTCAAAACGCAACCGCAACCAGTTACAGACCTGGCCGCGCTGTGGCCGCCCCAGGGCCAGTGGGCCGAGGATGACTATTTCAACTTGCCCGACACCAATCGTCTTGTCGAACTATCCGCCGGACAAGTTGCTGTCTTGCCCCACCCAACAGAGACGCATCAGCGGGTTCTGGCGGCCCTTGTCCAGTTTTTCGACGAGTTTGTGAAAGCAAACGACCTGGGCACCATCCGCTTTGCCCCCCTGCCCGTCCGCCTCTGGCCGGACAAGATCCGCGAGCCCGACATCCTCTTTGTCTCCCACACCCACGCCGACCGCATCGGCGAGCAGTTCTACGGCCCGCCCGACCTGGTCGTCGAGGTCACGTCGCCGGGCACCTGGCGCACCGACCGGCGCGACAAGTACGTCGAGTACGCCCGGGCCGGCATCCCCGAGTACTGGCTGGTGGACCCCGAGGCCGAGACTATCGAGGTATTCGTCCTGGAGGCGGGGGTCTATGTCGCCCTGGGCAAGTTCGGCGCCGGGCAAACCGCCCGCTCACAACTCCTGGATGGATTCCAGGTGAGCGTGGACGAGGTCTTTGCCGAGTAGCCGCCGCTCTCTGACCGCCCTGCCCAGCCCCGGCTGGGCTTTTTTCTTTACCACGGTTCCGCGCCAAAGCCCAGGCCGTAGCGCAGAGCCAGCAGCGCCCCAAAGGCCAGCGTGACCAGTCCCGCCGCCAGCCAGTCGGCCCGGGAAAAGTGGATCTCGCGCCACGTCGTGCGTTGGACCGGGTAGCCCAGCCCTCGCGCCGCCAGGGCCAGGCCCAGTTGGTCGCTCAGGCGCAGCGCGGCGATGATGGTCGCCACCAGAATGGGCACCTGGGCCCGCGCCCGTTCCAGGAAATGGCCCCGGCCCGCGTCCCAGCCCCGGGCCTGCTGCGCCTCGCGGACGGTCACGAACAGGTGAGCCGTCGTCGGCAGATAGTGCAGGGCCAGTCCAACGGTCAGGCCCCAGGGATAGGGCAGGCCCAGCTTGACCAGGCCGCGCACCAGGTTGGTGGGCTCGGTGCTGACCAGCAGCACAGTGACCACAAAGGCCAGCGCCGCCGCCCGCAGGGCAAAACTCACCCCTTCCAGCAGGCCGGTGACCGTCAGGCGGAGCGGCCCCATCCGCGCCAGATCCGGTCCACTGCCGGGGAAAAAGAGGGGCTGCAAGATGAGGATGGCGATCAGCAGCGGCCCGAGTCCCAGCCACAGCTTGCGCAGCCGCTCGGCCGGCACCCGGGCCGAGAGCAGGATCGCGTGGGCCAGCAGCAAGAGCCCGGCCAGCACGGCGATCTGCTTGAACAGGAGCCCCACCGCGCCGGCCAGCACCACGGCCCACAGCTTGGTCCGGGGGTCCAGCCGGTGGAGCCACGACGCGCGCGGCACATAGACATCGAAGCGTTGGCTCACGCCCGCCCCTCCAGCAGGGCCAGGTAGGCGTCACAGAAAGCAGTCACGGTCAAAGTCGTGCCGGGCAAGCCATGGGGCCGCAGCGCCCGGGCCAGGCGGACCACCGGCGGCGGGGCCAGATAGACGCCGGCCAGCAGGTCGGTTTTCTGGAAAACGTCGCCGGGCTCACCGTCGGCCACGATCTGGCCCCGGTGCAGAACCAGCACCCGCTCGGCGTGCTCGGCCGCCAGGCCCATGTCGTGGGTGACGAGCAGGATCGTCCGGCCCCGGGCGTGCAGCTCGGCCAGCCAGGCAAAGGTCTCGCGCTGGCCCGGCGCGTCGAGGCCGACCGTCGGCTCGTCCAGGACCACGATAGCCGAGTCCATGGCCGCCAGCGAGGCGAGCGTCACCCGCCGCCGCTGGCCGTAGCCCAGGATGGCTGGCGGGCGCTCGGCGGCGGCGCTCAGCTCGAAGCGGGCCAGCGCCGCCTCGACGCGGACCTCGATCTCTTCGGCGGGCAGCCCCAGGTTGCGCGGCCCGAAGGCCACCTCCTGGCGGACGGTGGCGCTGAAAATCTGCTGCTCCGGGTGCTGAAAGAGAAAGCCCACCTGCCGGGCCAGCTCGCCGACTGGGCGCCCGGCCGTATCTTGCCCCAGCACGCGCACGGTTCCCCGCCCCGGCCGCAGCAGCCCGTTGGCGTGCTTGACCAGCGTCGTCTTGCCCGAGCCGTTGGCCCCGACTAGCGCCACGAACTGCCCGTTCGGGATGCACAAATCCACGCCGCGCAGCACCGACGCATCGGCGTCGTATCCAAACCACAGGTCAGAGATAGCCAGGGCGGAATCTCCCCCCCACCCCAACCCTCCCCCCCAAGGGGGGAGGGGGCTTTCTCCCCTCTCTTGGGGGAGGCGACCGCAGGGAGGGGGGAGGGGGGAGATTGTGTCCGGGCCACCACTTTCTCGCCCTCCCAACAGTGAAGCCAACACCCCCCGCGCCTCGCCCACCGTGAGAAAATCAAACTCCGTTCCCAACCGCTCGTTCAGGCGTGCCGCCACCCGACTCATCTGCGGCACGGCCACACCCAACGCCGCCAACCGCGCCACCTGCCCAAACAGCGCGCGCGGCGAGCCTTCCAGGGCGATCCGCCCCTCGTGCAAGACCACCAGCCGGTCGGCAAAGGCCGCCACGGCCTCGGGGTCGCTCTCGGCCATCACGATGCTCGTCGAGCGGTCGCGGCGGAGTTGCGACAGCGACGCCAAGACATCGTCGCGGCCGGCGGGGTCGAGGCCGCCCAGCGGCTCGTCGAGGACGAGCAGGGCCGGGCGCGGGGCCAGCACCGAGGCCAGGGCCAGCCGCTTCTTTTCCCCGCCCGACAGCGCGCCGGGCGCCCGGTGCCGGACGTCCTCCAGGCGAAAACGCGCCAGCAATTCGCTCACGCGCCGGTCGATTTCGCCCACGGGCAGGCCCAGGTTCTCCAGGCCCCAGGCGATTTCGGACTCGACGGTGGGGTTAAAGAGCTGGGCCTCCGGCTCCTGGAAGAGCAGCCCGACGGTGGCGGCCAGGGCAGGGGGCGGGTGGTCGCGGGTGTCCCGCCCGCCGATGGCGACCCGGCCCTCCATCCGGCCGCCGGTCAGGTGGGGCGCCAGGCCGGCCAGCAGCAGGCAGAGGGTCGTCTTGCCGGCGTCGCTGGCGCCCACGACCGCCAGCCATTCGCCCGCGCCGACGCGCAGGTCGAGGCCGTCGATGACCCTCGGCGCGGCTGCACCGGGCGCCAGCGGCGGATAGGCGAAGCGCAGCCCTTCGGCGAGCAGGGATGTGGGCGATTGGAGATCGGCGAATTGCGACGTCAATCCCGGGTGCCAAAGCGCATGATGGGTGGGTAGGCCTGGCGCACGGCGGCAAAGAGGGGCACGCTCACCACGGCGCCGGCGGCCACCTGGACGACGTTGAGGGGCACCTCACTCAGGGCGCCGCCAAAGCCGACCAGGATCGTGCCGGCCAGCAGGTAGCCGGCGACGACGATGACGCCGCCCACCACTGCGGCAAGCAGGATGCCCTTCACACCCTGAAACCGGCCGGCCAACCAGCCGGCGGCCCAGCCCTGGGCGCCGTGGATGAGCAGCGAAAAGATGGCCCACTGGGCGTAGGGGCTGGTCAGATCGGCGAGGGCTGTGCCGAGACCGCCGGCCACGGCCCCGACGACCGGGCCGAAGGCGAAGGCACTGAAAAAAACGCCGACGTCGCCCAGGTGGATGTAGCCCACGACGGGCGTCGGCACCTGGACGACGCGGGTCAGAACGTAGACGATGGCGGTCATGACCGCCATCACGGCCAACAGACGTGGATCGAGCGATTTGCGTTGCATGACACTCTCCTTCTGAACCCAGATATGGTCGAACCGGGGTCATTATACCACTCTACTCGACCAAGCTCAAGCGCCGGAACGACCTCTGCGAATTGCCGCCGGTTCCGTTCTGCGGTATAATCAAGATTGCTGAAGGGAGGCATCTGTGACAGAGGGATATACGACAAGGGGCATTCCCCGTAGCCTACGTCTGGCTTTCCAGGAGTACGACATCGAACAGCTCGACCCGGAGGAGCACGCCTTCACCGTCATCGAGCGGGCGTTGACCTGGGGCAACCGCGAGGAGACGCGTTGGTTATTTGACCGCTACGGGCCGGAGCGCCTGGCCGCCTGGGTGCGCTCGGCCGGCTGGCGAGCATTGCCCCTCGACCGTCTTGCCCTTTGGGCCGCCTATTTCGACCTGCAGAACCTGCCCAAGAGGAGGGGGATATGGCCATACTGAGGCATCCCCACTGGGAACGGGTGCCACCGGTGCTGCGGGAGGTGATGGTCGAGGTCGGGCGGCAGCCCTTTGCCCGGCGCTTTTACCTGGCCGGCGGCACGGCCGTAGCCCTCCAGTTGGGCCACCGGGTGTCGGTGGACCTGGGTTTCTTTTCGGCCGACGACGAGCTGCCGGACGACAGCCGCCGGGAGATCGTCGCCGTCCTGCGAGGGCGTTTCCCCCTGGACGTGATCGGGGACAAGGCCGGCAACCTGCACCTGGACATCCGGGGCAGCGTCGTCGGCTTTATGGGCTACGGCTCCCCCCTGCTGGAACCGGTGGTCATGGTCGAAGGCGTGGCCCTGGCCGACCTCGTGGATATTGGGTTGATGAAGATGGACGCCATCGCCAGCCGGGGGGCCAGGAAGGACTTTACCGACCTGTACTTCATCGGCCGGCGTATTCCCCTGGTGGAGATAGTGGAGCGCGGGGCGGAAAAATATCCCCTCTACCGCGATTTTGGCATGAGGGTCCTGGCTGCGCTGGTTGATTTTACCGTCGCCGACCAGCAGGCAGCCATCGAGACCTTCCCCCCAGTGTCCTGGAAGCTGATCAAGCAGTTCTTTGTCACCCAGGTCCGGCACATCGGCTACAGGTGGTTCGAAGTCTGAGCGGCTTGTGAAATGGGATTTGCCAATTGAGAATTGCCATCGTCGGTCCGTTCGCGTTTAGACCCAAGGGCACGGTGAGCGCCCGCGCCTTTTTCATGGCCCGCGCCCTGGTGGAACGCGGCCACACTGTCACAATCCTCATGCCGCCCTACGACCACCTGGCCGATTCGGGCCGGGCCTGGGAGCAGGATGGCGTGCGCCTGGAGAACATGGTCCTGCGCCGCGACGACGCCTGGCACAAGCTGGTCGTGCCGCCCCGCATGGCCCACCGGGCAGTGCAAAACCTCGACCCCGACGTGGTCCACGTGTTCAAGCCCATCGGCTATAGCGGGCTGGCGGGCGCCTGG
>CAYLZO010000269.1:0-6448 GCA_964387775.1 uncultured Anaerolineaceae bacterium
TGACCCTGCTGGCCCACCCTGCCACTCACGGCGTGCACGATCCCATCGACCTGGTCATCGCCGTCGGCGCCTCCCTCGAAATCGAGCCGCCGGCCCGGCCCCTCGTCGTCGGGCGCTTTGGCCACTCGGACGCCGGAAACACGAGGAACGCGGCCCGCAACTATGTCGGCGACATGCGCTACAACCCCGGCGAGCGGCTGGGCGACGTCGTCCTCGCCGCCGAGGTGCAGCACGGAGACGGCCATTTCGTCGTGATGGGCGACACGACGCCCCTGGGCAGCGTCAACCTGATGACGACCATGCCCTTCCACGCCCGCCTGCTCGATTGGGCTACCGCCGAGCCGCCGGGGTTCTGGGGCGCGCTGCTGGGCAACGGCTGGCTGAGCGGCCTGCTGCTCCTCGCCGCCGGCGCCTGCCTGGCCCTGGCCCGGAGCCGCGCCGTCTTGGCTGCCGCAACGCTGATACTGGGCCTGACCCTGGCCCTGACGGCGCGCCTCAACGAGGCCCAGAGCGCCCCACCCCCGCCGAGCGGCCCCATCGCCTACGTGGACGTCTCCCACCAGGAGCGGTTCGACCGGCTGCTGTGGCAAGAGACCTCCATCGGCGGCCTGGGCCACAACCTGGTCCGCAACGGCACCCTGCCGCTGCTGCTCCGCGAGCTGGACGCCGAGACGCTGGCCGAGGCCGAGCTGCTGGTCGTCATCGCCCCCGGGCAGCCCTTCTCGGCCCGGGAGATCGACGCAATCAAAAGCTGGGTAGAGGACGGCGGGCGGTTGCTGGTCTCGGCTGGCTGGGAGGAAAGCGAGGCCAGCGCCTCGCTGCTCGACGCCTTTGGCCTGGCCGTGGGCCACGTGCCGCTGGGACCCGCCGAGGTGCTGCGCGAAACCGGCCTGGTCGAGTTCCACGAGGCGTGGCCCGTGGAGGCGAGCCAGCCTGACGCCGAGACCGTCATCGAGAGCTACGGCCTCGGCCTCGTGGCCTACCAGCCCTGGGGCCAGGGCGGCGTGCTCCTCATCGGCGACTCGGCCTTCCTGCTGGGCGGCACTCTGGAGGCCGAGACGACCTATCACGAGGGCAACATCCTCTTCTTGCGGCAGGTGATGGAAGATTACCTGGGCTTCAGCGGCCCGCCCCCCGCCGGAGGCTCCCAGACACCCTGTCATTGCGAACGAAGAGAGGCAATCTCCTCTTGTGCCGACGGAGATTGCTTCGTCGCTGGCGCTCCTCGCAATGACAAAAGACTAACCGGAGGTGCGCCGTGAGCATTGTCGCTGGCGCTCCTCGCAATGACAAAAGACTAACCGGAGGTACCCCATGAGCGCCGGGCTGACCTGGCTGGGCGCCTGGTCGCTGGCGGCCGGCTGGCTGCTGCTGACCGACTTTTTCCTGCCCCCCGAGGCGCGGGCCTGGGGCTTTGTCGCCGCCGGGACCCTCCTGCTGGTCCTGGCCGCCCGGCGCGTCCGCTGGCAACGCCTCGACGCCGGATTCTACCTGCTCGCGGTGCCCGTCCTGGCGGCCGCTCTCGTGTGGCCGCTGCCCTACAAGGCCGGTCCGCTCCTGCTCCTGGCCGGCCTGCTGCTGACCCTCCCCCTGCAGTGGGCCAACTGGCTGACGCCCCTGGCCCTGGGACTGGGCCTGGCCGGCGCCGTGTGGACGGCCCAGGGTGGGGCCACGGTGGCCTACTGGTGGCTGAGCGCCCGCTACCACGAGGCACCCTTCCTCACACCCCTGCTCTCTGCCTTGGTCCAACTCCTGGGCTGGACCGCCGGCAGCAGCGAGGGCGCCCTCTTTCTGCCTCACGTCGAGGGCACCATCCAGGCCACGACCACGTGGGAGCGCCTGGGCGCCTATCCCACCTTGCTCCTGGCCGCCGGCGGGCTGGTGTTCCTGCCCCTGCTCCGGCGCGAGGGGACCCGGAGGCGGATCGTCCGCCTGGCCGGCATTCTGTTCGTCGCCGGCGGCTACGTGCTCTTTCGCTACCTGGTGCTGACGGCCCTCGTGGGCGTCAAGCGCGACCCGGCGGTCTTTTGGCTGCCGCTGCCCATAGCCTCGAGTTTTCTGCCGCTGGCGCCGCTGCTGGCCCGCCTGTGGCCCCTGCGCCGGCCCCTGCCCCAGCCCGCTGACCCGGCCCGCACCCCTCCTGTGGCCCGCTACGCGGCGCTGGCCGGGCTGGCCTTCCTGGCCGGGTTGGCCGTCGTGGGCCTGTTGAGCCCGGCCGATCCCGGTCGCCCCAAGGCCGGCCGGGTGCTGCTGGACGAGTACAACAGCAACTGGGAGTGGACGACCCAGGCCCTCGATACCGAGTGGTACGGCCAGAAGTCAGGCTACAACTATTACAGCCTGGGCCAGTGGCTGGGCTACTACTATGACGTGGACACCAACTTTTCGCCGCGCACGCCCGAGCTGCTGGCCGACTACGACGTGCTCATCATCAAAACGCCGACGGCGCCCTTCACGCCGGCCGAGCTCGAAGCCATCGAGACCTGGGTGCGGGCCGGGGGCGGGCTCTTTCTCATCGGCGATCATACCAACGTCTTTGGCACCAGCTCCTACCTCAACCTGCTGGCCCGCCGCTTTGGCCTGCGCTTCCGCTACGACTCGACCTATGACCTCCAGACGTTGCGCGTCAGCCTCTTCGAGCGGCCCGGCCTGCTGGCCCATCCCGCTGTCCTGGAGATGCCGCCCTTCCTCTTTGCCACCTCGTGCACGCTGGAGGCGCCGCCGACCGCCGGGAACGTGATGGTCGGCTATGGCCTGCGCGCCCTGCCGGTCGATTACTCCACCCGCGTCTATTTTCCCGACAAGGAGAAGGAGCAGGACTATCCCTTCGGCGTCTTTATGCAATCGGCCGCGGTGCGCCACGGGCGGGGCCGGGTGGTGGCCTTTACCGACAGCACCGTGTTCTCCAACTTTACGATGTTCATCCCGGGCAAGCCGGAGTATTTCCTGGGGGTGATGAACTGGCTGAACCACGCCGAGCGCTGGCCCTGGCTCGACGGCGCGTTGTTGGGCATCGCCGCGCTGGCCGGAGCGGGGAGCCTCTTCCTCTTGCGCGGCCTCGACCGGCGGCGGGGCATGGCCGCCGGGCTGGGGGCGCTGCTGCTGGCAGCGGCCCTCGGGCCGTGGGCCGCCCAGAAGCTGGCCAAAGCCCGCTACGCCCTCCCGGAGCCGCACACCCCGTACACAGAGATCGCCTTTGAGGGGGAGCATTCTCGGCTGGCCCTGCCGGTGGTGCCGGCGGCCCTCCCGCCCGACGCCAGTTACCAGACTTTCTACGTCTGGACCCAGCGGCTGGGCTACGTGCCCTCCTTCTCCGACACGCTGGAGGAGGCGTTGGCCCGAGGCCAGGTGCTGGTGCTGGTCAACCCGGCGCGGCCCTTCGAAGCCTCAGAGACCGAGGCCATCGAAGCCTTTGTGCGCCAGGGCGGCCGCCTGCTCCTCCTCGTCGAGCCCCAAGGCCCGGCGACGGCCCGGGCCAACCAGGTGCTCGCTCCCTTCGGACTTGGCATCGAAGTCAGGCGCGCGACGACGGGGGCCATCCACAACGCGGCCGGGGAGCCCCAGGGGCAGTTGCAGGTGAGCGGCCTCGTGACCGGCGGCGAGCCCCTCCTCACGCTGGCAGGCCGGGCCCCGGTGGCGGCCCTCGCCCGCCACGGCGAGGGGCTGGTGGCCGCGGTGGCCACCGCGCAGCCTTTCACCGACCGGCAGATGGGCACGACGGCCACGGTCCCCAACGCCCACCAGCGCTTCCTCTACGAGATCGAGTTCTGGCTGCTGCGCGGCCTGGTGAGCGGCGAGTTTCCGCCCCTGCGCGCGCCCTGAAGCGACCGGGTCCCAAGCATCAGGGCCGGTATTTGTCTAGCAGGAGCTGCATCTCCAGGTCGTCGACGAAGCGGTCGTCGAGGGAAATGCTCTGCCACGATTCACCGCTCAGCGTCCCACCGTTCCCCAGGGTCACGACCAGCTTGCCCACCCGCCGGCCGGTGTGCCGCAGGAGCGGCTGCTCGGCGGTGACGGCCAGGGTCCCGGTGTCGGCAACGCGGAGGGCCTGCTGGGGTAGTTGGCCCGGCAGGGCAGCCACCAAGAGGTCGACGCCGGGCACGGCCTGCACCAGCGCCCTGCCCTGGCGGAAATTCAGGTTGGTCAGCAGGACGATGGTGTCCGCCCGCTCGGTCAACTCGGGCAGGAAGCGGGCCAGGGCCGCCTGCGGATCGCCCACCTCAAAGCCGGGTTTCGCCTTGTCGGGAACGCGGGTCAGGCCGATGATGCCCAGGCAAAAGCCCCCCACCTCCCGCACGGCGTAGGGCTCGGCGACCAGCTCGTCGGTGCCGGTCAGCACCACGTTGGCCGAGAGCAGGGGAAAGTCGGCCTCGGCCATGCGCTGGCGGAGGGTGTCCAGTCCCAGGGACAACTCCTTCGGCCCCAGGGCGAGGGCATCGTAGCCCGTCAGATTCATGGCGGCGACGATGGCCTCCCCTTGGGTAAGGTCTCCCAGCAGCCCGCCGCCGACCAGGGCGTCGCCGGTGTCCAGCAGCAGGAGATGCTCGGCCGCCTGCCGCTCCTGGCGGATCAGGGTCGCTCTCCGGCGGAACCCGCCGGTCGAGTTTTTCCCTCAGCCGCGGGGCTCGGTCTCGCCCCAATTGTCGTTGGTGTGGAGGACGGTCAGCTCGATGAGCGACGGCGTCACGGTCGGCGGGAGCGCTATCGTCGGCACCGCCAGCGGCGAGTCGGCGATCTCGGCCTGGGGTCTGGCCGGGCTGCAAGCGGCCAACACCCATCCCAACGCGATAGAGACGAGCACCAAGAACCGAAAAGTTCTCAATTCCGTGCCACCTTCCCTTGACGACATTCTATTCCGCGGGTTCAGCATCACCTGGATCCCGAAGCCAGAGCCACGACACGACGCCGCCCAGCACCAGGGCACCCGCCAGGGCGCCGAGGGCGACGTAGAGAAGGAGAGAGTTCGACCCCGCCCTGCGGCCGGTGGGACGGGGCGCCGGCATGGCCGCCTGGACCTGGGCCACCGGCGTGGGCGCCAGCCGCGCCACGGACAGGGCGGTGGGCGTGGGCGGAGGTGTTGGGCTCGGCGTGGGTGGCTCGGGAGAAGGACTGGGCGCGGTCGGAGACCGGGTGGGCGTCGGTGTGACTTCGGCGAGCTCAGTCGAGCCGTCGCTGGGCAGCGGCGTGGGCGTGGCAGTGGGCGCCTCGGTGGAGGTCGGGGTGGGCGGCGGTGCCGTCGGCGTGTCGGTGGGCGGCACGGGACTCGGCGTGCGGGTCGGCGTAGGCGATGGCACAGGGGTCGAGGTCTGGGCCGGCTGGCTGGGATCGGGCCAGAGGCCCACAGCGTCGAGATAGACCTCGTCCAGCCCGGAACTGGAGGGATGGTGTACCCAAACGAAAACCGTCATCGTCGGACCCTCAGCGCGGGCCGAGACGGTCAGGTCGGGCCACGGGTCGCCCCCGGCCTCGACCCGGCTCCAGACGACCGAGGGCGCGCGGGGATCGGTGCCGCCCGCGGGGTCCAGGCCCAGGCGGCGCTCCATGGTGTTGGGACAGACCTGGAAGTTGCAGCGGGCCGCCGCCCAGCCGATGTCGGTTTGATAGACCACGCCGGGCGTCACCGGCACCTCCTGATACACGCCAGCGGTAAAGGGCACGCCGTCAGATAGAATCGCCAACGAGGGCGCACCCCAGTAGGTGTCCTCGGCAGGCCGAAAATCGGGAGAGCCGGCGAGGATGAAATACCACCAGCCGCCAGGTACCTGGAGCCGTTTGCCATCGACCATGTGGTCCACAAAGACGTCAAAGGTTCCGTTCTGGGTCAGGTTGCCCGGCTCTGTGCAGGGGTTTCGCGCACCGGCACCGGCAGAGAGAGGCAAAAGACCCACCATCCCCAAGACGACCAAGAGCCACAATGCGCCAATCTCGAGCTTTTTCCACGTCACGTTCGCACACATGATCTCAGTGCATTTCCTCCCTCGTCGAGCGGGGTCCAGTATACTCCAGAGGGGGAGAATTGTCAAAGCACAAATTGGGAATCGTGATGGGGCTGTGGTACAATACCAGCCACTCATCACCAGGAGGAGGCAAGACTTGGTTGAAAAATCGCTGAAGCAGTTCCAATCTGACGTGGACGCCTGGATTCAGGCCGTCGGTGGCGGCTATTGGACACCCCACGAAAACCTGGCCCGCATCGCCGAAGAAGTCGGGGAGCTGGCCCGCCTGCTCAACCACGCCTACGGCCCCAAGCCCAAGAAAGCGAGCGAAGCGCCCCAGGAGCTCGGCGAGGAGCTGGCCGACATCGTCTTTGCCATCATTTGCCTGGCCAACTCGGAGGGCATCGACCTGGGGGAAAGCCTGGAAGGGGTGCTGGACAAGGTCTGGCACCGGGATCGGGATCGGTATCGAAAGGATAACGGGAATTCCGCCCCATAACCAGACAGGCTGG
>CAYLZO010000270.1:0-6441 GCA_964387775.1 uncultured Anaerolineaceae bacterium
ACTGGGTGCTGGGCCTGACCGACGGCGCGGCGGCCATGGGCGCCTGGATCGCCGTCAAGCCGACGCTGGCCGACCCGCTGCCCTGGCTGCTCTGGCTGGCCGTCACCGTCTGGATCGCCGGTTTCGACCTCATCTACGCCTGCCAGGACACCGAGTTCGACCGGGAGTCGTGCCTCCACTCGGTGCCGGCCCGCTTTGGCAACACGGCCGCCCTGCGGCTGGCCCGGGCCAACCACGCGCTGACCGTGGCCCTGCTGGCCGCCGTCGGCCTCCTGGCCGGGCTGGGCTGGCCCTTCTGGCTCGGGTTGGCCACCATTGCCGGGCTGCTAGTCTACGAGCACCGCCTGGTCCGCCCCGACGACCTGTCGCGCCTGGACCTGGCCTTTTTCAACGTCAACGGCTACGTCAGCGTCATCGCCTTCGTTTCGGTGTTTGGGGCGCTGTTGGTGTAGACCCATCATTACCCGACGCAGGAGCCAAAGGCATTCCTGCGGAATCGCTGAACCGCTGAGACCGCCGATCCCACTGAAGCTTTTCAGCGTTTTCACCAAACACTGGACATTGGCGAATTCTGACCATACTCATTGGAAGACACAGATTTTCACAGATGAACACAGATTTAGTTCAAGATTCGGCCAGACAATCTGTGAAAATCTGTGTGAATCTGTGTCCTTGACCAATGCCGCTCAAAATTCGCCAGACTCCAGTAAACAGATACCTGGATTCAACCAAATCATTTGGAGGTGCGACACGTTATGTACAAACATAAATTTCTGAACGTACTGCTCATCCTGGCCCTGGCCGTCGTAGCCCTGGGCGCCTGCGGAGGGGAAGAGCCGACGTCGCCGCCGGCACCGACGTCTGACGCCCAGGAATCGCCCCTACCCGCCCCGACGCCCGAGGCCGGCGAGGCCGGGACCCTCAAGATGGCCCTGCTGCCCATCCTCGACGTCCTGCCCTTCCACGTCGCCGAGGCGAACGGCTACTTTGAGCAAGTCGGCGTCGAGGTCGAGCTGGTGCCGGTCAAGAGCGCCCAGGAGCGCGACACGCTGATGCAGACCGGCCAGATCGACGGCATGCTCACCGATCTGCTCTCGCCCGTGCTCTTTAACCAGGAGGGCGAACAATTGAAGACCGTCCGCACGGCCCGCCAGGTCTACCCCGACTCGCCGCTCTTCCGCCTGCTGGCCGCGCCGGGCAGCGACGTCCAGTCGCCGGCCGACCTGGCCGGGGTGCCCATCGGCATCTCGCAGAACACGGTCATCGAATACATCACCGACCAGATGCTGGAGAACGCCGGGCTGGCGGCCGACCAGATCGCCGTCGAGGAGGTGAGCGCCATCCCGGTGCGGTTCGAGCTGCTCATCAACGGCGAAATCGCGGCGGCGACCCTGCCCGATCCCCTGGCCTCGGGGGCGATGGCCGCCGGGGCGGTGCTCGTCGTGGACGACACGGCGATACCCGACCTGTCGCAGTCGATCCTGGCCTTCAGCACCGAGGCGCTGGAGATCAAGCCCGAGGCCGTGCGCCGCTTCCTGCAAGCCTGGGAGCTGGCTGTTGAAGAACTGAACGGCAACCCCGAAGCCTACAACGCCCTGCTCATCGAGGTGGGCCGCGTGCCCGAGTCGATCCAGGGCACGTTCCAGATGCCGCCCTACCCCGAGGCCAAGGTGCCCACGCCCGAGCAACTGGCCGACGTGGTGCAGTGGGCGCTGGACAAGGGCCTGATCCAGAACGACGTGCCCTACGAGCGCATGGTGGACGATAGCTATCTGCCCTAGCTCCCTCTCCCCTCGGGGGAGACACGCTGTTAGCGCCTTCGGCGGAGCTGGGGTGAGGGGGAAGATTGCGACCAAGACAACCATGACGACTGACGCCAAGATTTCACCCATCCAAGCCTGGACCCTGGCCATCCGGCCCAAGACCCTGCCGGCGGCCGTCTCGCCGGTCGTGGTCGGCATCGCCCTGGCCGTGGCCGACGGCGAGTTTGCCCTCCTGCCCGCCCTGGCGGCCCTGGTCGACGCCCTGCTCCTCCAAATCGGCGTCAACCTGGCCAACGACTACCAGGATTACGTCAAGGGCGCCGACACCCCCGAGCGCCTGGGGCCGGTGCGGGCGGCGGCCAGCGGCCTGATCTCGCTCCGCGATTTGCGCCTGGGCATCGCCGCCGTCTTGGGCCTGACGGCGCTGGTGGGCCTCTACCTGGTCTTCGTCGGCGGGTGGCCCATCCTGGCCCTGGGCCTCGCCGCGATCCTCTCGGCGCTGGCCTACACCGGCGGGCCGTTCCCGCTGGGCTACCACGGCCTGGGCGACCTCTTTGTCTTTCTCTTTTTTGGGCTGGCGGCCGTGTGCGGCACTTACTACGTCCAGGTGCTGACGCTGACCCCCCAGGTCGTCGCCACGGCGGTGCCCGTCGGCGCGCTGACGGTGGCCATTCTGGTGGTCAACAACCTGCGTGACATCGAGACCGACGCCCGGACCGGCAAGCGCACCCTAGCCGTCGTGCTGGGCCCGGAGGTCAGCCGGATCGAGTACGTCGTGCTCCTGGCCGTGGCCTACGCCGCACCGATCCTCTTCTGGCTGGCCGATTGGTTCCCGGCCTGGGCGCTGCTGCCCTGGCTGACGGTGCCCCTGGCCCTGCGCCAGGTCCGCACGCTCCACACCACGACCGAGGGCCCGCCCCTGAACAAAGCCCTGGCCGGCACGGCCCAGCTCGACCTGCTCTTCAGCTTGCTCCTCGCCCTGGGCCTCGTCCTGTGAACCCTTCGACAAGCTCAGGACGACCCCCTTCGACAAGCTCAGGACGCCAAGCACAGAACGAACGGACGATCTCGATGCCTGATACCCGATTCCCATGATTAAACTCCAAGACCTGACCTTCGCCTACCCTAGCCAACCGCCCCTCTTCGCGGCGTTCACCTGGCACGTCGCCGCCGACGAGGCCTGGGCCGTCATCGGGCCGTCGGGCTGCGGCAAATCGACGCTGCTGTATCTGCTGGCCGGACTGCGACATCCCTCGTCCGGCGAGGTGCGCATCGGCGGCGAACGGCTGGCGCGCCCCCGGCCGCGCACCGGCCTGATCTTGCAGGATTATGGCCTGCTGCCCTGGGCCACCGTCGCCGAGAACGCGGCCCTGGGCCTGCGCGTGCGGCGCTTCTACGGGCCGGACGGCCGCCACGCTCCCGCCGGGGAGCAGATGCCCAAGGACGAGGTCGCCCGCCGCGTCGACTTTTGGCTGGAGCGCTTGGGCATCGCCGAGCTGCGCGACCAGTACCCGGCCCAGATCTCGGGCGGACAGCGGCAGCGGACGGCCATCGCCCGCACGCTGGTCATGAACCCCGACCTGCTGCTCATGGACGAGCCCTTTTCTTCCCTCGACGCCCTGACCCGCGAGGACCTGGAGCGCCTGACCCTGGAGCTTCGCGCCGAGACGGGCGTGACGACCGTCGTCGTGACCCACAACATCGAGGAGGCCGTTTACCTCGGCCGGCGGCTCCTGCTGCTGCGTCAGCCGCCCCACCACGAGCCGCTGGTCATCGACAATCCCGAGGCCGGCCAGCTCGACTACCGGGAGCAGGCGCGATTCCAGACGCGCTGCAACGAGGTCCGACACTTGCTGGAGGAGACAAACCATGCGCCGGCGTGACGTCCTCCTGGCCGTCCTCGGCCTGCTGGTCGCCTGGCAACTGGCAGCGATGGCCGTCGACAAATCGGTCCTGCCCCAGCCGTGGCAGGTGCTGCGTGCCTTTGTCGCCGAGCTGCCCAGGGAACTGGGCCGCCACCTCCTGGTCAGCGCCTGGCGGGTGGTGGCCAGCATCCTGGTGGCCGTGGCCGCGGCCGTGCCCGCCGGGCTGGGCCTGGGCCTGAGCCCCACGGCCAGCCGGCTGGCCGCGCCCGTCATCTATTTGCTCTATCCCATCCCCAAGATCGTCTTTTTGCCCGTGGTTATCCTGCTGCTGGGCATCGGCAACCTGTCCAAGGTGTTCATCATCGCCCTGATCCTCTTTTTCCAGATGCTGGTCGTCGTCCGCGACGAGGCGGCCAACATTCGCCCCGAGCTCATCGCCTCGGTGCGCTCGCTGGGGGCCGGGCGGCGGGCGATTTTCCGCTTTGTCTACCTGCCCGCCTGCCTGCCCGCCGTGCTGACCTCACTGCGGGTGAGCATTGGCACAGCCATCGCCGTGCTCTTTTTCGCCGAGTCTTTCGCGACGACGTCAGGGTTGGGTTACTACATCATCGTGGAAACGTGGGGACGGCTGGCCTACGCCCCAATGTACGCCGGCGTAGTGGCCATGAGCCTGCTGGGGCTGGCCCTCTACTTCGTGGTGGACAACCTGGAGCGGCAGTTGTGCCCCTGGCTGGCGGTGAGTTGAACAAAGCCGGGAGCCTGATTAGCGCACCGGGTGCACCGACAGGTACTGCTTCAAGATCTCGGCGGCATCCCCTTTGATTTCGTAGGTGCGCCACTCCTCAAAGCCCGTCATGGCAAAGATCGTCGCCCCCACCACGTACTCGTCGAGCTGGAGCTGGCGGTCGTACCAGGCCAGTTGCTCGATATAGTTGCCGGGCGTATCCCAGCCCATGCCCAGGTCGGCCCAGTAGGCGCCGAAATCCTGCCAGCCCTTGCCCTCTGGCCCCGGTCGCTCGGTGACCAGGCCGTCCACGCCGCATTCGGTGATCACCAGCGGCAGGTCCAGGCCCCACGGCTGGAGGTACTGGCGGTAGACCTTGCGGTAACGCAGCGTCAGCCAGCCTTCGTCAGCGGGGGCGACGCCAAAGTCGAGGGGCTGGCGGTTGGTGAGATACCAGATGGTCGGCGCCGAGTATTCGTGCAAGCCCAGGTAGCCGCCGTGGGCCTGGGCCGCCTCCAACGCCGGGCGGAAGGCCGGCCACCACTCCAGCGGCGGCTGGCCGGTGCCGAAATTGCCCACGACCGCCCGCAGGCCGTGCTCGGCCAGGAGGCGCGCCCGCTCGGCCTCGAGCTCGGCCAGTTTACGCATCTGGGCCTCGTCGCCGGGCACCGGTTCGTTGAACCCCTCCCAGGCGTCGACCAGGCCGGCACGCCGCTCGTCGAGGGCCAGGGGCAGGACCGCGTCGGCGGCACGCCGGGCCTCGGCGGCCATGTCGGGCCGGTTGAGGTCGAGTTGGCCCATCGTCACCCGGCCGACGATGAGGGTGTCGGGCGAGCGGGCCCTGACCTCGGCCAGGAAATTGGGATCCAGCTCCAGCGTCTTGAGGGCGGCCACGTTGCCGGTGGCGACCAGGTCCATGATCTGGGGATGGTACCACGCCACAAAGAGACCCAACTTGCTGGGCGGGCCGGCCGGGAAGGGCGTGGCTGCCGGGGTCGGAGTGGGCGTCGGCGGCGGGGGCTCGGTGGGCGTCGCCAGCGGCGAATCGAGGGGCGACTCCAGCGGCGACTGCATCGGATCGGGCGGGGTGCCGAGAGCGGGTTCCGTCGTGGCCGTCGGCGATGCCATCGGCCGGGTGGGCGTGGACGTGGGCGTCAGGCTGGGCAGGGGGAATTGCGTCGCGCCCCCACGCGCCGATTCGGTCGGCACGGCGCCCGGCGTCTGGGTGGACACGCCACAGGCCGACAGAAAAGAGGCCAGGGCTGCGGCGCTGGCGCCCTGCAGGAACCGGCGCCGGGAAATGGGCTTTTGCTCTTGAGTCATGGTCCCCATTGTAGCGGGAAACGGCCCTGGCGTCAATCACGGCCGGGCTACGGGCAATCGGCAATTCAACTACGCTTGACCGATCTTGCCTTCTCGGGCGCCCTCTGTTACAATACGCAGAACTTGTCCCAATCTCGGCCTGGTATCTAACCGCAGAGGCTGCCGGAAACGCCGAGAATACCCAAGGAGCGCGAGCATGACCAAGACCGTCTGGCTGGTGGACGTGGCCTACGTGGTGAAAGCGAGCCAGGGCATCTTTAAACTCGATTATATCGAAACGGAGCGGTTTCTTGCCGAGAACTGGCTGTTCGAAGATCACCGGGACCACCTCGTGAGGGAGTGAGGCCCGGTCCCGGCACCTGCCGAGGAACTCTATGACCCAAACGTTGAAAGGCACCCTCGTCGTCGGCCAGTCGGGCGGCCCCACCCCGGTCATCAACGCCAGCCTGGCGGGCGTCATCGGCGAGGCACAGCGGCACGACAAGCTATCGGGCATCTACGGCCTGCGGCACGGCATCGAGGGCGCCCTCAAAGAGGAGCTGATCGACCTCAGCGCCGAGAACCCCGAAACCCTGGAACGGCTGAGCCGCACGCCGGCCTCGGCGCTGGGCTCCTGCCGCCACAGGCTCGCGCCCGGCGAGGAGGAGCGCGTCCTGGACGTTTTCCACGCCCACGGCGTGCGGCATTTCGTCTACATCGGCGGCAACGACTCGATGGACACCTGTCACCGCATCGGCCAGGCGGCGGCCGCCAGCGGCTACGAGTT
>CAYLZO010000271.1:0-411 GCA_964387775.1 uncultured Anaerolineaceae bacterium
CTCGGTCTCCAGGGCGGTGGGCGGGACCATCTGCTCGGTCAGGCTCACGCCGTGGCGGGCGGCCTCCTGGCGGAAGAGGTCCCAGTCGATCTCCCGGCCCCGCAATCGGATGGCGGTCCGAGGCAGGCCGGGGATGGGCAGCGGGTCGGAGCAGGCGTCGGGCAGCAGGGGCCGGCGCCCGGTCAGGACGTTGATGAGGTCGGTCGCGGCGGAGGTGGTGAGGGCCTTTTTCTCGCGGCGGCGGCCAAGGTACAGGATCTGGCCGTAGGGGTTGGGTGCGGGCAGCCAGAAGAGGCGGTGGTCGCGGTAGAAGCGGGCCAGGTGGGCCAGGAGGGCCTTGTCGCGGAGCATGGTGCGGCCGGGGATGGTGTAGGCCAGGACGCCGCCGGGGGCCAGGGCGTCCCGGTAGCG
>CAYLZO010000271.1:421-6383 GCA_964387775.1 uncultured Anaerolineaceae bacterium
CTCCATCCGGGCCTCGGCGTCGGCCATGAAGGGCGGGTTGAGCCACAGGAAGGCGAACTGCCGGTGGCCACACTCGGTTTGCAGGGCGTCGCCGGTGACGTGGTGGTCGCTCAGCATCCGGCACTGGGCGCCCCGCTCCCGGTTCACCTCGACGGTGGCCAGCCGGAGTCCCAGCCGGTCGGCCAGGAAGCGGGCGAAGGCGCCCTCCCCGGCGCAGGGGTCGAGCATCCAGGAGGCGCCGGCGTCGTCCGGCCCTGTGATCTGGGCGGTTACCCGCTCGAAGTGTTCTTCCAGCCAGGGGTAGAACCCGGCGGTGGCGATGTTCTTCAGTCGTCCCATCGTGATTTCCTTTCTTTGGAGCGTTCATTCCAGGCCTGAGAGTTGGGGGGGGGCGGCGGTCTGTCTAGCGGCCAGGGCCTGGTCATCGTGAGGTAAGCGTCAGGGTTCGTAGGTAAAGAGTTCGTGGCGGGCAGCCATGGCCCGCAGCCAGTGCTCGGTGTCCACCTGGACGAGCCACAGCCTGACGTTCCAGGTGTCGGGCACCTGACGGATCAGGCCTGCCTTCAGGCCCAGGTGCCAAAGGGCGGGTTCCCAGTGGGCCAACATCGGCACCGGCATGGCGGCCTGAAACGTCAGGCCAAAGTGGGGCGGGCCGAAGGTGAAGAGGTGCCCGGCGGCTTCCTCGTTCTGGCCCGGGATCAGGCCGCGATGGACGATGGCCATCTCGATGCCGGCGCCGGAGGGCAGGACGGCGGTGGGGTTGGGCTTGAGATAGGTTTCCTTGCCCGGCAGCCGCTGGTAGCCGTTCAGTTCCCGCTCGTGGAAACTGGCCCAATGGGCGCGGACGTGGGTCTGGCGGCCCTGGAGCAGGAGAAAGAGGACGGAGCTGCCGTCCACGCGGGCGCCCGCCTGGGCGTGGGACGTGAAACCGCCCTGGGTGATCATCTGCCCAGGGCAGTCGCGGTCTACGAATTGGTTGAGGGTTACGGTCATATTTGGAGGTCCTTTCTGTTCTGCATAGGAGTCAGTGTCGGTTCAGGGCGGGGGCGCAGCGGATGGGCCGGCCGGCGCTGCCGTGCAGCGGCTTGATTTCTTCGTAGGCTTTCGGCTGTGATAGTTTCATCTTCTTCCTCTCTTTTTCATGCTTAAAAGCCAAGACCGCGCTCTTTTAGCGAGACGAACGCCGTCCGCGAGACGATCAGATGGTCCAGCACCTCCACGTCCATGAGCTTGCCCGCCTCGACGATCTGCTCGGTGACTGCCACGTCTTCGGGGCTGGGGGTCACGTCGGAGCTAGGGTGGTTGTGAACGACGATGAGCGACGGGCAGTTGCGGCGGATGGCTTCGCGGAACACTTCGGCGATGCGGATCATGGTCGTGTTCACCGAGCCGACGTAGATGGTGGGGATGTTCACGACCCGATTCTTGGTGTCCAGGAGAATGGTGCGCAGGTGCTCCTGCTCCAGCAGGCCCATCTCGGCCATGACCAGGTTGGCCGCGTCGGCCGGGGTGCGGATCTGGCAGCGGTCCGGGGGCGGCTCGGCGATCAGGCGGCGGCCCAGCTCAAAGGCGGCCTTGATGCGGGCGGCCGTGGCAGCGCCGATACCCGGTTGCTGCTGAAGCTCGGGCAGGTTGGCCCGCGCCACGCCCTCGATGCCCTCGAAGGCGGCTACCAGGTGGGCAGCGTCCTGGAGTTGGTGGGGGTTGCCCAGAAGGATGGCCAGCAGCTCGCCGGTGCTCAGGGCAGCCGGCCCGTAAAAGTGCAGGCGGTGGACGGGGCGCTCGCTCTCGGGCAGCTCGCGCAGGGTGGGGTAGCGACGGGGGGCTTTGGCATACGCCGGTGGGCCGAGCGCCTCGGCCTCGACGGCCAGGGCGCCCGGCAGGGGAAGCTGCTGTATCATGATCCTTTCCTTTCTTGGAGCGTGGTCGTTCCCTGGGCCACGGCCGTCTCGACCGCCTCATCCAATAGCGCCAGCGCGGCGCAAAAGACAGCGTCCAGGCTGCGAAACCGGCGCGTCTGGCCGTCAATCCGGGCGATGACGCCCGTCGGCAGCCGGTGCGTCACGACGATGGTGCCCACCTCCGGGCGCGCCGAAGGGATGGGGTTTTTGGTGGTCATGGTGTGTCCTTTCTTCAGCGCGATCCGCGATCTCCGGTTCAGCGCTCCTGTGTCGGGTAATGAAAGCACCGCAGGGGTTCCATTCTCACCCACCAGTAGTGGCCGGCGTCGCAGGTGCAGCGCCAGCCGGGGCCATGAGAACTATCGAGGTGCCGGTCCGCGACGGTGGGACAGTCACAGATCGGACACAGGGTCGGGACCCGGAGCCAGCGTCCGGGCCAGGTGTCGGGGTGGCGGCCGAGGGGCCTGACGCCGCCGCCGGCCAGGTGGTCCTGGACGGGAGGGATGGCCGGGCAGGGGGATTTGGCGGTCCCGCCGCAGTCGCACACCCCATCGCGGCGGACGTGGTGCAGGTCGCCGTTCAGGTGGACCAGAAAGTGGGTGCGGCTGACCGTGACGCGGGGTGGGGGTTCGTTGCTCATTTTCACTTATTCCTTTCTCTTTATAATGTAATCAAGGGTGAAACCCTCAATCCATGCACCTTGCCGCGGTAGCGGCTGACGACGGGGCGAGTTGCAGACCAGGAGAGAAAGGGGCAGGGTTGCTGGGAGCAGCCAGGTCTGTAGCATTGGCTACATTATGGTCAATTTTTGGTGTATGGAGTGGTGAGTGGTGTGGTGTATGATGACTGCTATCATTGCCCCGTATTCAGGTCTGTGTGGCCGAAATAGGTTAGCATCCCCTGGATTGGCCGAGATTGGCAGAAACTCGCCGTTTGGGGCAGACGGATCTGTGTTATAGTGAGGCAGCAACCACTCTGCCGCCCACGGCGGACGGAGCGGCGGAGCCTGCCTAGAGGACTTGCAAGATCGTCGCCGCCAGAAGAACAACGGATGTGCAGAATTAGCGGATTGAGGCGACCTGCTTGTCATACGACCCTTGCCAAAAACAGGACATTATGATACTATCTTTGTGCCACGTGGTCGCTCCATCGTTCAAGCGGCAGGGTATTTTCCAGAGTACCGATAGAGAATAGCACTAAGGAGATGAGGAGTTCCCTATGGGCCCGATCCCCTACGAAGCACTCTTTGCTGCCCTACCCCTTGGCCTGTGCGCCGTCGATGACGAAGGGAGGATCCTCAGCGTCAACCCGGCTCTCGAACGACTCTTGGGCTGGCGCAACGCGGAATGGCGGGGCCGCCCCCTCTCATTGGCCCTGGAACAGGCGATCTGCGAGTCCGCCCAGGCCATGGGTTGGACCGTGGCTTTGAGCCAGGCCCTGGCCCAGGGGCGGACGACCCATCTCAATCTGCCTACCGCCTTCCGAACTGGGCCGGGCGACGCCCGCGAGGTACTGGTCACGGGCGCCGTCGCCCCCTGGCAGACCAGCGAAGGGGAATCCTCGGGTGCCCTCGTCCTCTTTCAGGACAGGACGACCTGGGAGGAACTGGAGGGTGCCCGGGCCCGGTTTCTGGCCGTCCTGGCCCACGAACTGGGCACCCCCGCGACCAACCTGGAGGCCGCTGCGGAGCAACTGGCCGGGCACCTGGAGCCGACAGATACAGTTCCGTGGCGGCTCCTGCAGGTGATCCGGCGGGAGGTGAAGCGCCTCCGGCTGCGGCTGGCCCAGCTCTTCCCCACTGCTTCGGGCCACGCCAGGGCTGCCCGTGCCCAGCGGCAATTGGTCACCCTGCGCCCCCTGTTGCGCCAGATGGCCTATGCCTTCGAGATCCGGGGTCTCGACTGCGAGATCGCCGTGCAGGCGCCGCCCGATCTGCCCTTCGTGTGGAGTGACCCCGACAGGATCCAAGACGTCCTGAGCAAGCTGGTTGAAAACGCCATCCGCTACGCGCCGGCCGGCACGGAGGTCGTCCTGGAAGCCAAAGAGGGAGAGGGCAGCGTCATCGTCAGCGTGCGCGACGGGGGGCCGGGGGTCCCAGAGGAAGATCGGGAGGCGATCTTTGAGCCCTGGCGGCGCGGTCGCCATGAGGCGCCAGAGGCACAGCGCCAGGGCTTGGGCCTATCCCTGGCCCGGAACCTGGTCCTGGACCTGGGGGGACGGCTCTGGTATGAGCCATCTCCAGGGGGCGGGGCCCGTTTCTGTTTCAGCCTGCCGCAAGCGCAGAACGCGCTGAGCGAGGAGTGAGGAGGAGGAGGAGGAGGAGGAGGAGGTATCGATGCAGTGCACGATATTGATCGTTGAGGACGACGAGTCTTTCGCCTATCTCTTTCGCGAACAGCTCCAGGACCACGGGTACCAGGTGTTGAGGGCCGAGGATGGCCTGGAAGGGGTGCAGATGCTAGAGAGACATAGGCCCGACCTGGTCTTGCTAGACGTGATGATGCCCCACATGGACGGCTGGGAAGCGTGCCGCAGCATTCGGACGTTTTCCAATATTCCGATCATCATGCTGACCGCCAAGCGGAGTGAGGAGGATCGTGTCCAGGGCTTGGAGTTGGGCGCCGACGATTATGTAGCCAAGCCATTTGGCCTCGCCGAACTCTTGGCCCGCATCGAAGCGGTGTTGCGTCGCAGTGAGCCTTCTATGACGGGGTCCATCGCAGAGTCCATCGTCGAGATCGACGACCGGCTGTCCATCGATCGGATGCACCGCCGGGTCCTGGTGGAGGGGCAGGAAGTGGACCTGTCCCCGACCGAGTTCAAGCTGCTCGATTGTTTCCTGGACCGGCCGGTCCAGGTTCTCGCCAGCCAGGCCCTGCTCACTCAGGTGTGGGGCTGGGAGTACGCCGACGAAATCGGCTACCTCCGGACCTACATCTATCATCTGCGGCAAAAGATCGAAAAGGACCCCCAGAACCCCCAGTATATCCTCACCGAACCTGGCAAAGGGTACAGATTCAAGGGCTAGGGCCACAGAATTTAACCTTGTTAAGATGGTTAAATCTTTCGTTGAATATTTTTGATGCGGTTTTGATGTTTTTTTGATGCCCATTTGATCTCCATCGGGTATACTTTACCTGGATTTCGGTAATCTGTTTTTCGGAGCCTCGGGGTCCCCCTCGGTCCGCTCGACCGCAGGAGTATGCCGGGAGACGCCCATAAAGGAAAGGGCACGTGACCGCGTCCATTTTGTTAATCGATGACGACGAGTTCCGGGCAGAGCGCGTGAAGCCGGTCCTGGCTCGCGAGGGCTACAGGCTGGGTCACTTTGCGCCCAGCCTGGACGCCATCCGCAAGATGCTGATTGACAAGCCGGACCTGGTGGTGCTGGGTCTCGATCCGGTTCAGGAGGGATGGGTATTCTATCACAAGGTTCTGACCTTCCTGGAAAGCCCCCTCCTTCTACTGTTGTCCAGCGGCGACGAGTCGGATCGGGTCAAGGGGCTGCGGCTGGGGGCTGACGATTGCATGTCCCAGCCACTGATCCTGACCGAGTTGGTGGCCCGGGTGCAGGCGCTTTTGCGCCGGAGCGCTCTTGATTCCGAGCAAGAGAAGGGGTCGTTTACCAACAGCAACCTGGTGGTCGATCTGGACCGTCGGGAGGTTCTGCTCGACGGCGAGGTGGTGCCGCTGACCAGGATCGAATTTCGGCTGCTCTCTAGCCTGGTCCGGCATGCCGGAGAAACTCTGCTCTACGAAGAATTGCTGGCCCAGGTCTGGGGTCCGAATCATACCCGCTCAAGAGATCACCTCAAGCCCCACATCTACCACCTTCGGCAGAAGTTGGAATCGGACCCTAGCCGCCCGCAGCGAATCATGACCCATCGGGGCCAAGGGTACATGTTCGCAACACAGACATAGTTCGACTCGGCCGCCCCCATCATTGCTCTGGGAGGACTGCCCCGGCCAAGCTGGGAGGTCCCCATCGTTGCACCCAGGGGGCACAACGATATTTGACGTTCGACTGTCTGGCAAGAGGTTTCTTGTCAGATCGGCGGAGC
>CAYLZO010000272.1:0-6331 GCA_964387775.1 uncultured Anaerolineaceae bacterium
CCGCGGCGGGCTATGTCGCGCTGGGCCGCCGGCGCCAACGCCGGACGACCGTGGTCCGCTGGCTGGCCCTGGCCGTCAGCGGTGGAATGGCGGCCTACCTCCTCTACGTGCTGGGGTTGGTGCGCCCCGAGACATGGGGCCTCCTGTCTGAGGCGGCGTGGGTGTTTGCTCTGACCGCAGTGGGCGCACTGCTGCCGTTAGCGCTCGTGCTGAGAACGAGACAGTCATGAGCGACTCTCTTCTCAGGCAGGGCATCGCCGCCGCCAAGGCCGGCGACAAGCGTGTGGCTCGCCGGCTCCTCAGCGAGGCCACGCGCCAGAACCCCGATTCGGAGAAAGCCTGGCTGTGGCTCAGCGGCGTGCTCGACACCCCCCAGGGCCGGGCCCACTGTCTGCGCCGGGTCCTGGCCATCAACCCCGACAACCGGGCCGCCAAGCGGGGGCTCGCCGCGCTGGAGGCAGCCGCCCCCGCGCCGGCCGTCGTCACCCGGCCGGCGGAATCCCCCGGCTCCGCACAGACGGTCGCCGCCGAGCTGCGCCGGGCCGTCGCACCGTCGCCAGCCGTAGTCGAGCCACGGCGTCGGCCTCAACCCTGGCAACGCCAGCAGTTCTGGCGCCTCGTGGTCGCCGGCCTGGCCGTGGTCGCCCTCAGCCTGGTCGGCCTCCTGGCCTACGCCGCCCTGGACGGCGCCCGGGCCGATAGCGACGGCGCGCAAGCCGCCCTGATCCTGCCCAGCCCGACCGCCATCGGCCCCCAAGGCACGCTGCGCCCCACTTTCACGACGACACCCACCGACACCCCGACCCCCTCTCCCAGCAACACGCCCACGCCCACCCGGTCTCCGACCGCGCCGAGCCCCACGCCGAGCCCGACACCCACCGAGACGCCGACCCCAACCTCGACGTCCACCCCCCGACCTCGCCGCCGCCGGCCCGCGCCGACCTCTCCACCTGCGCCCACGCCGACCAACACCCCCCATCCGCGCACCCTCGATCCCCGCCTGGCGCCGATGGGCGTACGCGTCGAGCCGGCCTTCGTCGGGCCGGGCAAGCCCTACTGGCGCCTGATCCGCGCCCGCTGGACCGACGAGCAAGAGTCGGCGGGCAAACACAGCATCTACGTCGAGGTGCTCGACGCCAACGGCAACCGGGCGCTGGGCCGGCAGGTCGTCTTCCAGTGGGTCGGCGGCAACCTGGTCCTGCCCGTCGAGGATCGACCGCCGCCCGACTGGCCCGTCAACTTTGCCATGTACAACACCCTCGGCTCCTACGCCGTGAGCGTCAGTGGCGCGCCCAGCGACCGCATCGTCGGCCTGGGCCTGGGGACCGCCGAGGCCCCGGCCTTTACCATCCACACCTGCTTCTACCTGACCTTCCGGCTGGTCTATCGCTAGCGGTTTGACAAAGCTCGTGGCCGGTGCTAGAATCGAAGGGGCGGGGATCCAGCCGCCTTCTGCGCGGAGAATGTGACGGCTCCTTCCTTATTCTTTGCCTTTTTCGGAGGATACAGCGTGAAGAGAATCCTGGCCTTGACCCTGCTCGCGGTGACGCTCCTCTCCTGCGGCAGCCCGTCCTTTCGCGGTACGGTGCTGGACGAGCCGGTGGCCGTGCCCGATTTTGCCCTCACCGACCAGCGTGGCGAGCCCTTTCGCCTGAGCGATCAGCGCGGCGACGCCGTGCTCCTCTTTTTCGGCTACACCCAATGCCCCGACGTCTGCCCCACGACGCTGGCCACCTGGCGCAAGGTCCACGAGGCGCTGGGCGACGACGCCGGCCGGGTAAGGTTCGTATTCGTCACCGTCGATCCCGAGCGGGACACACCGGAGCGGCTGGGCCTGCACGTCGGCGCCTTCAACCCCGATTTCGTCGGGCTGACCGGCACGCCGGACGAGCTGCAGGCCGTCTACGACGTCTTTGACGTCTACTATGAGAAGGACACCGCTTCGGGCAGCGCCGCCGGCTACCTGGTCAGCCACACGGCGACGACGTTCGTGCTCGACCCGGAGGGCCGCTGGGTCCTGCGCGAGAGCTACGGCACGCCGGTCGAGGACCTGGTGCACGACATCCGGCAGTTGCTGAAAGAATGATGGACCTTTCGGGACTGATTCCGGAAGCACGGCCCATTGCCCGACAAGCTGCCGCTGTGTATCTGAAGCATACAACTCCCTGGTTCGTGGGGCTGCTGGTGCACGGCTCGGCGGTCAAGGGCGGGGTGATCCCCGGTTGCAGCGACGTCGACTTTCAGCTCTACCTGGACGACGCGGCCTTTTCCTGGCAGGGGCAGTTGCCGCTGGAGCTGGCCTTCGCCATCCGCCGCGACCTGGCGGGCATTGACCTGGGACCGTTCCGCTACGTCCAGTGCTACGCCCGGCGGCCTGAGCCGGAGGAAGGTCTCGTCGGCCCGATTCCGGGGGCCTATCACCTGGTCGCCGGCCGGCTGCCGATGCCCGAGGCCACGGCTGAGGATCTGAGAGCCTCAGCCCGGCACGCCCTGGACAACCTGGACACCGCGCCAGACTTTCTCATCAGCCGCCTCGTCGGCCCGGGCGGGGTGCGCCTGGATCGCAGCCTGCGACTGCTGTGCACCAAGGTCTGGCCTTTGCTCTACCAGGTATTGACCTTGCATCAGGAGGACGTTATCGCCGTCTGGAACCTGCCCAAAGAGCGGGCCATCGAACAACTGCCCCGTGGCACAGCCCTGCGCAAGTCGGCAACCAGATTCTACCAGGCAGTGTGCGGATACTATCCGGCTGAGGATTCCGTGGAGGGGGCCTTTGAACTCGTCGAGAGCGGCGTGGCCTTCCTCGAGGCGGCCAAATCGTGGTGGGCTACAACTGAGTCCATCGAAGGAGAAGAGAAAGGATGAAGAGAGTAAGACTGGGACTGACGATTCTGCTTCTGGCGGCGGCGCTGGCCGCCTGTGGAGCACCGGCCGGCCCCAGCATCCAGGCCGAGGAGGTCTGGGCACGCCCGGCGATGGCCGCGGCAGAGGGTGGCGGCATGGCCGGGGAAGGGATGGGCATGGCGGGCACCGGCGCCGTCTTTATGCGGCTCAAGAACGAAGGCAAAGAGGCGGATCGCCTCATCGGCGGCAGTACCGATGTGGCCAAAGTCGTCGAAATCCACGAGACGGTCATGGAAGGCGATGTGATGAAGATGCAGATGCTGGCCGACGGCCTCGAAATCCCGGCCGGCGGTGAGGTGCTGCTCCAGCCGGGTAGCTACCACGTCATGCTCATCGGCATGGAGCGCGACCTGAAGGCCGGCGACACGTTTACGCTCGAGTTGCAGTTTGAGAAAAGCGGGACGATGGCGCTCGAGGTGTCGGTACGGGAGATGTAGGCGTGTTGCGTATTGCGTGGTGTGTGGCGCGCGTTGCGTCGGTTCTCTGTCTCTTGGTGATGGGGAGCTGTGCGCGGGGTGGGCGCGATCTGCCCGACGTGGGCGTGGCGCTGGCCATCGAGCCGCAGCCGCCGCAGCTTGGCCCGGCGACGCTCACGGTGAGACTGACCGGCGCGGGCGGCGAGCCGCTCACCGAGGCAGCCGTCGAGCTTGAGGGCAACATGAGCCACGCCGGCATGGTGCCCGTTTTCGCCGACGCCATCGAGGTCGCCCCCGGCCAGTACCGGGCCGACCTGGAGTTCACCATGGGCGGAGACTGGTTCATCCTCGTCCGCGCCGAGCTGGCCGATGGCCGCTCGCTGGAGCGCCAGATCGACGTCCCCGGCGTGGACGCCATCTGCGGCGAGACGCCGGCGCCCTGAGATGAGCCGCAAGCATCCCCCCTCCCCCGAGGGAGGGGGCCAGGGGGAGGGGGGAATCGGCACCCTTGCCAACTCTTTCGACCTGCTAACCCTGCCGCTCGTGGGCCGCTTTTTGCGCTGGCGGCACGCCCGCTCGGCGTTGGCGCTGCCCCTGCTGCTGGTTGCGGCGCTGATGGTCTTTGACGGGCTGGTCGGCCCGCAACTGGCGCCCAAGAACCTGGCCACGGTGTTCACCTGGGTCCACTACCGGGGGCTGGTCGTCCTGGCCTTGCTGCTGGCCGGCAACCTCTTTTGCCTGGGCTGCCCCTTTATGCTCCTGCGCAACGCCGCCCGCCGCCTCTTCCGCCGCGAGCCGGCGCGCATGTGGCCGGCCCGGCTGCGGGGCAAGTGGCTGGCCCTCGGCCTCTTTGCCGCGCTCCTCTTTGCCTACGAGCTCTTCGACCTGTGGGCCACGCCCCGCTGGACCGCCTGGCTCATCGTCGCCTATTTCGCCGGGGCCGTCGGCGTCGATGCCCTGTTCCGGGGCGCCGCCTTCTGCAAGTATCTCTGCCCTCTGGGCCAATTCAACTTTCTCACATCCCTAATTTCACCGCTGGAAGTCAAGGTCCGCAACCCCACCACCTGCGCCGCCTGCCCTACCAAAGACTGCATCAAGGGCCGCCCGATACCCGATACCCGGTACCCGATACCCGGCTGCCAGCTGTGGCTCTACCAACCCCAAAAAACCGGCAACCTCGACTGCACCTTCTGCCTCGACTGCGCCCACGCCTGCCCCTACGACAACGTCGGCGTGACGCCCCGCCTGCCCGGCAGCGAACTCTGGATCGACCCCCGGCGCTCGGGCATCGGGCGCCTGTCGCGGCGGCCCGACCTGGCGGCACTGGCCGTGCTGTTCACCTTTGGCGCGCTGCTCAACGCCTTTGGCATGGTCTCGCCCGTGTACACCGTGCTGGACGGCCTGGCCCGCTTTTTGGGGACTAAATCGGAGGCGCTGGCCCTGGGCGTGCTCTTTCTCGGCGGGCTGGGGGTCCTGCCGCTGGCGTCGTTGGGGCTGGCGGGCTGGGCCTCGTGGCGGGCGGCGGGTGCGACCGGCCGATCGTCCCTCCGGGCGTGGGTGATACGCTACGCCTACGCCCTCGTGCCGCTGGGCTTTGGCCTGTGGCTGGCCCACTACAGCTTTCACTTTTTGACCGGCTTTTGGACCTTTGTGCCCGTGCTCCAAAGCTTCGTCGCCGACGTGGCCGGCGCCGCGTTGCTCGGCGCGCCCCGCTGGGACCTGGGGGCGCTGCTGCCCGTCGCCTGGCTCGATCCGCTGGAGTGGGGCTTTCTGGGGCTGGGCTGGTTCGGCGCGCTGCTGGTCGCCCATCGCCTGGCCGAGCAGGACGCGCCGCGCCGCCCGTGGCGCGCCTTCCTGCCCTGGGCCGTCCTGCTGACGCTCCTGCTGCTGGCCGCCCTGTGGCTCATGGGCCAGCCGATGGAGATGCGCGGCACGATGCTGGCTGGCTGAACGCCAAGCTGTAGGGCAAGTTTCAAACTTGCCCTACGAGGGTTACGCGGATGACTCGGAAGCGATGGGGATGGCTGACGTTGGGGATGGTATTGGCCCTGCTGGCCTGGCCGGCGGCGGCGCGGGCCCACGTCGGCGCGCCCTACCCGGTCCTCATGGAGGAGCCGCTGGGGCCGTACCTCGTCTCGGCGCTGGCCGACCCCGACGTGGGCACCGGGACCTTTTACGTGCTCGTCACCCTGGTCGGCGGCGAGCCCGCCCCGCCCGGCACGGCGGTCACGCTCCGCGTCGAGCCGGAGGATGGCCACCAGCCCGCAACCGCCCATCCCGGCGAGCGCGAGGAGACCCGCTACGGCGAGCGCTTTGTCGCCGAGGTGCCCTTCGACGCCGAGGGGCCGTGGCAGGTGCACCTGCTCGTCGAGGGGCCGGCCGGCTCGGGCGAGACGGCCTTCCCGGTAGAGGTGACGCCTTCGGGCACCGGCTGGCTGGCGACGGTCGCCTGCCTGGTGCCCTTTGTCCTTCTGGGCCTGCTCTGGCTGCGGGGAGCTCTGCGCCAACGGACGGCCAAGTAGCCCAATTGCCCGTCTCGCCGCGCCAGATGCGTTCCGCCTGCATCAATCCCCTTGGCTGTCAGTCAGCGCCGCCAGCACCTCTTCGAGCGGCGGCGTCTCGGGCGCGTCCTTGAAGCGAGCGATGCGACGGTAGAGGCCGGCGGCGGCAGTGTGAAAGCCACCGGGCAGGCCGGCGGCCGCCAGCGTGGCCGCGATTTCGTCCATCTCGCCGGCAAAGCGCCAGGCCTTGGCCGTGACCCGCCGCACGCGGCCGGCCGTCTGCTCGGGGAAGCCGGGCCAATCGCGGTCCCACTGCCGCTCCAGCGCCTCCCACACGCCGAGCTGGTCCGCCGTCGCAACGATGGCGCACAGCAACGCCGTGCTGCCCTTGGTCCAGGCGGCGTAGCACATTTTCAGCGCCGACGCCCGGCCCACCTCGCTGCCCAGCACCTCCGTCTCCAGCGGGCCGCCGTCGAAACAGGCCGCAACCTCGGCGGCGCGCTCGCCGGC
>CAYLZO010000273.1:0-6324 GCA_964387775.1 uncultured Anaerolineaceae bacterium
TTGACAACTCCTGCCAGTCAGGAGATGGTAATGGTAGATGGGAGCAACTGCACCCGAGCGAGAAGGGTTGGCTACAAGAGACCCAACCCTGAATCCTTGAACCAGGCTCCACCATCCCCTCCTCCACCTCTGAGAGTGTGGAGCCCGGCCCAGGCGGAGATCGGACTATTCAAAACAGTACCATTGCAGCAACCAGCGATTCGTCCACTCCAGAGATCTTATTTCGTCCACCAGCATTGGGCGACGCTCCAACTGGCTTGTCAACGCTACGACCGCCTGCCGCAGAATCTCTTCAACGTGATGTCGGACGGCTACAGGCGTGATATCGCCAGCTCTGTCCAAAACAGATGACAAGTCGGTATGGGGTACAGCCAGGATACGCTGGTCAGTGGAAAAGCTATTGTGGCAATACTCCTCGATCATGATCCGGCAGGCTGTCTTGCCGCTGCCCCGGGGCGCAAACAAAAACACCGTCTTGGGCTCTTCTCGAATCTCGTCAAAATAGTCTGGTTCGACGAAATAGGCGCCCAATAGAGCTCGCTCGGCTTCGGCTTCGCGGCTGGCGAATGGATTTTGATGGAAACCACGGGCCGACAACCAATGCTGCAAGATGTCCCGGCGTGTAACTTGCATGCCCGTTAGCTTGTCCTGCCTGTTCATTCTTTTTCCTTGTTGATTCACACTTGCCACTCAGCGGTCGTAGGTCGTGGCCCGCTGAAAGAGATCATAGATCTCTCCCCGCCGGATCTGATCATCCGGTTTGACGTGGTAAAAGATGCTGCTCAGCGTCTCAGAGACCTGCCGGGCAGCCGCATCCCTTGGCCTGGGTGCTAGGAGGCTCGATCTAGTCCTCACGCTTGACTGCAACCACCATCCAGCCTACTTCCTGTGCTAATACACCACCCACCCCGCCAGCCGCCGCTCCCGCGCCCGCCAGTCGGGCAGGTAGGCGCCCATCAGGGCCTGCCAGCCCTGGCCGTGCCCCGGCACCCGCAGATGCATCAGCTCGTGGCAGACCACGTACTCCACCAGGTCTTGGGGCAAATGCAGCAGGTCGTCGCTGAGGGTCAGCGTGCCCAGGGACGAGCACGACGCCCACTTGCGCCGCATGGCCCGGATCTGCACCCGGCTGACCGCCACCCCGATCCGAGCCGCCCAGGCGTCGACCAATTCACGAATCTCATCCGCCCCAAGACGTGCCTCAGAGGGCACCGGCTCGGGCCTGGGCAGCTTCGCCAGGCCGGCCTTCACGAAACGCTGGACCTCGGGGCTGTCGGCTGGCACGCCCAGCGGCAGCAGGGCGACCAATCCCTCGGGCCGCACCTCCAGGGCCAGGCTCTGCCGCTCCTGGTGCCGGTAGCGCACGTCAGCCTCCATATGCGATCATCTCGTGCATGCGAAGCAAGTTGTCCACGGTCTCTTTCAGCCTGCCGGCTTCGTAGCCCTCGGCTGTCTCGGCCATGCCCCGAGTTCCCCGCTCCGAGAGCAGAACGCGATAGATCTCGGCCCGCGCGCGCCGCTCCAGCCCGGCGTTGTAGGGCCAGCCGGCGTGTTCGGCCAGGATGCGCTCCACGTCCCGCGCGGCCCCCTCGGGGTCCCGCACCGCCTGGGCCTTGAGCACCCAGAAGAGCGTGAACTCCTCGCGGCTCAGGTCGCTCGTTTCCTGCGCCTCCCGGGCGGCCACCGCCTCCTCGGAAAAGTCGGTCATCTGCGTCAGCGCCGACTTTACGCTGATCTGCCGGTCCCGCAGGGCCTGGATCACGGCCTCCACCCGCTCGCCGATGGACACCAGGTAGGGCTGCTCCCGCCGGTGCTCCTCGATGTGGATCCGCAGGCTGCGGTAGAGGTTGGTGACCTGCACCCGCTCGCCGACGTCGTCGGCCTCGATGACGTTGGCCAGGTCGCGCGTGATGGGATAGACGGGCATCTCGGCGATGGCCGAGGCGGTGACGTGCTGGCGGATGAGGCTGTCGGTCTTGGCCAGGAGCTCGCGCTGCAGCCGCCGCTTCTCGGCCTCCGGGTTGAAATGGTTGTAGACCACCTGGTAGACCTGGGCGACGAGGGCATAGTCGTCCAGGTAGTCCCGCAGGAAGGGGTCGGGCGAGAGGATCTCGTACGCCGTCTGGAGCTCCTTGAATTGCTCGACGAACGCCTCTCGCGGCTCCTCCTCGAAAAAGTGGTCCAGGATGCGCGTCGTCCGGCCCTGCTCCTCCTCCAGGCGGACCGGTTCGAGCCTCTCCTGAATAGCCCCCAGCAAATCCGCGAACCGCCCCTTCAGCACCTCCAGGTCGATGAGGCCCGTCTCGATCACCGAGGCGTCGAAAGCCAGCGCCCGTTGCAGGTTCTCGAACACGCCGATGTAATCGACGATGAGCCCGCTCTCCTTCTCGGGATAGGGGCGGTTCACGCGAGCGATGGCTTGCAGCAGCGTGTGGTCCTTGAGGGGCTTGTCCAGGTACATGGCGTACAGCACCGGCGCGTCGTAGCCCGTCAGCAGCTTTTCGGTGACGATCAGGACCTTGGGCAGCGCCTCGGGGTCGCGGAACGCCTTGCGCACCCGCTTCTCCTCGGCGTCGTCCATGTGATGCAGGCGCAGCAGCCCCGTGTCTTTGTGATAGGGCGTATAGACCACGCGGCTCCACGACGCGGGCAGGTAGCGGTCGAGGGCCTCCTTGTAGAGGGCGCACGCCTCGCGGTCGATGGCGACGACGAACGCCTTAACGCCCAGCGGCTCGACGCTTTCGCGATAGTGGTCCGCCACGTGGGCCGCCACCTCGTCCACCCGGTCGGGCGCCTTGAGCACGGCCTTGAGCTTGTCCGAGCGGTCGAGCAGGCGGTTCAGCTCCTCCAGGCTGGCGATGCCCAGCTCCTCGACGATGCGAAAGAACTCGTCCTCCAGCGTGTCGCGGTCGACGCGCAGGTCCATCGGCGCCAGTGTGTAGTAGAGGGGCACCGTCGTCCCGTCCTCGATCGACTCGTCGATGCCGTACTTGTCCAGGTAGCCGTCGGGGTCGGGCTTGCCAAAGGTCTCGAAGGTGCCCCGGCCGACGATACCCCGGTCGATGGGCGTGCCCGTGAAGCCAAAGTAGGTGGCGCGGGGCAGCGCCGCCCGCATGTAGGTCGCCAGGTCGCCCTCCTGGCTGCGGTGGGCCTCGTCGATGAGCAGCACGATGTTGTCCCGCCGGTTCAGGTTCTTGGGCAAACGGTCGAATTTGTGGATGGTGGTCACGACCAGGCCGCGATAGTCGGAGCCGAGCAGGTCGGCCAGGTGGTCCTTGCTCTCGGCGCGCACGACGGCCGGAAAGCCGAAGGCTTCCAGGTTCTGCAACATCTGCGACTCGAGCTCCAGCCGGTCGACCACGACGAGCAGCGTCGGATTCTCCAGCCGTGCGACGCGGCGCAACTTGTGGGCGGCGACGATCATGGTCAGGGACTTGCCCGAGCCCTGGGTGTGCCAGACCAGGCCCGAGGTGGCCCTCACCCCTCTCCCCGGCCCTCTCCCCTCTCCCGTCTGCGGGCGAGGGGAGAGGGAGGCGGCGGCCACCCGGGCCTCGATGCGCTCCACGGCCCGGATCTGGTGCGGGCGCAGCACGAACTTGTGGGTCTGGTCGTCGGCCCGAAAAAAGATGACATAGTCGCGCAGGACGCGCAACAGGTGCTCGCGGTCGAACAAGGTCTTGGCCAGGCGCTCCAGCCCATAGTCGCGCCCGCTCGCTTTCCAGCGGTAGAATGCCTTCAGGCTGTCGTTCCACGTGGCCCCGTAGTGGAGGCGCACGTCGGCGGCGGCAAAGAGCTGCACGAACTTGAGCAGATCCGGGATGCGGGCGGTGTAGGTGCGCTGCACCTGGTCGAAGGCTTCCAGCTCCGGGTCGCGGACGGTCGGGCTCTTGTTCTCGACGGCCAGCACCGGAAAACCGTTCAGGAAGAGGAGCAGGTCGATCCGCCGCCGGTCGCGGTCTTCGAAGGCGAACTCCTGGGTGAAGGTGAAGCGGTTGGCCCCCAGGTCGTCATAGTCGACGAGGGCCAGGTTGCGCTCGCGCCGCTCGGCCGGATCGTAGACCGTCCAGCGGCCGCGCAGGGCGTGCAGGAACGCCTCGTTGCCCGTGGGGTCGGCGCGCACGGTGCGCAGCCGGCGCAGCTCGTCGGCCACGTTCTCGGGCGTCACCAGGCCGGGATTCAGGGCCACGAGCTGGGCCTCCACCGTCGGCAGCAGGAAAGGCTCGCGCGGGTCGCCGCCGCGCGCCTCCATGACCTCGGCCGGCGGCAGGTAGTCCCAGCCGATGCCGACCAGGTAGTTGATCAGCGCGTCCTGAACGTCCCGCTTTTCGCTGAGGCGGGTCACGCTTATCTCCCAAACAGCGCTTCCATCAGTTCCTGTCGGGAGATGCCCTGATGGTCGGCTACATCTCTGAGGATAGCACCCAGCGTGCCCACCCGCAGCGACTTGTGGCGCGGAATCGTGACGTGGTGTTCGCCTCCCTCCGTGGTGGTCAGGCGCATGTGGCTGCCGGTCTGGCGCGTCACTTCGTAGCCATAGCGCCCGAGCCGGGCGGCCAGGTCCTTACCTCCCAGATCTCTGGGCAGCCTCATACCACCAACACCTCCTCGCGCACGGCGTGTAGGCGGATCAAGTCGGGTCGCTGTCCTTCGTCGAAATGACACCGGACCGCGTCCCCGATCATTTGCCTGAGCTCTGCCCAGGTATCGGCTTCGGTAAAGATGGAGTAACCCAGTGCCCGGGCCAGGTATCCACCTTCCGGGGCATCTTCTACCAGAAAAAGGATCTCCTTCGCCATTCTTTTACCTCCCGTTCCCTCACTCTTCTTGAAAGGCTTCGGCCAGAGCCTCCAGGTCGGCGGCCGATTCCTCGCGCAGTTCCGCCGAATAGCGAGACAATATCTCCCCTTCCATGTCGAGCAAATAGGCCAGGTCGGCGGCGCGATAGCAAATCTGGGTGACCAGCCGCTCGATGGCCTTTTCGTCGGCCAGGCCCTCCTCGACGGCGTCCCGGATCGAGTAGCGCACGCCGCGCCGGAACGATTCGGCCGGGGTGGGGGCGTCTACGATCTCTTTGGCCCGCCGGTAGGACTCGCGCCAGTCGCCGACCTTGTCGAGGGGGACGTCCAGGGCCTCGGCCAGGCGGGCGTCGTCCCAGCCCTCCTGCTCGGCCTGCTCCAGGCTGTCCACGTCGTCGGGCATCAGTGCGTCGTAGCGGACGTTGCCGATGTCCAGGTGGCCGTCATAGTTGGCATAGCTGTAGGCAAAGACCTCGGCGGCCAGGAGCTCGCGGCGGCCCATGGCCGGGTAGCCGTCCCACTCTTCCTCGTCTTCTACAAATTCCCAGAATTCGTCGAACGCCTCGTCCTCCTCGAACAAGCCCGCCCAATCCTCCACCTCGTCCAGGGCCGGCATCAGCATCTGGGCCACGGCCTCTTTGGCCCGGGGCGGAAGCTGGCGGACCAGGTCGATCACCTGGGCCGTCGAGAGTCTCAACTGTACGGTAGCCATTATTCCCTCCTACGAGTTGGTCGGTTCCGGGAGCGCCCCCACCCGGATCTGGCCGGTCATGAGTTGGTGCAGCATCGACTGGAATAGCTCCTCCAGTGCTGCCTTGCGCTGTTCTTCTGCACGGATTTTCTGGTCCGCTACATCTAGAAAAACCACTATGCGCCCTTGTTTGGTAAGAGAAGGAATCAGGATTGGGAATGATTGGAGTTTGGTCTTGTTAATGCAAGCGAGATGTGTAGTCCGATGCGCAACACTTAAGAAGTAACGTTTAGCATAGTCACTTTGAACAAGATAGGCAAGGTATTCTGGCAACAAAGTTTCTCGATCCGTCCTGACGGCAAAGATATGATTCTGGTGGATGCAATTCGGTATCTGTCCGTGCCAGATAAAGCCGCGACCAAGCTTATCAAAGTCACCACCTTCAGTTAGCACAACATCCCCGAGCTGTAATTGATACCGATCCAACTCAGACACGCGGATTGGCATCTCTTTGATCTCCGAAAGGTCCAAGTAGCCATCCTGCACATTCGCAACCCGAAGGTATGGGACTTTCAGAACTTCGTTCTCTCCAAGTTTGCGTCCCTTTGCGGCACCTGTTTGGACAAATGCTATCTTTTTCAAGAGGCTTGTCTCCCAGGATTTGGGAACTTGGCCGAATTCCGTCTCCTTTGTTACGGCCGGCTCCGCCTCAGGCCCATAAGTGAACAGCCGGTGCATCAGGCTGCGCTTCGTCTCGCGCGCCGCGGCAATCACGTCCTCCTGCGCGGCGATGGCCTCCTGGATCGTGCTCAACACTTGGGCGATGCGTCGCTGCTC
>CAYLZO010000274.1:0-6280 GCA_964387775.1 uncultured Anaerolineaceae bacterium
TGGGCCACCCCTGCGGCGCGGCCATCGCGCCCCATCCGGGTTTTGTCTCCGGGCAGCGGCAGGGAGATAGCCTCCATTTCCCCGAGCTCGACCTGACGATCCCGGGCGACCTAGTCGTCGGCTGGCCAAGGACCCAGCGCTACATCAGCCCTGGCGGCTACGAGATGCGCATCCGCTTCCCGACCCGCGACGATTTCCCCATTGTCGCCGTCGACAAGCCGGGACTGCTGCGGTTGCTGGCCGAACAGGCCCAAAGGGCGGGCGCCAAGCTGCGCTTTGGCACGGCGGTCGCCGGGCTGTTAACCGACGGCAACCGGATTGTTGGCGTCCGCACCTACCAGGGGGAGCTTCGAGCACAGGTCGTCCTCTCGGCCGAGGGCATCTCGCGCCGCTTCTGCCAGGAGGCAGGCCTGTACGAGGGCACGCCGCCCCCGAATGCCTACGCCACCATCGTCTGGCAGGAACTGGACGCGCCGGCCATCGGGGCCGAGCACATGGGCCAGATCGCCACCTTTGGCCGGTGCTATACTGCCGCGCCGAGGGCGATGGGCACCCTGGACGTGCCGGCGCCGGGCCGCGCCGGGGTCTATTTCAGCTTTCTCCACGACGAACCCCAACTCCAGCTCGAAGGCTCGCCCTGGTCCTATCTCGAGACGTACAAGCGCGAGGACCCCCGCGTGCCCCACCTGCTGGCCGGCTCGACCGTCGTCCAGCGCAAGGGGTGCCGGCTGGTGGTCCGACAGGCGCCCCGGCGGGCGGTGGTGGGCGGCTTTTTGGGATTGGGCGACGCCGTGACGCCCGGCGGACAGATGGGCATCGTGCCGGCCATGTTCACGGGCCGGCGGGCGGCTGAGGTCGCAGCGGAGGCCATCCGCGCCGGCGATACCTCAGCCAAAGGATTGGCCGCCTACGACCGCCTGCTCCACGGGCCGTTCTTGCGCGGCATGGAGACCGAGGGCAAGATCATTCTGGGGCTGGCCTCGATGACGGACGAAGAGATGGACCGCGTTTGCCAGACGTGCAGCCGGCTGGACCTGGCGCCCTTTTTCTTTGGCCAGCCGTGGCCCATGCTGCGCGAATCGGCCAGGTGGTTGGCGAGGGCGCTGCCGCTCATCCTGCGCGACTGGCGGCTGATCCGGCGCATGATGGCCGGTGGCAGGGTTCCCGGCTGATGCCTTGGGCTCACTTGTTGAGCACCTATTCAGTCTCTGACCACCATGGGCAGGTATATCCGCGTTCGAACAACGGACTTGATCCCCAACCCGGCGACAAAGGCGTCTTGCGTGCCCCGGAAGACACGGATGGGCGTTCCCCAATACGGATTGTCCCAGCCCACGGAAGTTGGCGAGTGGGATGTGCCGGCGACATAGATGTCGCCCTGATCCGTGGCGGCGACGCCGTAGGTCATATCGTCGCTCACGGCTCCCCCCAGGAACGTATTGCCCAGCAAATGGCCATCGACCGAGAGGGCCACGACAAAGGCCGCATCGCCGACGCTGCCACCCGGGTGCGGTATCACCGGCCGGCCCCACTCGTTGCGGCTGGGGCCGGCGGCGAGCAGGCGGCCCTCGTTTCCCAGGGTCAGGGCGCGAATCTCGTCGCCGCCGTTCGCCTCTCCCATGAAAGTGTGCCAGACCAGCGTGCCGTCCTGGCCGTTCAGTCGAGCGACAAAGGCGTCGGAGAAGCCGCTATGGGGCTCGACCGGCGGCCCCCAGCCGGCCGCGGACCTGCCTCCGGCATAGAGCGCGGGCGGCGCTTGCCCGCTGTCGATGACGAGGGCATAGCCCTCATCGGGAAAGTCGGCTGCGCCCAAGAAGGTATGCCACAGAAGCGAGCCGTCATCTCCGTCGAACTTGGCCACAAAGGCATCGCTTTGTCCGGGATACCCTGAATGAGGGCGCACTGGCGGGGGTGCCCCATGCCAATCGCCATAGTTGGCAGACCCGGCCAGATAGACGTTGCCGCTCGGATCGACGGCGATGCCCTGGGCAGAACCCAGATCCCCGGAGGTGGACGTGATCACGCGCTGCCACTGGAATTCGCCGGCGCTGTTCAGCTTGGCGAGGTAGGGGTTGACGATGGACTTGCCCCCGACATAGATATTGCCCGCGGCGTCCAGGTCGATGGCGTGACCATAGTCGGGATTGCCGGTGCCGATAAAGGTAAACCACTGCCGCACCCCCTGGAGGTCAAACCGGGCGGCAAAGGCGTCGTCAAAGCCGTGGGCGTCCGAGATCGGGTCGGTGCTCCAGACGCCGCCATTGGAGGTGCCGACGACAAAGAGGCTGCCCGCGTCGTCCGTGGTGACGGCGCGGGCCGAATCGGTCTCGCTGCCGCCGACAAAGGTGTGCCAGAGCAGGGCGCCGTCGCCGTCGAGTTTGGCCAGGAATCCATCCAGGCCGAGGGCATGGGTGACGACGGGGGTGCTACCCCACTCGCCGTTGATGCTCTGGCCCACGGCGTAGGCATGGCCGCTGCCATCTACCGCGACACCGTACCCCCGGTCGTCGTCGGAATCACCTGGCGACGCTGGCTCTGAGCCCAGGAAGGTGTGCCAGCCGGTCTGTATCGCGGACGTCGCATCCGGTTCGACGGCGAGGGTTGCCCGGGACACGATCAGCGCCGAGAGCACGATCAATGCCAGGGATACCACGCAAATTGCCAGAATCGTCCCACTTTTGGTCTGTGAGCACATTGTTGCCTCCTCCTCCTTCTCGCCCGTCGCTGCCCTGTAGAGTAGATGGTGGTTCAGCCCCTGGAGCCCGAGTACCTGGGGCAACAGACAGTCAACTTGTGCCCCCCTGAAAGGGCACATCCGGCGCCAGGGTATCCAGGGTAATCGTGATCGCCTGGCGAGTGTTGGTGGGTTCCATGCACGGCGATCCAGCTTGGCGGACCGCCCAGTTTTTCCTGCAAATCAGCGTAGGCTTCCTGGAGTGCGTCTCGGGTATTAGAGAGCGTGCTAAAGGAAGATGCAATTTCCATCGTTTTTCCCGATCTGAGGGCTGCGCCCTGCGGTGCTGTCGTGTAACATTTGCCGGTATCCCTGCAAGTCTTTGATGACATCACGCCCATAATACCTGCCAATCTTTAAAGCGTGGTTAACGTTTGTTTAAGATTTCGTTAACAAATGTCAAGACGCAAAAGACAACTACAGGGGCATTCTGCCCCTGTACCTGTCGAACACCATCTTTGTCGCGGCCGAGATCCTCAAGACCGTGAAGAACATCAGCCAACCGCATACTCATCCAGCCATAACCTTTCCCGAACACCTTACCGCCGACAAGGAGGCGATGACGCTGGAGCATCTACTGACAATGACGGCGGGTCTGGACTGTTACAATGCCTTTCGGCTCACAGGGCATGGTCTCGAAGATTCCCCCCTAGGCATCTCGGATGTTGCCTGGTCACCCAGCCCTCAAGGGATCACGCCCGGGTACAGCGAGCTTTATATGTGACCCCACGATATGGCCAAGATCGGGTACCTCTACCTGAATGAGGGTCTGTGGGCTGGAGAACAACATCTGGCGTGACACAAGATCTGTGGTTGCTCAAGGTGCGGCCTATTGCTGCCAGAGCCTCGATCGTCGAGGGTATAAGTGTGGTGCGCCACTCTGCTCACGCCGGCTACGGGTCAGACCAGGTATGGTGTACTTTGCCCCAAGTTCTGGGATAGGAAGGCCCACATGCGACAATTCACGCAACTTGATACACTCGGCCGAATCGAGCGGAAGCAGGTCAAGGCCAGGAGGAGAAGGGATGACTCTTCCCAGCAACGATATCGTCGTCCCCACTGTTGCGCAGCATGATAGCTCGTTGGTGTTGACTCCGACCTGCGATTTGACAAACAGAGCTTGGTAGGATACAATGCCTTTGAATTTATTCGGATTTTTTGGGTTTCGCAAAGCAGTCCCAGGCATCCCTTGGGTGAGAAGAGGATGAGGTGAAACTGACCGGCCGGCAACAAGCCTTTCTGAGCGACTTTCTCGATCTGTACCAGGAAGAGAACGGCTCTCTCCACTACACCGCCGTGGCGGAGCGGCTGGGCATCGGTCGTATCACCGCTTACGACATGTTGCGCCTACTGGAAGAAAAGGGGCTGGTTACCTCGGAATACATCATGCCAAGTAGCGGTCCGGGCCGCTCGACCATCGTCTTTCGTCCTACCGAACAGGGCGAAGCTCTGATGCGTCAACTAGGTGGCGAGATGTGGGATCGGGAAGAATGGGAGACGGTAAAGGGACGTATCCTCGATGCGTTGCAGGCTGGACCGGGGGAAGACTATGAACCTTTGCTGGAGGAGATCCTGACCCGCCTGCCAGAACGCAAGAGCCCTCTCATCTATACAGCCGAGATGGTCACCGCCGTCATCCTGAGTCTGCATCAGGTGAGGGAGACGGTCCCGAACAGCAAACTGTGGGAGCAGCTGCGAGATCTGGGCCTGCCGGAGGAAGTGGGGTTGAATGCGCTGGGGGGAGTGGCCGTGGGGTTATCGCTGGTGGAACAGGCCAACCGCCGCCTGACGTTCAAGCTACTGGCTTCCACCCGCCAGTACCAGGACTACCTGGCGGACTTGAGCGCCGAAAGCCGCCGACGCCTGTCCGAGTTCACCGCCGAGGTGATGCGTATCGTGGGGGCCTGAGCCCAGCGAGGGCTTTTCTGTGGCTAGTTTTTTCGTCTTTCTTGTTTTATTATGATTTTTCGGAAGGAAGGAGGCACTGAGACATGTTATCGCCGTAACCGATAGCGCCACCGGACTACCATCCGACCTGACCCTGAAAGGAGACAACAAACATGGTCGAATCTTTCATTGACTGTCTGACAAGTGCGTCCGTGCGATTCAAGTGGGTTACCATCGGTCTGGCCATTCTGGCCCTGGTCGCAGGTATCTTTGCCCTTACCCAGCTAAAGCAGGAACTCATTCCCCCAATCGAGTTCCCCCAAACGGTCGTGCTCGCCTTCAACTCGGGCATGGAGCCGGAAGCCATGCGCGACGAGGTGACCATCCCCATCGAGGACGCTGTCAAGGACATCAAAGGCGTGGTCAACATCGAGTCCACGACCGCAAGCGGCATGGCTTTCGTCATGATCCAGAGCGAGTTTGGCCTCGACCAGGAGGCCCTCCGGGCCGAGATCGAAAAAGCTGTCACACGTCTGACGTATCCCGAGGGCATGGAAACGCCAGAATTGCTCACCTTTTGGCTGGAAGACCTGCCCCTCACTTTCACCAATGTATCCTCCGAGCTGTCGACTGCAGAGCTCAAGGTCTTGGTCGAGTCTGCCATCGTCCCGGCTCTCCAAGAGGTACCGGGGGTGGCCGACGTGCAGGTCAGCGGCGGACAAGAGCTTCCCACCGAGCCACCGCCTACACCGGAACCGACTGCAACCCCCACGTTGGAACCGACCGCAGAACCAACTTTGACACCAACGCCGACTGCCGAGCCCACCGCCACGCCGACCGAGGGTTCCCCCACGCCAACTACCGAGGCCGGGACTGGAGAACCGGTGGCAGAATCAGAGCCGGTGGCCTTGCCCGATTCCTGGATCCAGGTCGCCGCTGCCCAGGGCATAACCCTGACGACGACGGCCGACCTGACCCCGGAGATGGTGGCAGCCATTGCCGGCGTGGCACCGCAGATGCTGGAGGCCCTCACCCCCGAGATGCTGCTGGCTATGGCCCCGGAGGCGATGACCGCCCTGCCAGCAGACTACCTCCAGGGCCTCGATCCTGAACTGCAAGCCCAACTGGCCGAGCGGCTGGCACCCGCGGAAGAGGAGGAAACGGAGGGGCCGACCCCAACACCTGAGCCAACCCGGGACCCGGCCATGCTGCCCGACGCCTGGCAATCTGCCGGAGCGTCCCAGGGCATCACCCTGGTGATGCCGGAGGACGTGACGCCGGAGATCATCCAGGGCATTGCCGGCATGGCGCCACAGTTGTTGGATATGCTCACCCCGGAGAACTTGGGCCGCTTCTCGCCCAAGGTGCTGGCCTGGCTGCCGGCCGAGTACATCGAACAGATGGACCCTGACCTGCGCGCTGAGCTGGACGAGCTGGCCCAGCCGGCTGGGGGGCTGGGGATACTGGCGGCTGAGGCTGAGGAAAAGGCAACCGAGTTGGCCAGCGACGCACCGGAACTGTCCGGCGCCTGGCGCCAACCACTGGCAGAGGGCGCGACGAGTCCTATGCCCACCTTGGAGACCGCTGCCGACCTGATCAACAATGGCTTTACCGACACTGCAGCCGAGCTGCTCAACATGCTCGTGGAGAGCAACATAC
>CAYLZO010000275.1:0-6204 GCA_964387775.1 uncultured Anaerolineaceae bacterium
CGTGACTGGAGTTCAGACGGTGCTCTTCCGATCTGGCGGACCTGCTCATCCACGAGGCTACGGGCGACTATGGGGGGCACACCTCGCCGGTCGAAGCGGCAGAGGTCGCCCGGGAGGCGGGGGTGGGGCGCCTGGCCCTCATCCACTATCCGGTGGTCGGCGTGGACCTGCAGGACTGGCGTCAAAAGGCCGCCGGGTTCTCCGGGCCGGTGACGCTGGCCCAGGACGGCGACCGCTACGAATTCTAAGTTTGGTCCGCATCAGGTCGAAGTATGGGAAGTTCCCCATACTTCGACCTGACTAATCCCAAAGATTCAGCAGGTCAGGTGCAGGGCGGCGATCACCTCGCGGCCTGACGAGGCCACCTCGTTGTAGGTCTCGCAGGCCGATTTGGTCTTTTGAGCGATGAGTTCCACGTCCCGCTCGGCCAGGGCCTGCTCGGTCTCGGGCAGGACGCGCATCCGGCCGTAGCGGCCCGTGCCCACCACCAGCACGTCGGGTGGATCGGCCAGCGCCTTCTCCAGGTCGGCCACCGCCAGTTCGTGGCCCTCCTCGCGCCACCAGTCGTCGTAGACGCGATCGGAAAAAATGATCACGTCGTCGGTGTAGGTCTCGCCGTCGATCACGATCTGTCCAAAACGATAGTCGTCAATGCTCATCCATGCCTCCAATCCATACTTCAAATCAGCGTCCGCAAGGGCAACAACGTCTGCGCCAGCGCCGAGAGCGCCTGGCCCACCGCCGGATTGCGCCTCGATTCGACCTCGGCGGCCTCGGTCAGCACGGCAAAGAAGGTGTGATCCATCTGCGATAGATGGCGGCCAATGAGTTTCTGCAACGCCTCCTGATTTTCGGCCAACAGCAACTTCTTGATCAGGGCTACGGCTTCGTCTTCGGTCATCGGTTGGGCTCTCTCCATAGAACGTGTCCCGTATTGCGTATTGCGTATCGTGTGCCGGGCCGGCCTCACGCGGTACGCAGTACGCAATACGCACTACGTCTCACGCCGCCGTCTTGGTCGCCCCAGACCCACCCTTGCCGCCCACGAAAAAGCGCCGCGCGTCGCGCAACCTTGCCGGCAGGTACCGCCAGGTGTCGGGCATCAACAGGCGCTTGAGCAGGCGCCGGGGCCGCCAGTAGAAGCGGCGATAGGCCTCCCGCCACTTGCGCTCGACCAGCTCGGCCTTCAGGTCGCCGATCTCGAACTTGGCCCGGTCGGTGTGGATAGCGTAATCGGTCCAGTCGTGGCTAAAGACGTTGCCCTCCCGCTCGACCAGGTCGTAGAGCTTGGTGCCGGGATAGGGCGCGGCGATCATGAAATTCGCCAGGTCGGGATCGAGCTTCAGGGCCAGTTGGATCGTCTTTTCCATCGTCTCTTCCGTCTCTTCAGGCATGCCAAAGATAAAGAAGCCCATGGTTTGCAAGCCGGCGGACTTGGCCCAGGCAAAGGCGTCGCGCACCTGTTTCAGGGTCTGGCCCTTGCGCACCACCCGGCTCAGAATGTACTCGTCGCCGCTCTCGACGCCAAAACCGACACGCTTGGCCCCCGCCTGCTTCATGAGCCGGAACAACTCGGCGTCGGCATAGTTGACCTTCATGCCGTGGACCGTCACCCAGGGCACCGCGTTCAGCCCCTCGCGGATCAGCGCCCGGCAGAGGTCCTTGGCCCGGTCCAGGTCCCGGTTCCAGATGTCGTCGGTGACGCCGATCTCGGTGGCCCCCAGGTCGCGGACCAGCCAGCGCCACTCCTCGACGACGTTCTCCACCGAGCGGGGCCGCCAGGTGTCGCCCGTCACCGGCTTGCAGCAAAAGGTGCAGGTGAAGGGGCAGCCCCGGCTGGTGACGATGGTGTAGGCCCGGGCCTCAGGGTCCAGCCCGTCGGTCAGGGGCTGGAGGTTGGTGTAGCGCTCGATCTTGAAGAGGTGGTGGGCCGGAAAGGGGATGTTGTCCAGGTCGTCGCGGAGGGGACGCGGCGGGTTGTGGACGATCCGCCCCGAGGCGTCCTTCCAACTGAGGCCCAAGATGGGCTCAAAGCAGCAAGCAGCAAGCAGCAAGCCTGAATCTGCTTCTGGCTGCTTGCCGCTTGCTGCTTGCAACTCGCTAAGGATTTCGACCAGCGTGTCCTCCCCCTCGCCGCGCACGACCAGGTCCACCTCCGGCCGTTCGATGGACTCGTCGGGCATGAGGGTCAGGTGCGGGCCGCCGAGGATGGTGATGGCGCCGGCGGCCTTGGCCTCGCGGGCCGCCGCCCAGGCCTCCTTGATGAGGGGTGTGGGGCTGGAGATGCCCACCACGTCGTACGGTCGCCCCTCGCGGCCGGCGCGTTCCAGCACCTGGGCGATGGTCTCGGTCTCGACGGCGGCGTCGTAGAGGGTCAGGTCGTCGTAGCCGGCCGCCAGCAGCGAGCCGGCCAGGTAGCCCAAGCCCATGTGAATGTGTGCCCGCGAGTGCCAGACGTTGGACTCGGGGCTGGCAAGTAGAATTCTCATCGCTCGTACTTTCTAGCTGCGCTGTCAGATACGCAAAAAGGCTTCAGCGGATGGGAGTTCCTCCCTCCGGCTGAAGCCTTCGTTGCTCAGCGCGGATGTGGGCTGGATCTATTACTCTTGCTGCTTGACCCGAAGAAAGGCGATGACGTCCTCGATCTCCTGGGGCGTCAAGATCCCCTCCCAGGCGGGCATCGCCGTGCCGGGCCGCCCGTCCCGGATGGTCTGGCGGAAAAAGTCGTCGTCGTTGTTGGCCACCGAGGGGCTGATCAGCGTAGGGCCGAGATCGGCGCCCGCTGCGTCTTTTCCGTGGCAGTTGGCGCAGTTGGCGAGGTAGACCTGCTCCCCGTTCGCCGGATCGCCTTCCACCACGGGCACTTCGGTGCCTGCCGGCGTCGGCTCGGGGGCCGGCGTCGGCGTGCGTTCTACGCCTTCGGGCCGGACGCCCTCCGGTTGTTCCCCCTGCCAGTTCAGGACGAACTGGGTCAAGTCTTCGATCTGGTCGTTGCGCAGCGGGCCGCCGTACCTTTCGGACCAGGACGGCATCCGTTGGGCCGGATGCCCGGCGGCGATGTTCAAGGAGATGTAATCATGCAGCGTGCCGTAGAAGCTGATATCCTCGCGACCCGACCAAAGATCCTCGACGTTCAGAGCAGGATAAACTCCGGGCAGGCCCTCACCCCGTGGCCCGTGGCAGCCGGCGCAATACTGGTCGTAGAGCTTGGCGCCGCGGGCGATGAGCTGGCCCTTCTGCGCCTCGGCCGTTCGCGCCATCCGGTCGTTCTCCCCCACATAGACCGCGGCGAGCAAGGCGACCACGAGCGCCGTGGCGATGGTTCCGACGACTATGTTTCTCATAACATTCATTGGCCCATTCTCCTCTCGCTCTCAGCCGGCCGCTTCAGGGAGCCGTGGCCTCGTGGATGTAGGTATGTTGATTGAACGTCTGCTCCTCGCCGCCCTCTTGCCAGGTAAGGCCGAGATCGACCCGTTTCAGTTCCCGCTGCCAGACCTGGATGGTCAGGGTCGCGCTGCCGTCGGGCAGGTTGCCCCGTGCACGCTCTTTTTCCATCCTCGCCTGCAACTCTTCCATGAACTCGGCCAGGTGCTCGTTCAGAGAAGCTCCCTCCACTTGCCCGGTCGTGTAGGTCCCTGCGGCCAGATCCTCCCAGGAGATTTCGTGGATGGCGCCCTCCCGGTCGGTGGGCACAAACTCCAAAGCCACTTCCTGCTCGGGCAGGGCCTGGACCCGGTAGTTGGGGCTGCCCATGTAGGTCAACACCCCCCAGAGGACGACGGCCCCGATGCCGGCGCCGACGGCAAACTTGCGGTCCTGCCAGCGGCGGCTGGGATTGCGGTCGATGTAGGGCAAAAGATAGAGAAAGCCAATGACGATCCCCGGCAGCAGCACGCCATAGATGAACTTGCCCTCGATGATGCCGCCGAAAATATCAGGTAGCTTGATGAGCCCCTGAATCCACAAAAAGTACCAGGGCGCCGTCGAGTGCAGGGGCGTCACAAAGGGATCGGCGTGGTCCTCCAGCGGCGCGCTAAAGAAGGTCACCGATACCAGGAGGATGATGAGCAAGCCCACGACGACCCACATCAGCTCCCTGGCAAAGACGTCGGGCAGGAATCCGACCCGCTCCTTGTCTTCCCTATCGCCCGCTTCCACCGCCGGCGGCTGCGAGATCTGCTGGCGCACCACTTTGTGATAGTGGACGCCAAACATGATAATCAGCGTAATCGGTAAAATGAGAACGTGCAGCGTATAAAAGCGCAACAAGCCGAGTTGGCCCACGTCCGGACCGCCCAAGGCCAACAACTGGAGCTGGTCTCCCAGGATCGGGACCGACTCGATCATGCTGGCGCCGATGGTGACAGCCCAGTAGGCCAGTTGGTCCCAGGGCAGCAGGTAGCCGCTGTAGCTAAAGAGCCAGGTGATGAGCAACAGCGTCACGCCCACGGTCCAGTTAAAGCTGCGCGGCTGCTTGTACGACGCCGTAAAAAAGACGCGCAGCATGTGGAGCATCACCACGGCCACCATCAGCTCGGCCCCCAAGCGGTGCACGTCGCGGATTAGCTTGCCAAAGGGCACGTTGCTCAGCAAGTTGAGCATGTCAAAATAGGCCGTGTCGGTCGATGGCTTGTAAAAGATCATGAGCAACAAGCCGGTGATGCCCAAGACGACGGCCAGGAACACGCTGCCCCAGCCCAAGGCAAAGGTATAGAAAAAGTTGGTTACACTTTTCCAATACCAGCGCGGCTTCATGTGGAACCAGAAGCTGACGTTGTGGGGCCGGTAGCGAGGATTGGGACGGCCCGGCTCCTCCCCCCGGAACATCTTGCGGATCTCTTCGGGTGGCAGTTCGGCGAAAACGGAGGTCAGGTACTGGTCCGCCCACTCGCGGAAGCGCTTTTTGAACGGGGATTTCTCCTGCGGCTCTTGTTTCTCTTCGGTCTGTTCCGCCATACTCTTTCTCCTGATCCCTTGTTGGCCGGGGTCCTCTCGCCTAGACCGAGCGGTTCTCCCCCTGGATGCGCGTGCCGGTATCTACGACGATTTGGCCGTCCACGATCTCGACAGGAAATCGATCCATGTCCCGTGGCGCCGGAGAGCGGACGAGCGTGCCGTCTTGAGCAAATCTGGAGCCGTGACAGGGGCACGAATAGCCATCGTCCTGAACGTGGCGGACCAGGCAACCGAGATGGGTGCAAACCTGATATAGCGCTATGAATTCGCCGCCATCGTTCACGAGGAAGAACTTGCCGTCGCGGATGGACGTCACCGAGCCCTCGGGAAAGTCTTCCACCGGGCCGACGACGAATTCGCCGCCGAATTCCCCCTCTCGGAAGCGGGGATAGGCAAAGGCGATGGTTGCTCCCCCAGACCCGGCCATGAACAATGCCATGGACGACAACCAGGCATACCAGAGGAACTCTCGACGGGTGACTGCCGACTCGTTGTTGCCATTCTCTTCAGGCATCGCTGCAAGCGACCTCCTTTCATCCGTGGGCAGGATGGCAAGATACTAGATGCAGGCGATTATAACACGACTCGGACAAAAGTACAAGCCCAACTAACGACAGATCCGGCATGCAAATCACCTGTAACCGGGCATTGTCAGGTTGGGTGCCAGGCCGCCCTTCAAGCCCATCTGCTATTCACAGCGCCGGGCCAGCTCACGCACCGCCGCCAACGATCCGACGAGGGTCAGGCGATCGCCCAGCTGCAAGACGGTGTGGCCCCGGGGCAAGATGATGTCCCCGTTCCGCTGCACCAGCACAACCGAGGCCCCCTCCGGAAGGTCTACGTCCCGGAGCGGCCGGTTGGTCAAGTCAGCACAGCCAAGACGGACCTCGGCGACGTCGTACTCGTCCTCCAGGTCGGTGATCAGCGACGAGACGCTGGGATAGAGCAGCAGGTATTCCAATTCCACCACCGGCGAGAGGCTGGGATTGACCACCTCGACGCCCAGGTCGGCAAACGCCTTGGTCTGGGTCGCGTCGTGAACCCTGGCCGTCACGTGTTTGATGCCCAGCTCCTCGCGAGCCAACCTGCAAACCGCCAGATTCTGCTCGTCGTCGGGAAGGAGGGCTGCCGCGGCCTCGATGGTCTCGGGCTCCAAAGGCTCCCACGTAGCCCGTTGGGTCGCATCACCCTCGGCAAACTCGGCCCCCAAGTCAGCTACGGCCGGCGCCCGCTCGGGATCGCAGT
>CAYLZO010000276.1:0-6174 GCA_964387775.1 uncultured Anaerolineaceae bacterium
CCCTCCCTCGGGGGACACGTCGTTAGCGCCTTGGCGGGGGCTGGGGGAGGGGGAAATTGTGTTCCAGGCACAACTTTCCCCCTCACCCCGGCCCTCTCCCCCCAGGGAGAGGGGGATCAGCGCAGCCAGAACTGAATGACGACCAGCCCGACCTGGAACCGGTCGCCGTTGTGCAGCAGGTAGGCGCGGTTGGATATCAGTGTCTGCCCATTGAGCGTCGTGCCGTTGCTGCTGCCCAGGTCGGCGATGAAATAGCCGCCGCGCCCCTTGGTGATGCGCGCGTGGCGGCGCGAAACGTAGTCGCCCTCGTCGTAGAAGGTCATGTCAAAGTCGGGCGTGTAGCCCTCGGCCTCGCTGGCCCGCCCGAGCATCATCGGGCTGCGGGCCACGGGCATCTCCCAGGCGGCGCGCACCGGCTCGACGACGCGCAGGATGGCGGGCCGCAGCGGTCCGAATGAGCGCCCGCAGCCGACGCAAAAGGCGGCGCTCTGCTGGTTGACCCGCTGGCAGGCCGGGCAAGTTTTGGTCACCACCGGCGCCGGTCTCGGTTTGGGCCGGGGCGGTGCCGGCTGGGGGCGGGGCAGGGGCTGGGCTGGTACCGCCTTGGGTTCCGGCTGAGCCGGTCTCTGTACTGGCCCGGGCGCAGCGGGCTTGGCCGGCGGTGCGTAGGGCTCGGGCAGGGCGGCGACCAAGGCTTCGCGCATCTCGGCCGCCGACTGGAAGCGATCCTCCCGGTCGCGGTCCATGGCCCTTTCGATGAGGGCGATGGTCCCCTTGGAAACCGCCCCGTTGTAGTTGACCAGCGGCAGCGGCTCGGAGGGCAGGAAGGCGGGCGTCGGCGCCATGTTGGCCAGCAGGTGGTACATCGTCGCGCCCAGGGCATAGACGTCGGAGCGGGCGTCGGTCTGGCCCTGGCCCCACTGCTCGGGCGCGGCGTAATTCTCGGAGCCCATGGCCACCGTATCGCGCTTTTTGCCGGCCTTGTAGGTCCGGGCGATACCAAAATCGATGAGCTTGACCAGGCCGGTGTTGGTGACCATGACGTTGCTGGGCTTCATGTCGCGAAAAATGATGGGCGGCTGCTGGCCGTGCAGGTAATCCAGCGCCTCGCAGAGCTGGACGGCCCACTGGAGCACGTCGGTCTCTAGCAGGGGCGCGTTGGTCGCCTTCAGCCGCTTTTCCAGCGACTCGCCCCAGATGAACTCCATGACCAGGCAGGCCCGGCCGTTCTCCTCAAAAAAGTCGGCGATTTTGGGGATGTTGGCGTGGTCCAGCCCCCGCAGCAGCCGGGCTTCCTGCTCAAAGAGGTCGCGGGCGACGGCCTGCTCGGCCTTGTCCTGGGTCTGGGGGCGCAGTTCTTTGAGCGCCCAGAGCTTGCCGCTACCGGGCGGCAGCTCCTCGACCTGGTAGACCCAGGCCATGCCCCCGCCACCCACCAAGCGGACGATGCGGTATCGATTTTTCAACACTGTGCCGATGGCCAGCGGTTGTGTCATACCCGTGTCTCCAGTAGAAATCGCGGCCATTCTACCCCACGCCGTCGCCTTTTGCCTGACAAGCACAGGCCATGCCCTTGACAGGCGGTGTCAGGCAGCGACGAGGAGCGATGCTCGCATTATATCACGGCCTCCGCCTGGAAGCAACCCGGCAACGCCAGGTGCGGACCCCAGGCCTATACGCGTGGGAACGAAAAACGTGGCAGCGCCGGTTTCGCGCTGCCACGTTCTCAGGACGCAGCCAACGAGGATGGAGGTCAGCCGGGCTTGATCGCCGAGACCTTGATGCTCGCGATCTTGCCCCGGAGGGCGCTGGCGTCGAGCTGTGTGTTGCCCAGGATCTGCCGGGCTTCGGGCGACTCGGCCAGGGCCTCCGCTTCGGCATAGTCGCGGCTGGTCACCGCGACATCGACAAAGCCGGCGCGGCGCATCTTGTCCAGGTACTCGGCTTCGTCGAGGGCGCCGGCCACGCAGCCGGCCCAGGCCGCCAGGCTCCGCTGGATGGCGGCCGGGAGCTGGCCGTAGGTCACAATGTCCGACACGGCCAGCCGGCCGCCGGGCCGCAGCACGCGGAATGCCTCGCGGAACACGGCGTCCTTGTCGGGCGAGAGATTGATGACACAGTTGGAGATAATGACGTCCACCTCGCCGTCGGACAGGGGCATCTCTTCCATCTCGCCCCAGCGAAAGTCCACGTTTTCGACCCCCATCTGGCGGGCGTTGCGCCGGGCCAGCCGGACCATCTCGGGCGTCATGTCCAGGCCGATGACGCGGCCCGTCGGCCCGACGCGCTGGGCGGCCAGGAAGCAGTCGATTCCACCGCCGGCCCCCAGGTCGAGCACCACCTCGCCTGGCTGCAAGCCGGCGATGGCGACCGGGTTGCCGCAGCCCAGCGAGGCCCCGGTCACGCTTTCGGGCAGATCGGCCAGCTCTGGCACCTCGTAGAGCCGCTGCGCGTTGCCGGCCTGGTCCGGGCCACAGCAGCTCGATGACTGCCGAGGCCCGCAGCAACCGGCCGATTGGGTTCCGGCCGCGACCGTGTCGGCAAGCTGGCCGTACCGCTGGCGCACGTTTTCCCTGATTTCTTTTGCACTCGTTACAGACATGGTACCAACCCCCTTCTTTTATTTACGTATTCAAATATATCGATTCATATAGCCGAAAAAAAAAGACCAGGCTAACAAACGGGCTCGATGCCCACGCCTAGCTCACCCATGAGATCGGTGCAGCACGTTTGCAGGCAGCACACGTCCAAGGAATAGATGACGCGCTTGCCCTCCTTGCGGTCTGTGACCAGCCCGGCCTGGCGGAGCACGCCCAGGTGGTGGGAAATGGTGGGCTGCGAGAGGTGGAGCTGGTCCACGATGTCGCTCACGCACATCTCTGATTCTTGCAGCATGGCCAGGATCTTTTGCCGGGTCTCGTCGGCCAGGGCCTTGCAAAAGTCCACACAACTGATTTGAGTCATCTCCCTCTGCCTGCGATAAATCGATACACTTAAATACGTCTATATCATACGACAGAAACAAATCCCTGTCAAGTCCGAAACGGCCCTAGTCGGGGATGACGATCTGGTCGGCGTCGGGCAGGGGCGGCGGGTAGTGCATGTCGAGCCCCTCCAGCGTCTCGATGAGGGTCTGCGAGACGACCAGGTTGCGGTACCACTTGTGGTCGGCCGGGACGACGTACCAGGGCGCCCAGGGCGTGCTGCACTTGCTCAGCGCATCCTCGTAGGCCTGGACGTAGTCGTCCCAATAGTCCCGCTCCTTGACGTCCTTCATCGAGAACTTCCAGTTCTTGGCCGGATTCTCCAGCCGCGCCTCGAAGCGCTCCTTCTGCTCCGCCTTGGAAATGTAGAGGAAAAACTTGAGGATGGTCGTGCCTGTGTCGGCCAGCAGCTTCTCGAACTGGTTGATCTGCTCGTAGCGCTGCCCCCAGACCTCGGGCGGGGCCAGGTTGTGGACGCGGACGACCAGCACGTCTTCGTAGTGGGAGCGGTTGAAAATGCCGATGTAGCCCTTGCGGGGGGCGGCCTTGTGGATGCGCCACAGGTAGTCGTGGGCCAGCTCCTCCTCGGTGGGGACCTTGAAGCCGGTCACGCGGCAGCCCTGGGGATTGACGCCCCGGAACACGTGGCGGATGGTGCCATCCTTGCCGCCGGCGTCGAGGGCCTGGAGGACGATGAGCAGAGAATGCTTGCCCTCGGCCCAGAGGACGCGCTGCAACTCGCGGAGCCGGTCGCGGTTGTCCTTGAGGATCTCCTTGGCCGCGTCCTTGTCCCGGTAGTCGCCCGTGTAGCCGGGTTCATAGTCGGCCAGGTTGACCCGCGTGCCAGGCGGGACGAGAAATGGTTGGCTCATGGTTGCACCTCCGCATTTGGATGGCGCCATTATACTCGGGATGTGCCTTTCTGGCAAGCCAGGAGCCGGCTCACCCGATCTCGGCCTCGGTCGGCTTGCCCTTTAGCAGCTTGAGGCCCTGTGTGACCAGGGAAAACCAACCCCGCTGCCCGGCGTGGTAGTAGGGCGAGTGGTTGAGCAGCCAGTAGCGTACCAGGGGCCGGAAGGCGCGGACCAGAGCCCGCTTGCGCCCCAGGCGAGCCTGCATCTCCTCGACGTAATCGTCCAGAGTATGGCGTTGGTACTGTAAGAGCCGCTGGCTCTCGGCCGTGTCGACCCAGTCGGTGGGGAACGGCGTCGTGGCAAAGGCTTCGTCGGGGAGGCGACCGACCCCAAACCCGTCGAGCACCTTGGCCGTGATCTCGCGGTAGAGGTACTGGCAGCGCGGCCCGCCGCCGATGAGCAGGGTCTGGCCCCAGACGTCGGGCTGGCTCAGGGCGTTGGCAAAAGCCAGGCCCACGTCGCGGGTGTGGACGAATTCCATGCGGTTGTCGGGCGGCACGTCGAACATGCCGGGGTCCATCTTTATGGCCAGGGGCAGCGTGGCCGCCAGCCGCAGGATGGTCCATTGCAGCTTTGAAGCGCGGATCATCTGCTCGCACTCGACCTTGTGCCGGGCATAGTGCTCGATGGGCTGGGGCGGGTCGTCGGCGGTGCGGGGCGGTGGCAGGTGGTGGGTCCGACCGTAGATGTGGTACGACGAAGCGAAAAGCAACCGGGGCGGCCGGGGCTGGGCTTCCATCGCCTCGATGAGGTGGCGCGTACCCCCGACGTTGATCGCGTGCGCCCAGTCGGGATGATCCTCCGACTCGAAGCCGGTGGCCGACAGCTTGGGGATGATGAAGGCCAGGTGAATGACGGCCTCCTGGCCGCGAACGGCGGCGGCCACGTCGTCGGGGCGGCGCAGGTCGCCCCACATCGTCTCGATCTGGCCCGCGAATTGCCGGGCGGTCCGCTCGTTGGCCCGCGTTTTCACGTCGAAGCAGCGCACGGTGTGGCCCTGCTTCAGCAACTCTTCCAGCGTGCTGGTGCCCACGTTTCCAAAAGCTCCGGTGAGGAGTACGTTCACGTTAATCCTTCCTTTCCAATCCTTCGAGCAGCATCCGAACGCCGGCCTGCGCCACCTGCCCCCAGTCGGCGCTGTGGGGATCGAGCAGCCCCTGGGCCAGCAAGCCCAGGGCAAAGGAGATCAGGACGTGGGTCGCCAGGTTGGGGTCCACGGGCCGCAACGAGCCCTCGGCGATGCCCTCCTCGATCATATGGGCGAAAAATTGTTGATATCGACGAAAGGGCGCGACGGTCGCCTGCCAGACCACGGGGCTCTGGCCCGCCTTGGTCAGGAACTCCAAAAAGATGGGCAGCTTGCCGCCCGCATCCTGAAAGACCTGGCGGATCATGGCCGACATCTGGAAAAGCTCCTCGGGGATGGTTTCCGCCTCGGAGCGCAACTGTGCCAGCCCCGAATCCACGCCCGCCAGCCAACGCTCCAACAACTCGAGGAACACGGCCTGCTTGCTGGGAAAGTGGTGGTAGAAGCCGCCCTTGGTCACGCCGGCGCGGCGGCAGATTTCGGCGACGCTGCTGCCGTCGTAGCCGTAGCGGGCGAATGCCTCCAGCGCAGCGTCGAGGATGCGCGTGCGGGTCTCCTCGGCCCGGGATTGGGTCGCCATGATCTCCTTCCTGAAAAATACCGACCGGTCGGTCGGTTTGTAAGTCTATCACAGGCTACTCGCGTTGTCAAACCAGCCGGCCGGTTGGTCTGAAATCGGGGGGATGCCGCCCTGGACTCGGACGGTGCCCGCCGGCCGGGCAGTCACCGCCTGCGCATCGACGGTTGCGCGATGTGCAAGCACCGGGTAAAATAGGGTGGAGTAGAAAGGGAAGAACTGGGTGAAAAGGTGTGGCTGGCGCGGGGGTGGTGAATGGCTGAGTCAGGACGCAAGCTCATCTTGGTCAAGCACGCGCTGCCCGAGATCGTTCCCGGCGTGCAGGCCAGCAAGTGGCACCTCTCGGACGAGGGCCGTCGCCGCTGTATCCCCCTGGCCGAGCGGCTGGCAGTCCACGAGCCCGCCGTGATCGTCAGCAGCGAGGAGCCCAAGGCTGTCGAGACGGGGCAGATCGTCGCCGGCATCCTGGCCCTGCCCTTTGAGACCGCCCCCGGCTTGCACGAGCACGAGCGTCCTAACGTTGGTTTTCTGGGAACCCACGACCAATTCGTCGCCCGGGCGGTCCGCCTCTTTGAGCGGCCGGGCGAGTGGGTCTTTGGCAGCGAGACTGCC
>CAYLZO010000277.1:0-6133 GCA_964387775.1 uncultured Anaerolineaceae bacterium
CGAACTCCTCGACCGCTGCGGCCTGGGCGACCGCCTGGCCGACCACCCCTACCGCCTCAGCTACGGCCAGAAGCGGCGCCTGAACCTGGTCTCGGTGCTGAGCTACGCGCCGCGCCTCATCCTGCTCGACGAGGTGCTCATCGGCCAGGACCGGGCCAACGCCGCCTTCCTGCTCGACCTGCTGCGCGAGCACGCGGCACGGGGCGGCGCCGTGATCATGGTCAACCACGCGCCCCGCATCACCCGCCGCTACGCCAACCGCGTCCTCTTTTTCAACAGCGGCAAGCTCGTCGTCGACGCCCCCACCGACCAAGCCTTCGCCCAACTCCAGGCCCTCGGGAAGGACGCCTATGTCACCTGACACCCTGATACCCGATACCCGATACCCGATTTCCCGCATCACCTACCACCCCGGCCACTCTCTCCTCCACCGCCTCCACCCGCTGACCAAGGCCGCCTGGCTGCTGTTCGGCACCGTCGCCGTCTTTGCCGTAGCAAGTCCATGGGCCGTCGTGGGAGCCGTGGTTCTGCTGCTGCTCGGCTTTCTCGTGGCCGGCGTGCGGCTGGGCCGGGTGCGCGGCACGCGGTTGTTCGTCACGACCGCGCTGCTGCTGGGTGCGATCCAGGTCCTGTTCGTCCGCGAGGGCGCGGCGCTGGCCGAGATCGGCCCCCTGGTCGTCACCGCCGGCGGCGTGGAGCGCGGCGTCTATGTCGGCGGGCGATTCCTCAGCGTCGTCCTGCTCAGCTACCTGTTCGTGCTGACCACCGAGCCCAACGACCTGGCCTACGCCCTGATGCGCGCCGGGCTGCCCTACCGCTACGGCTTTGCCCTCATCACCGCCCTGCGCCTGGTGCCGGCCTTTGAGCAGGAGGGCCAGATCGTCTACAACGCCCAACTGGCGCGTGGCGTGCGGTACGACGCCCGCAGCCCCCGCCGCTTTCTGACCCTGGCCCGCCAGTTCGTCCTGCCGCTGCTCGTCTCGGCGCTGGGCAAGGTGGACGCCCTGGCCGTGTCGATGGAGGGCCGCTGCTTTGGCAAGTATCCGACGCGGACGTTTTTGCGTCAAACGCGGGCTACTTGGCGGGATGGGGTGGCGCTGGGGGTGTTGGTAGCGGGCATATTGGCAATTGGATATTGGATATTGGAGATGGGAGGGATGTGAATGAAGCGATTCTGGTTGATTCTTCTAGTCGTGGCGGCGCTGGTGGTGGGCGGCGCGGCCGGGGCGCTGGCGACGGGGGCCAGGGTGGCGGCGCCGGCCCGCTCGGCGCTGCACTACCCCTGGTCGATGCTGGCCGGCGAGGCGGCGACGATGAACGACTGCGTCGAGTGCCACGAGCCGGAGAAATTCCACACCTGCGAGTCGTGCCACGACGACCACGGTTCTGCGGAAATGGCCAACGTGCCCTTCGACGACCTGATCCTGCTCCACGGCGACGTGCCCGAGCCGGGCTACATCCCGGTCAACGACATCCTGCCCTACCGCGACCAGCCCGGCACCCACGTGACGCTGCTCGATTTCCTGGCCGAGCAGGGCGTGACCGAGTTCGAGAGCGTGACCCTCGCCTCCCGCGACGAGGGCTGGATCACGGTCGACCGCGAAAACCTGACCGCCGAGGCGCTGCTGATGCCCCACGTGGACGGCGTGCGCTTTGCCGCCGAGAACCTGCACGTCTCGACTTGGCTCAAGGGCGTGTGGCGCATCGTCGTCGTCGGGCCGGACGAGCCGCTGACGCTGGACGGCTACCGCACCTCCATCGGCCGGCTGCTGCTGGGGCCGACGGCCAGCGTGACCATCGAGCAGACCGACGTCATGCTGCGTACGCCCAACGGGCAGAGCGACGGCCAGATCCGCAGGGCCAAGACCGCCTCGCGCATCGAGGGCGCGGATTTGCGCGACATCGTCGGCGACCCCGGCTTTGACGAGCTCCTGGTCCGCGACGCGTCGGGCGGGGAGCACGTGCTGACCGCCGCCGAGGCGCGGGGCGCCGTGCTGGCCCAGATGGGCGAGAGCATCGTCCTGGTGCTGCCCAATCGTGGCCGGGCGCTGTGGGTGAATGATGTTGTCGAATTGGTGTCGGAGTAAGAGATCTGACAGGTTGGCCGGAGGCCAACCTGTCAGGTCTTGCTTGCTGGCACTGGTACTGCTCGTCCTCCTGGCGAGCTGCGGCGGCACCTGGCAGACAACCGTCGTCGCGCCCGACGGCAGCGACTTTGGCGTGGAGGCGGAGACCCTCGAAAGTCTGGCCGCCTTTGCCAACGAGGAGCGTGGCGTCCCGCTGGAGCGCGTGCTCTGGACGGCGGGCCATTCCGTCGTCGAGCGCCTGGTCCTGACCGAGCCGGAGGGCGCCCGCCACGAGTTCGACTGGGTCGCCGTCGCCGAGGACGCCGTATTGCACGCAACGTTATGGCAGGCGGATGGGCGGGTCGCCATCGGCGGCGAGACGTTCCCGGTGGCGCGCATTGAGGCCGAGCCGCCGGCGATGCTAGAGGACGTGGAAGCGCGCATCACCGATCTGGCGCCGACCGCCGCCGCCGCGCTGGGACTGCCGGCGCCGGCCCAGGCCAGCGGCGAAGCCCTGGAGGCGCCCGCCACCGGCCACGTGCTGCTCCTCTTCCTGGACGGCTTTGGCTACGTGCGCTACACCGAGGCCCTGGAGGCGGGCCTGATCCCCAACCTGGCCGCGCTGCCCACGCCCCTGCTCGGCCTGACCGAGTATCCGCCCAGCACCCGCGTCGGCACGGCGGCCCTGCTCACCGGCGCGCCACCCCAGGTCAACGGCGTGGACGGGCGCAGCACGCGCAGCACCGAGGTCGAAACCCTCTTTGACGTGGCTTCCGCTGCCGGATTGGACGTCGCCGCCGTCGAGGGCGAGGCGCTCTCCTTCAACCTGCGCGGCGCCGAGGTGCAGCTCTCCGGCGACCGCGACGGGGACGGCGGCACCGACGACAACGTGCTGGCCAACGCCCTGGCCGTGCTGGCCAACGGGATGCCCGACCTGTTTTTCGTCCACTTTCACGGCATCGACGACGCCGGGCACACCTACGGCCCCGGCGCGCCCGAGGAAGAGGCCAAAATCCGCGAGGTGGATGCGGCAATGGGCCAACTGCTGGCCGCGCTGCCCGCCGACACGCTGGTCATCATCTTTGCCGATCACGGCATGCACCAAGTTACTGAGGAAGGGATGGGTGAAACCCAGGGCAATCACGGGAACCTAGTTGAGCGCGATATGTTGATTCCGATCTGGATTGTAGGCAAGTAGGAAATCAGGGAATCAGGTACCAGGTACCAGGTACCCGATACCCGATACCAAAGAAGAAGGAGGAAAACATGAAGAGAAAGGGATTTTTTGTAGTTACGTTGTTGCTGGCCATAGTGCTGGCGAGTTGTGGCGGCGGGGCGCCCGACGTGGATTGGACGTTGGGCGTCAGCGGCGCGGTAAGCAATCCGCTGACCCTGAGCTACGCCGAGCTGGCCGGCATGGACCAGAGCGAGCTGAGCGAAATCCTGATGGAAAAGTCGCTGGGCGAGGACACCACCGGCGATTGGAGCGGCGTGGCCCTGGCCGATCTGCTGGACAAGGCCGGCGCCGCCGAGTACGTGAGCATCACGGCCGTGGCCGCCGACGGCTATGCCATCGAGATCAGCAAGGACGAGCTGGAGGGTGCCATCGTCGCCCTGAAAGAAAACGACGAATGGATCGTCAAGGCCGATCCCGACCACGGTCCCATCCGCCTGGTCTGCCCCCACACCCCGGCCAACCGCTGGGTCTTTCAACTGGCCGAGCTCCAGGTGAACGCCCAGGCCGCCGGCGTGCCCGACGACGCGGCGCTCAAGGTCACGGGCAACGTCCAGACCGAGGTGGGCTGGACCGAGGAGAAAATCCGCTCCATGGACACCATCGAGGCCGAATCGACCAACAAGCAGGATGAGACCAGCACCTACACCGGCGTGCGCATCAGCGACCTGCTGTCCAAGGCCGATCCGGCGGACGACGCGACGACGGTCGTGTTCGTGGCCGACGATGGCTACAGTGCCGAAGCGGCCCTGGCCGAGATCGAAGCCTGCGCCGACTGCATCGTCTCCTTCCGCAACCAGGGCGGCTTTAGCATCGTCGCCCCCGGTTTCCCCAACAACGTCCAGGTCAAGGGCGTAGTCGAGATCCAGGTCAAGTAACCGCACCCCATTCATGACTCTACTGAAAAAAGGTAGAGGGACTACTGTATGTTGTGCGCGCGCTCCGCGCGCGCACAACATACAGTACCCTACTTCCCTTTTTTCAGGGGAGCCATTCATGCTATTCATCGGTCTGGACGACACGGACAACCTCGAATCGCGGGGCACCGGCCACCTGGCCCGGGCCATGATAGGTTACGTCGTGTTTGGCGCGCTGGGCGGCCTGCTGGGGGCGCAGACCCTGGCCGCGCTGTGACGGGCCGGCTTTTTCGCCTACCTGGCCGAGAAACGATAGAAGCGCAAGGTCAGCACCTGCTCCGTCTCCGGACTCAGCCGGGCGCGCTCGTCCAGGCGCTGGCCGGGGACCCAGAGAATCCGCTGTTCCGTTCCCCCCACCAGAAGCGGCAGCCGGTCGCGCACGGGGCGACGCACCTTCTGGTTGGTCAGAAAATCGCCCAGCTTGACACTGTGACCGCCCATGCCCAGCGGCTGGAAGCGGTCGCCGGGCTGCCGGGTCCGCAGCCACAACCCCCGGGCCGCAACCTCGGCGTCGAGGAAGGCCCGCCAGGGATCGACGTTGGCCTGCCAGCCTGCCGGCAAGTCGGCCCGGTCCACGGCCCGCGCCTCCAAGGCCCACTCGGAACCAGGCAGGGGCGTGACGCCGGGCACCCGCACCGGAAGCGAATCGGCCCCCGGCGCCAGCAGCGGCCAATCGGGCAGCGCCGGCTCGGCGTCGGCGTCGGCGAGGGTCAGGCGCTCGTAGCCGACGGAGAGCATGAGGCCCTGGGGCAGCGTGGCCCGGTCGCCGGTGGTGCCTTCCAGGGCCACGAGCCGGGCATCCTCGACGTGGACGAAATTGATGTCCCGCAGCGAGCGCCGCAGGCGGTGGATGGCCTCGCGCAGCGTGGAGCGCTGGAGGCTGGTCGGCAGGGCGCGCCAGGCCGCCAGGTCGAAGGCGATCCGCGCCCCCTCTTCCCGGACCACGTTGGCCCACGCCTCTTCCAGCAGCGAGCGGAGCAGGGCATAGTCAGCGGCCACGACCTGGGCCGTGCGGCGCAGGACGTCTTTCACGCCCGGGTTGTGCGCCTCCAGGAGAGGGATGACCTCGTGGCGCAGCCAGTTACGAAAGTAGGTGGTGTCCAGGTTGGAGCGGTCGAAGCGGGGGTGGAGATCGTGGGTGGCGCAGTAGGCTTCGATGTCGGCGCGGGGGATGTTGAGGAGGGGGCGGATGAGGTTGGGAGTCGGGGAATCAGGGAATCGGGAATCGGGAATCGGGGGATCGTCTCTCTCCGGGGATATCTCATAAAGGAGCTGTGAATCGGGATGGTCCAAAAGGCGGTAGTCGGTGAGGGGGGTCTTGGGCCGCATGCCGCGCAGGCCGGCCAGGCCCGAGCCCCGGATGACGTGCATGAGGACCGTCTCGGCCTGGTCGTCGGCGTTGTGGCCCACGGCGATGGTGGTCGCCTCGACCCCGGCGGCGACGCGGCCGAGGAAGGCGTAACGGGCGCGGCGGGCGGCTTCTTCGAAGGCCAGGCCCTGCTCGTCGGCCAGGGCCGGCACGTCGATCCGCTCGACGGTGGCGGGCAGGCCCCAGTCGGCGGCCAGGGCGCGGACGAACTCGGCGTCGGCGTCGGCGTCGGCGCCGCGCTGGCCGTGATGCAGGTGGGCGACGTGGAGCGAGAGACCGTACTCGGCGCGCAGGCGGCAGAGGACGTGGAGCAGGCACAGCGAATCCGGCCCGCCCGAGACGCCGACGACGACCGTCTCGCCAGGGGAAAGCAGTTCGTTCTGTTCGATTGTGCGCCGGATTCGGTCCAGTAGTGCCGTCACCTGCCATCCTCTCCTTGGACAGAAGCGCTTGCACGCCCATTATACCACAATCCGGGCCTGGAGGGGGAACCCTAGTCCCCTCTTGGCCGGCCCTTTTTCGTTTGGTTCTGCTCTTCAGGTATGGT
>CAYLZO010000278.1:0-6086 GCA_964387775.1 uncultured Anaerolineaceae bacterium
GGGGCGATGCCCCAATACCCCTCCGGCTCGCCCTCCGGCGGGATGCGCTCGCGGCTGACAAAGGCTACGTCCGGGGCTCGCACGGTGTCCGGATCGGATTTCAGCTCAAAACCCGGTTCAGCCGTGTATAGTTCGCCCAGCTCATTCTCCTCAACGTGAGCGCCCAGCCAGACGATCAGTCGAGCCGCGAGTTTTCCGTGTCGTGCGCCGGCAGGTGCCATCACGATCAGGTCTCCTTTCACCAGTTCGTAGCGTTGTCCGTCGTCGGGCATCGCGAGCAGATCGTCGGCCGTCCACACCTCTTTGGCCGGCGCCGATGGTTCCTGGCGTTTCGTCCTGCGGGGCGCCACGCGCGTCGCTTCCGGCACTGCTTCAGACATCGATCACCTCCCCTTCCCACTCGCCTGCATCATAACATAGCCCGGCCGGGCTGTCAATCTCGGAGAAAAAGGCGTGGTTATGGCAAGGTAAAGGTCGCCACGTTGTTCTCCCGATTGCGCTCGGGATAGGCGTCGTCGGCGTCCTGGGGGTTGACCGTGAACGTGAGCTTTCCGCCCCGGGTCCAGAGGTAGCCGATGCGGATGGCGGCCACGCCCAGCCCCTCGCCGCGCACCAGGGGGATGGCGTCAGTGAACTTGCGGCCGGCCTCGTTCTCAATGCGGATGGGCACCATGGCCGCGTCCCGCGTGCCCAGGTTGTGGACCGTGATCTGGGCGATCCACAGCTCCGGGATCTCGATGTCGGCCGGGGTGATGGAGAAATCATAGTCGTCGAGGCTGCCGCCCACGGGTATCTCCACGCCCGGCCTCAGTCCGGCGGCCACCGTCACCGCGTTGTTGTCGAACTCGTCCTCCGCCAGGTTGTCGGGCCACTCGGCGGGGTTGACCTGGACGGACAGGGTCTCGCCCTCTTTGATGGGGCGGTCCACCTCGACGTAGACCTCGGCGGTGCCGCCGCAAGGCGGGATGGAGGGCGTGTAGCGGATGCCGGTCAGTCCCTGGCCGGTGACGACGACGGGTAGGTTGTAGACAGCCCGGTTGCCCACGTTGTGCACGCGGACCAGGACGCGCTGGCGGTCCGGCTCGGGCAACACGTCGGCGGGACCGACCTGGACGTCTACGCGGCCGGGGCAGAGGTCGCTGAGATAGGCGTCAAAGGGGTCTATCATGAGATTGAGCAACACGGCATTGTTTGTGATGTCGGCTTCGGGCTGGAGGGGGATGCGCGTTTGCCAGGCTTCGGGCAGGCGATTGGCCTGTAGCCAGATCTGGTGCTCGCCGCCGGCAAAGTTCCAATCCACCCAAAGCTCCACCGGTACGGTCTCGCTCGCCGGTACCGTCACCGTCAAGATCTCCAGGTAGGGCGTGTAGCCGATGCGCTCCTGAACCGCCGAGACGTAGAGCATCAGCGGCACGTCCACCGCCCGGAGGCGGCTCTCATTGTGGATAGGGACCGTGACGCTGAAAGGGATTCCGGCGCGCACGGGTAGGGGCACCACGTCTATCTCTTCCTCAACCAGGACCAGGTCGAATGTGGGCGCTGCTGCCGTCGTGGCCTCCGCGTCTGGCGTGCCTGTGAGTCGAAGCACGCTCGTGGCCTGGCCCGCTTCCGGCGTCAGGGTGCCATCCGCAGGTTCCGGCCCTGCACAGGCGCCGAGTCCCAAGGTGAGGCATCCAAGCAGAAGGAGAGACAAGAGACGGAATGCCTGGGAAATCTGGGGGTGCTCGGAGCGGACCACAGTCCGCATCGTCAGAAATGGCCGGGAGGCATCAGAAACGGGGACTGTCCCCGGGATGCCGGGACGGCGGGGCCCCTTTGAGCCAAGGAACCAAGGGAAAGCCCAAAGAGTCAGGAGACGGCGTCTCATTGTGGAAAAGGTCTCCCTGTTGCAGGGGGAGCAAAGCTATTGCGGTCGGACTGACTCACTGCGTGGAGACGACAGGGCTGTAGAGCAGCACGCGCATCACATAGACGCCCGGGACGCTCAAGATCTCGTCCGGCGTGAGCAAGTACTTCTCCTGGCTCGACGCCGCCAGGCGGTCAAATGGGACCTGGAGGACCGACACCCCCTGGGCGGGCAGCGGGCCCTTGACCGTCATCTCGAAGCGGTAATAGCCCGTCGGCCCGCTGACGTCCAGGTCAAAGCGGGCTGCCTCCAATGGCTGGGGCAGGTCGCTGTGCAGAAAAAGGGTGAGGGTAAAGGTCTCGCCGGGACGCACTTTCCAGGGATCGAAGCGGACGTCGTGCGGGCTCAGGGAGAGGCCGGGTTTCTTGGCGTCCGGCTGGTAAGAGATAGGCAGGGTAGCCCCCTGCGATGACGGGACCGACGGCTGTTCGCCCTCGAATATCAACTGCTTCATCGGCGCCAAGCTAATGGGACGAAGCTGTGTCGGGTCGGGGATAGTGTCGGCCAGGTAGAGCAGGCCCACGACGGTCAAGGCCAGGGCTGTCACGGCCGCCACCATCCGCAAAGAGAGGGAAGCCCGGCGCGCCCAGATCCCTCGCCGCAGACTGGATCGAGCGGCCCGGACGGTGCGCAGGCTGGCTTCTGCCGAGAGCTTTTGCTGGCGCGCCGACCCGGTCAGCGCCCGCTCGATGGCCTGCTCGACGCTGGGCAGCACGCGCAATTCCTGGGCACAGCGCTGGCAATTGTCCAAGTGCTGCTCCAGGCGCTGAGCGTCGTAGCGGCTCAGCTGATTGTCCAGATAGTCATCGAATAGATGACAAGCCACTTCACACCTCATCGCGCCTTTTTCCTCGACATAACTCCTGAATCCTCTGATTCCTCCTTGCGCAAAAGTCTATCCTTGAGCCGCTGGCGGGCGGTGTACAGCCGCGACCGCACGGTGCCCGATGGGATGCCGAGGGCCTGGGCAATCTCCTCGTTCGACAGCCCGGCATAGTACCTCAGGATCACGACCAAGCGGTGTTTTTCCCCGAGGGTGTCAATCACGTCCATGATCTCGTCGCGCCGCTGATCGCGCATCAGTTGCCGGTCCGGCTGCTTCTCCGGCTCCATTTCGAGCGGCGGTGCCGGATCGGGCCAGGGCAGCACCTGGTACCACTTGCGCCGCATGCGCGAGCGGCAGCGGTTGACGGCGATGCGATAGAGCCAGGCCTCGAAACTGGCCCCTTCTCGGATCTCGAACCGGGGCAGGGCCCGCGCCGCCCGGATGAAGGTCTCCTGGGTCATGTCCTCGGCGTCTTGCTCGTTACGCATGACCATGAAACACAGCCGGTAGACGTAATTCTGATAGCGCCGGATCAGCGCCCCCAGCGCCATCTGATCGCCCCGCTGGCAGCGGCGGATCAAGTCTTTGGTGTCGGTACGTGTATGATCCTTCTTGACCAGCCGTTCCATCTTGACTAACGCCTTTCTTCTGCCAAACGTTCATCGACTCGGTCGGTCCTGGGCCCTTTAAGAATACCATACCGCCGGGTCCCTGTCAATGTCCAGATTTGGTTCACGGACTAGCGTCTGCTCAGAATCCAGCGATTGTAGAGCGCGTCAAGCTCCTGGCCCGATACCGATTCGGCGACGCGTAGGAAATCCTCGGGCGTGGCGATGCGCCAGCGATAGCGGGCCAGGTACTCGTTGAGAATGGCGTGGTAGGTTTCTTGGCCGAGTTCCTGGTAGAGGGCGTTGAAAAAGAGAGCCGCCTTGGCGTAGACGATGAGCTCGTATTCCTGGCCAAAGGCGGCCGCCGGCTGGTTGACGACGGCGTCAAAATCGTTCTCCACCGCCGTCTGGTAGGGCACGAGCCAGCGCTGGTTGATGAGGGTGTTGGCCTGGGCCTCGCCGTACACCTCGCGGTAGTAGGTCGCCATCGAGGATTCGGCCAACCCCTCGTCCAGCCAGGGGGTATTCACCTGGTCGTTGCCCACCTGGGCGTACCACCACTGGTGGGCGATCTCGTGCACCACCCGATCCTCCAACTGGATGCGGAGGTCGCGGTAGAGGTCCAGGCCGATGAGGTTCAAGCCCGGATATTCCATGCCGTAGAAGCTGAGCGGGGCTTCGACGATGGCCATCTCGGAGAAAGGATAGGGGCCAAATGCCTCGGTGTAGGCGCGTAGCGAAGCGGCCGCGATGTTCAGGACGGCCTGCCCGGCCGCTTCGTCGCCGGGCAGGTAGAAGGAGTGGACCGTCGTGCCCTGGGCGACCGTCTCGGCCACCTGATAGTCGGCACTGGCCAGCCAGGCGAACTCGCGCAGCGGGGCGCCGGCCAGGTGATAGGTGCGGCGGCCGGCTGCCGTCTGCGTCTCTGACAGGACGGCGCCGGTGGCGACCAGGGTCAGCGTGGGCGGGAGTGTCAGTGTCACGTCGTAGCGGGCCACCTCGGCAAAGACGGCGTCGCCGTGGGCGGGTGCCACGTCTTCCAGCCACCTCTCTCCGTCGTGCACGGCCAGCAGGGGATAGGCGTCGGGCAGGCTCCAGATGCCCTGGCTGTAGCCGAAAAGCACGTAGCCGCCGGGCCGCTGGGGCACATCCACGTCGAAGGTCATGCTGATGGTGACGCTTTCTTCGGGTTCCAGGGAGCGGGCCAACGGGACGACGAGGGACGTATCTTGGGCCCGGAGAGCGGTAGTCGTCCGCTCGCCATCCACCCACACCGGGCCGATGTGCATCTGCCCCCGATATTGGGGCAGGTTGGGGTAGAGTCGAAAGACGACATCGTCCAGGGTCGTGTCCGTGGCGTTGGGCACGATGACCTGCTGGCGACCGGCCATCCGCCGGGCCGCAGGATCGAGATCGAGGGTGAGGCGGTATTCAGGCAGGGCGCCCAACTCTGCCAGGCCGGGCACGTTGGCCGGATCAGTCGGCGTTGGGCCGGAGTCCCACGGGGGGAAGCTACAACTGGCCAGCAGGCCAGCCAGCACAATTCCAACAAGGGTCCGCAGCCAGAACGCAGGTCGCATCGCCATCCGCCAGCCAGCCTACTCCAGGAGGGGTGCGATCGCCTCGACGACCTGGGCGTGGGCCCGGCCGTTGCTGCCGACGAGGCCCCGGCAGCCGGTGATTTCGGCCTTGTTGTAGGTCAAGGGCTCGCCGCACAGATCGGTCAGCACGCCGCCGGCCTCGGCGAGCACGATGTGTGGCGCGCAGATGTCCCACTCTTTGGTCACGCTTGTGGAAAGGTAGAGGTCACAGGCGCCGCTTGCCACCTGCCCGGCCTTGAGGCCCACACTGCCGGTGCGGTGCACGGCTTCTACACCCAGCACCTCTCGGGCCCTTTCGATAAAGTCAGAATAGTGCGAACGACTGGCGACCAGGCACATCTGGGCCGGATCGACCGTAGTCGAGACGTGCAGGCGCTCGGAGCGGCTGTTCCAGACCCGGAAGGTCCCCTGGCCCCGCACGGCCTGAAAGCGTTGGCCCTCGACCGGGTGATAGACCACGCCCAGAACCGGCTCACCCTTCACCGTGAGCGCGATTTGCACCACAAAATCACCCGTCTCGTTGATAAATTCCGTCGTGCCGTCCAAAGGGTCCACGATCCAGACGCGTGACCTTTCCAGGCGCGACAGATCGTCCTCCGATTCTTCGGTGAGCAGGCCGTCGCCGGGAAAGGCCGCACGCAAGCCCTCGCGGATGAGGGCATCAGCTACGTGGTCCGCGGCGGTGACCGGCTCGTCGCCGGCTTTGAGCTCCACGTCCAGCCCGGTCTGGTAGCGATCCATGATGGCCCGCCCGGCCTGGTGAGCCAGGTGTATTGCGACGTCGAGTTCGCGTTGCAAGTCGTGGGTTGTCAAGGTATGTCCTCCATTTAGCGCTGCTGGGACCCAAGGTCAGAAGGATTGTATCACCGGGCATGACCTTTGTCAAACAAAGGGTGGCGGGGCATTAGAATCCGAGAGTTCTGCATAAAAAACCTAGCCAAGCGCGGGCAGTGACCTGCGCCAACTGAAAACTTGGAGAATGGACACATCTCCGGCACAATAGGTTTGCTATAACCAAAGCAACCGGAGGTGTGTCCACCATGAGTGTATCACAAACGGCGTCCCATGTCCAAGAAGCCCAAGCTCTGCGCTGTTTATGATAATCTAAAAGAGGGCCACTTGGTCGAAAAATGATCACCGAAAAC
>CAYLZO010000279.1:0-6052 GCA_964387775.1 uncultured Anaerolineaceae bacterium
GCTGCCATCGGGCGAGAAGGAGGCAAACTCGGCATAGTCGCTGGCGACGACGTGCGAGAGGGTCTCTTTGTTCAAGTCGGCGATCCAGATGCCATTGAAGGGCCGATAGTAGGCAACAAGGTTGCCTTTGGACGAAAAGGCCGGTTCAAAGGCCGGTCGCAGGACCTCAGACGCCTGGCTGCCGTCCCCGCGCATGATCCAGACGCTGTACTTGTTCTCGTCGGTCTGGTCGCCGCCGTCAAAATTGCTGTAAATGACCCCGTAGGACTTGAGCGAGGTCTGGGGCTTGGCCGTCGGCTTGGGGGTCGGCGCGTCGGTAGGTTCGGGCTGGGGGGTGTCTGTGGGCGGCGGGGGCTGAGTGTCCGTGGCCGTCGGCGCGGGCGGCTCGGTGGGCCGGAGCGTAGCCGTCGGCTCAGAAGGCTGCGCGGGCTGGGCCATTTCACCATCGCCCTCGGACTCTGTGGGCACTGGCATGGCCGTCGCCTCGGGTGGGGCCTCGGTGTCCGTTGGCTCGGGGGGGGCCGCCGTGTCGGTGGCGGCGCCCTCGGGGCCAGGCGTGAAGGTCGCGGTGACGATCACGACCTGGGGCTGCGTCGTATACGTGGCCGTGACGACCATGACCTGGGGCGTGGATGTCTGGCCGCCACAACCGGCGAGCAGCAGGCCGAGGACCAGGACCACCAAGAAGGCAACCAGCGGAGCCGGCCGCCAGAGATGGGACCGGGAACGATTCAGCTTCATCTTCTCACTCCTCTTCACGTAACTGTCAAGCCGTCCTACATCAAAACCGACACCCCTAGAGCGCTCGCGGATCGGCGACCTCGCCCTTCAACGCCGAGGCAGCCACGGTCGCCGGGCTGGCGAGATAGATCTCGGCCTCGCGGCTGCCCATCCGCCCTTTGAAGTTGCGGTTGGCGGTCGAAATCGTCCGCTCGCCGGGGGCCATGCAGCCCTCGTGGGCGCCCAGGCAGGGGCCACAGCCGGGGTTGAGCAGCGTCGCCCCGGCGGCCACCAGGTCGGTGACGATGCCCCGGTCGATGGCCTCCAGCAGGATCTGGCGCGAGGCGGGCAGGACCAGCAGCCGCACCCAGGGCGCGATGCGCCGGCCGCGCAGGACGTCGGCGGCGACCTGGAGATCCTCCAGCCGGCCGTTGGTGCAGGTGCCGACGAGGGCCTGGTCGATGGGCAGGCCGGTCAGGTCGGTCACGGGCACCACGTTGTCGACGCGGTGGGGCTTGGCCACCTGGGGCGCCAGGTCCCCCACGTCGTAGTGGAGCACCTGGGCATAGGTCGCGTCGGGATCGGGATGGACCTCGCGGTAGGCCTGGTTGGTGCGGCCCGCCAGCCAGGCCCGCGTCGTGGCGTCGGGGGCGACGTAGCCATTTTTGGCCCCCATCTCGGCGGCCATGTTGCACAGCACCTGGCGCCCGGCCACGCTCATGGCCGTCACCGCCGGCCCGGCGAACTCGACCGACTTGTAATCGGCCCCGTCGGCGCCGATGTCGCCGATGACGTGCAGCACCAGATCCTTGGCCGAAACCTGCTCCGGCATCTTGCCTTCGACGACGACGCGCAGGGTCTCGGGCACGCGCAGCCAGATCTCGCCGGTAGCCATGACCGCCGCCGCCTCGGTGCGGCCGATGCCGGCGGCAAAGGCGCCCAGCGCGCCGTGGCTCGGCGTGTGCGAGTCGCTACCGACGATGAGGGTGCCCGGCAGGGCGTGGCCGTGCTCGGGCAGCACCTGGTGACAGATGCCCTCGCCCACGTCGTAAAAGGCCGAGATGCCCTGCTTGCGGACGAACTCGCGGGTTTCCTTGTGGCTCTGGGCGTAGGTCTCGTTGGCGGCGGGGACGACGTGATCGAGGATGATCACGTTCATGTCGGGGTTGGCGACGCGGTCGACGCCGATCTTGCGGAAGGTCTTGGCGATGGCCGAGGTATTGTCGTGGGTGAGGAGCTTGTCGGGCTGCACGGTGACGATCTGGCCCGGCGCCACCTGGTCTACACCGGCCTTGAGGGCCAGAATCTTTTCGGCAAAGGTCTTGCCCATTTGTGGAACCCCCTCGTTGGGAATTCGAGCGCCCGGGTTCAGGACCACCGGCGCTCCAAAAAGTCAACGTCGATTCTATCGACGCCGTCATTGTATGCCACTTGAGGTGGAATGTCAAGCCTTCGCGGGACGAAAAACGGCAACCGCGCCTTTATGGGGCGTTCACCCGTTGGAAGATTTCGGCCGCAGACAGGCCTTCGACGTTGCGAAAGATAAGCGTCCGGGGATGATCGTAGACGACAAAACTCTCGTCGGGTCGGAGCCAACCGGGCGTTGCGTTGGGCAGCGGTGGGAGGCGAGGGTTGAACCAGGCCGGCCCTCGGCTAAAGGTTTGAGTCAACTCATAGCCCAGCTCCCCGCTGAAGAGCTGCTCGTAGTAGTTGGTCGCCAGGGGATACCGATCGGGCAGGCGGGGGATGGAGCCATAGACGCGGCGGCTGGCAATGACGACGTACTCGGCAGCGGCCAGGTCCCTCGCCAGCGCCTGCCACTTGGCCGGACCGTCGGACTCGTCGTAGAGGGTCAATAGTCGCAGGTCGTACGCTTCGATGCGCCGGGGCCGGCCAGCCACCTCCAGCGGAAGGGGCAGCGGCGTGTCCCAGTCCTCGACGGCCAACGTGCTGCCGGCGGGCACACGCTCGTAAATCCAGGCCGAAGCGGCGATCCAGGGGTGGGGCTCGGCGTAGATGCGGGCGAACAACGCGGAATAAGCCAATGAGACAATGACCAATGACCAATGACCAATGGCGAATGATGAATGGCGAATGCCCCACGACCGCTGATGGCTGGCGGCTGACGGCTGACGGCTGATGGCTGCCCGCTGATGGCTGGCGGCTGCCCGCTGACGGCTGACAGCCCAAATGCACAAAATCGGAACGAGCGGCAGCATGTAGCGCAGATACTGGGCGTGGAACAGGCCGGTGATGGCAAAATAGACGCCGGCCCAGGCCAGGAGCAGGGTGTCGGTCCAGGGGCCGCGCCGCAGCCAGCGAACCAGGGCGACGGCAAGTCCGGCCCAGGCGGCCAGGCCCAGGGGCAGGCCCAGGCCCCAGAAGGCCGTCTGCCAGATGGGATAGACGTAGGGCAGCGTCCCGGCGTACTGGCGGGTGTAGGGCACGTCGAGGGCGCCCCAGGCGATCTGTGACTCGCGCAGGGTGTCGGCCAGGAAGGTCGGGGCGTCGATGAGGGCGTAGGGTTGGGTGAGGAAGAAGGTGACCCCGGTTGCCGCCAGGGGAAGGGCGAGCCGTGATGCGTGATGCGTGATGCGTGATACATGATGCGTGGTACTTGGTGCGCGGTGTGTGCTGATAGCTGACCGCTGAAGGCTGAGGGCTACAGGAATGAGGAGGAGGAGCGGGGCGGCGCTGACCTTGGTCGCCAGGGCCAGGCCGACGGCCACGCCGAGGGCGACCAGGCGGCGGCGGCCGGCGCCCCGGGCCACGTCGGCGGCCAGGTTCAGGGCGAGCAGGACAAAGAAGGTCAGAAGGGTGTCGGCGGTGTAAAAGTGAGCGAGCTGGACGTGGAGCACGGCAAAGGCCACCAGCGCCGCTGCCACCAAGGCCCCGCCCCGGTGCCCCTCTGCTCCCCGGTACCCGATAGCCGATACCCGGTACCCAATACCCGACACCCGCACCCATCGATAGGTCAGATAGACCGTGCCCAGATCGAACAACACCGCCAGCGGCCGGCCAACGAGGTGCAGGTTATCGGGGTCGGCGAGGATGGGCGAGAGGGGTGCCAGCAGCCCGGCGACGGAGCGCAGAAGGTAGATGGGCAGCGAGCCGTAGGCGAAAAAGCCGGGGTTGAGCGGGCTCTCGGGGCCGAGGGCCTGGGCCAGCGAGTCGGGCCAGCCCAGGTCCAGGGCGACGAAATAGAGTTGGCGCTCGTCGGGGTGAAGCCAGTGGCCGCCGTCCCAGTTCAGCCCATAGAGGCGCAACGCCGCCCCGGCCGCCAGGACGAAGGCCAGGAGCAGAACCTCACGGCGCCGGGCGATCCATTGCGCCACCGTTCAGGCCCCCTTGACCCCCGTGATGGCGCCGGTGAGTTTGGTCACGTCGAAATGGCCCTGCCGGGCAATGGCGGCCTCGGTCTCGGCGCGGACGAGGTCGAGGACGGCCGACCACTCGGCCTCGGTGTGGCCGGGGCGCATGATGAGGGCGCGGGCGCTGGCCACATAGTCGACGAAGGGCTGGGCAGCGGGAAAGCGGAGCGTGCCGGGCAGGGTGTGGGTCTTTACCTGGTCAAAGTAAGGCTGGAGGAAGGTTGCGCCGTTTTCGAGGGCAAAGCGCCCGGTGGACAGGTCCGGCTCGGCGACGGCCGGGAAGCGGGCGGCCAGTTGCTGGCGCAGGGCCACGTACTCGGGCATGGTGTGGGCAGCGTTTGTCGTGACCAAAAAGTGACCACCAGGGCGCAGGACGCGGGCGGCCTCGGCCACGGCCCGGTCGATGTCGGGCACGTGGTAGAGCATGTGGCGGGCCATCACCACGTCGAAATTGGCGTCGGGCAGGGGCAGGTCTTGGGCGTCGGCGACGAACCAGCGGACCGCCAGGCCGGCCGACCGGACGCGGGCCTCGGCGATCATGCCTGCCGAGAGGTCACAGCCGACCAGGGCGCCCCAGCCGTCCCCCTGGTTGACCATCGCCGCCAGCAGGTCGCCGGGGCCACAGCCCACGTCCAGCACCCGCTCGCCGCCGCGCCACGGCAGCCGCTCCAGCGTCCACCGGCCAAAATCGTGGGGGACGAGCGTGTAGAGTTCGTGGGTGCGGCGCCGCACGTCGAGGCGCGAATCGTCGGCGTAGGCTTTTTCCCGGAGCAGCTTCTGATCGTGTATGCGTTGGCCCATGGTCACCTCCGAGCGTAGCATAGCTGCGGTGGGTCGTTTTGTCAAGGCGGCGGAAAGAAGCGGAGGAGCGGTTGGTTGACAGGGCAAGGGCTAGCGGCTATAATGAGCGGCGCATCACGCATCCTTCGACAGGCTCAGGATGTATCCTTCGACAAGCTCAGGATGTATCCCGATGTGCGGCCTCAGGGCCGCCATGTCGAGGGACGGAGCACGCATGACGACCAACCTGACACCCAAAGAATGGGACGCCCAGTACGCCCGCCAGGCCGGCTGGACGCGGGCCACGCGGGCGCACCTCTACCGGCGGGCCAACCTGCTCCAAGCCGAGCGCGCGCTCGACGTCGGGAGCGGCACCGGCGTCGTGACCGAGGAGCTGGCGGCGCGGACGCGGGGCCAGGTCGTTGGTGTGGACATCGACCCGGAGATGGTGGCTTTTGCCCGGGCGCGCGGCGGGCAAGCCGAGTACCGCACCGGCGACGCCCACGACCTGCCCTTTCCCAACGGAGAGTTTGACGTGACCGCCTGCCACTTTTTGTTGATGTGGTGCCGCGATCCGGCCCAGGCCGCGGCCGAGATGGTGCGCGTGACGCAGCCGGGGGGCGCAGTGCTGGTCTGCGCCGAGCCCGATTATGGCGGGCGCCTGGACCATCCCGACCTGCCGCTGCGCGAGTGGCAGATCGACGCGCTGCGCCGAGAAGGGGCCGATCCGGGCCTGGGACGCCAAGTGCGGGCGCTGCTCGCCCTGCCCGGCGCGCGCCGGGCGGACGTAGGCGTCATGCCCGGCCTATGGGACCTTGCCACCCTCCGCGCCGAATTCGAGGCCGAGTGGGCGCTCTGGGAGCGGTCCCTGGCGGGCCTGATAGCAGCGGATGAGTTGGCGCGGGTCAAAGCCGCCGACCTGGCCGCCATAGAGGCCGGCGAGCGGCTGGTTTTCATGCCCGTCTTTTACGCCCTGGTGCGCGTCTGAGCCGTTCCTAGTACAGCCCGGCGGAAGTCTCTCACCAGATCCTGTCATTCTGAGCGAAGCGAAGAATCTCAGTTATGCTGCGTGAAACCGCTTGCTCTACACAAGAGAGATTCTTCCCTGGCCTGACCGCCAGGACAGGCGTCGCTGGCGCTCCTCAGAATGACAAACTGCTGAGGGATTTACGCCCTCGTGT
>CAYLZO010000280.1:0-6051 GCA_964387775.1 uncultured Anaerolineaceae bacterium
TGGCCAGCCGCGTCGAATTCCTGCTGGAGACCTTCGAGTTGGCCGGCCGTGCCGACGAAAAGGCGGGTGGCTACAGCACAGGCATGAAGCAGCGCCTGGCCCTGGCCCGCGCCCTGGTGCACCAGCCGGAGCTGCTCTTCCTGGACGAGCCCACCGCCAGCCTGGACCCGGTCGCCGCCCGCCGCGTCCACGGGCTGATCACGCGTCTCAGCCGCGAGGAACGGCACACCGTCCTGCTCTGCACCCATAACTTGGTCGAGGCCCAGGACCTGTGCGATCGCGTGGCGGTGCTGGAGCAGGGCAAGCTGGTGGTCCTGGGCACGCCCCACGAACTGGCCCGTCAGTTGGGCCACAGCCAGCGCCTTGAACTCGAAGTTGCGCCGGAAGACCTGACCAGAGCCCGCAAGATCATCCAGACCACCCTCCCCCCCGATTCCCGGCTACCTGATTCGCAGCCGCCCAACACGCTCACTCTCACCGGCACCGACCGCGAGTCCATCCCGGACCTGGTGGCGGCACTGGTGGCCGCCGGCGTGCGCGTCTATCGCGTCGCGCCCCAGGAGCCGACGCTGGAAGACGTCTACTTTGCCCTGCACGACGTAGGGCAAAATGGCATTTTGCCCAAGGGAGAGGCCACATGAACTGGCGTGCGATCCGAGCCATCGTCCGCAAGGACCTGAAAGTCGTCGTCCAGAACAAGGGCGTGATCATCCCCATCATCGTCGTGCCGCTGCTCATCCTGGGCATTCTGCCCGCCCTGGCGGCGCTGGTCCCCCTCTTTGAGGCCGACCTGAGTGATGCCTTCCGGGAGTTCGAGCCTTTTCTAGCGAATATGCCCGCCGGCCTGCAAGCCACGCTGGCAGGCTACGACGAAGCGCAGACCCTCATCGTCTTGCTATTGGTCTATTTCCTGGCGCCGATGTACCTCATCCTGCCGCTGATGGTCTCCAGCGTCATCGCCGCCGACAGCTTTGCCGGCGAGAAGGAGCGCAAGACGCTGGAAGCGCTGCTCCACACGCCCACCACCGACGCCGAGCTGCTGCTGGGCAAGATGCTGGCCGCCTGGCTGCCGGCGGTAGCCATCGGCTGGGTAGGTTTTGTCCTCTACGGGACCGTCGCCAACGTGGCCGCCTGGCCGGCCATGGGCCGCGTGTTCTTTCCCAACGGGATGTGGCTCGTGTTGGCAGTATGGGTGGCGCCGGCCGTCGCCGGGCTAGGGCTGGGCGTGACCGTGCTCGTCTCGGCCCGCGCCCAGAGCTTCCAGGACGCCTACCAGTTGGGGGCCATGGTCGTCCTGCCCGTCATCCTGCTGGTCATCGGCCAGGCGACGGGCGTGATCTATTTCAGCACCTGGCTGGTGGTGCTGCTGGGCCTCGTCGTCTGGACCCTGGACGCCGTGCTGCTCTGGTTCGGCGCGCGGAACTTTCAGCGGGGGGAGCTGGCCGCACACTTATAGCACGCAGAGATCGTTCCACCTACTCAAGGAGGACTGGAATGCGAGCAGATTTGTTACTCTTCAATGGTCAAGTTTACACCATGGACCCGGATCGACCTCAAGCCCAGGCCATCGCCGTCGCCGGGAACCGCATCGTGGCCGTAGGCCGCGACGACGAACTGCGGCCCCTGCTGCCCCCCGGCGGCCAGGCCGTGGACCTGGGCGGTCGGGCCGTCATCCCCGGCCTGATCGACGCCCACGTCCACTTTGGCTGGCACAGCCTGGCCGTCTTTCAGAACCAGGTGGACCTGGACAACGTGCCAACCAAAGCCGAGGCCCTGGCCCGCGTCGCCGAGGCCGTGAGCCAGAAGCCACCCGGCACGTGGGTCCGGGGCAGGGGCTGGAACAAGAACGTTTGGCGCGAGGCGGGCTTTCCCACGGCGGCCGACCTGGACGCCGTGGCCCCCGAGCATCCCGTCGCCCTGGCCGACAAGAGCCACCACACCCTGTGGGTCAACAGCCGGGCGCTGGCGCTGGCCGGCGTCACAGCCGAGATCCAAGACCCGCCCGGGGGCGAGATCATCCGCGACAAAGGGGGACAGCCCACGGGCATCTTGCTGGAGACGGCCGAAGAACTGGTACAGCGCGCCATCCCCGAGCCCGGTGTGGACACTTTCGTCGAGGCCCTGCGCCAGGGCAGCGTCGAGGCCCAGTCGCTGGGCCTGACCGGCTTTCACGATCCGGGCCATCCCAAGGTGCTGGCCGCCCTCCAGGTGCTGCGCAACCGGGGGGAGCTGGGCCTGCGGGCGCTGGTGCACGTCCCCGGCGAGGATCTGGAGGCAGCCGCCGAGCTGGGCCTGCGCTCGGGATTTGGCGACGAATTGCTGCGCATCGGCGGAGTCAAGATCTTTGCCGACGGCGCCCTCGGCCCCCAGACCGCACACATGCTGGCTCCCTACCAGGGCACCGCCGACAACCTGGGCATTCCGACCCATCCCGCCGAGGAACTTGAAGCCCTGGTCCGCCGCGCCCACGAGGCCGGACTATCGGTCGCCATCCACGCCATCGGCGACGCCGCCAACCGCACCGTACTGGACGCGATTGAGAAGGCACAAGGCCCAAGGCCCAAGGCCCAAGGCATCAGCCTACCCAACCGAATCGAACACGTCCAGCTCCTCCACGCCGCCGACGTCCCCCGCCTGGCCGCGCGGGGCGTCGTGGCCTCGATGCAACCCATCCACGCCACGTCGGACATGGAGATGGCCGAGCGCCACTGGGGCCGCCGCTGCGAACTGGCCTACGCCTGGCGCAGCGTGCTCGACAGCGGGGCAACGCTGGCCTTCGGCTCCGACTGCCCCATCGAGACGCTGGACCCGCTGGCCGGCATCCACGCCGCCGTGACCCGGCGCCGTGCCGACGGCAGCCCCGGCCGCGAAGGCTGGATCCCGGATCAGCGGCTGACGGTAGCAGAAGCGGTCCACGCCTACACCTTGGGGGCGGCCCGGGCCTCGGGCGAGGCGGGCGTCAAAGGCTCCATCACGGCCGGCAAGCTGGCCGACCTCGTTATCCTCTCCCACGACATCTTTCAGATCGAGGCCATGGAGATCCTGGACGCCCGCGTCGATGGGACGATCTTTGACGGCAAAGTCGTCTACTCGCGCTGAGGAATAGAGGGATTCTCTACGTGGCAGGGAGCCGGCTGGGAGCAGGGCGCCGGACCCTGCCCTCTGCCCGCCGGAGCAGGGCGTGCACCCGGGCATCCAATTCCCGGAGTCCCAAGGGCCGCGGCATAAAGCAGTCGGCGCCATGAGCCAGACTCTCGATGCTGGCACTCTCATTATGTCCGGAGAGCACGACGATGGGCACATTGGACAACTTCCGAACTCGTCGCAGCGTCTCCAGGGCATCCTGTCCCGGCAAGTTGATATCGAGGATCATCAAATCGGGCGGATCGAGGACGAACTGAAATAGGACATCGCGGCCATCGGGCGTCGCAATCGTTCGCAGGTCAGCGCCCGAAAGGCTCCGAACGAGCCAATCCCGCAACTGGGGGTCGCCTACCACGACCAGTATGGTTTTCACTGCGCCCTTTGCAAGGCCAAGCCCAGCAAACAATGACCCTCCTCATTCAACGAAAGGGCCATGTCCGTGCTCGCTCGGAGTAGGCTTCCAGCTTCCACACAGGTGTACCTGAATGTAGTCATGAGGTCAATACTAGCAAGCCAAGGTCAGAATCCCGTTGGATTTTCGTTAGAGTTTGGTTAATACGGCCAAGTGCTGAAAGCCTTAGTGCCCGTAGGCCTTGCTGAAAAAGTAGCCAACCCCCCGCTGGGTCTGGATATAGACCGGATTCCGGGGATCGGCTTCGATTTTCCGCCGCAGATACCAGATGTAGAGCTTGACGTTGTTCAGGCTGTGTTCGTAGCCCGGCCCCCAGACGTTGTCCAGTATCTGCTCGTACGTGAGGACCCGACCGGCATTCGAGGCCAAACAGAGCAGAAGCTTGTACTCGGTCGGGGTCAGGTCCACCTGGGTGTCCTGGACGGTTACGGTGTGGGACGAGGGTTCGATGGTCAACTGGCCCCCATCAAAGACCAACACAGGAGAATCTTGCGTGGGGGGCAGCGAAGCACGGCGGAGTGTGGCCCGTACCCTGGCCTTGAGTTCGCTCATGAGAAAGGGCTTGGTGACATAGTCGTCGGCGCCGATGTCAAAGCCGTGGACCTTGTCTTCCTCATCGCCGATGGCCGTCAGCATGATGACCGGGACGTCCGAGAACTCCCGGAGGCGACGGAGCATGTCCCAACCATCCATTTTGGGCATCATCACGTCCAAGAGGATCAGGTCGGGATGGCCGGCATGAGCCCGCCGCAGCCCCTCCTCGCCATCGTGGGCGATCGCGACCTCGTAGCCCTCCTCTTTGAGAGCGCGCTCTAGCAGCCAAGTCATCTCTTGCTTGTCATCAATGACGAGGATCTTGGTGGTCATGATTCTCCCGCACGAGCCTCGGCAAGAGGCGAGTGCCATTCCACATCCAGATAGAAGCTCACACGGCGTGGAGCAATGCGCCCATTGTACTTGAAAGAAGCGTATCCGTCAAGCCTCGCATCGAACCATGGGCCCCTGGCCCCGCGTCTTGTTCCAAGCTCAGATTGATCCTTCAGGTTGAGGGCAAGCCACACGCTCCGATTTTTGCTATTCGCCAACCTAAGGTACAATGGGCCGCACGCAACGCCCGCCGGTCCCGCGCTTCAGCTCGAACGCAGCGCGCCGAGGGCCAAACCCGACACAAGCGAGGAGTTCACAGATGCAATCGAAACGACACGTCATGGCAAAAGCCGTCCGCGCCGCATACCGCGCCGGCCAGGAAGACGAAACCCTGGAGCCCCTGGTCCGCGTGGACCGCGAGGGCCGGCCCATCGGCTCGATCCAGGGTGGAGATTATGTCATCTTTTACGATATCCGGGGCGAGCGCGAGATCGAGCTGACTGCCGCCTTTGTAGAACGCGACTTTTCCCACTTTGACCGGCCGCCGATGACGGTCCACTTTGTGACCATGATCGAGTACCATCCCGACCTGGACGTAGAGGTAGCCTTTCCGCCTCAGGGCCGGGTGCAAGACACCCTGTTCGAGGTCGCGAGCGAGGCGGGCTTGAAGCAGGTCAAGGTGGTCGAATCGGAAAAGGCCATCCACGTCAGCTTTTTCCTGAACGGCAAGGCCCTGGAGGCCTTTCCCGGCGAGACCCGGCAGGTGATCGACTCGCCGAGGCCGGCCACCCACGCCGAGATGCCGCCCCAGATGAGCGCCGAGGCCGTCGCCGACGTCGCCATCGAGGCGCTGCGCGACCCCGGCAACGGCCTGGTGACGGTCAACCTCTGCAACGTGGACGTCATCGGCCACATCGAAAACCCCGACGCCATCCGCACCGCCGTCGAGACGGTGGACGCCCAGGCCGGGCGCATCGTCAAGGCCGCCCGCGCAGCCGGCGTGACTGCCGTCGTCACCGCCGATCACGGCACCGTCGAGCGCTGGTACTATCCCGACGGCACGATCGACACCGGCCACACCGACAGCCCCGTGCCCTTTGTCCTCGTCGATCCGCTGCTGGGCCAAGGCGCAAAGCTACGCAGCGTCGGCGCCCTGACCGACGTGGCGCCGACGCTGCTCCAACTGCTGGACCTTCCCCAGCCGGAGGCCATGACGGGCCGCAGTCTCCTGCCCGCGCCGCCGCCGGCCGGGGAGCGGCGGCTGCTCCTCCTCATCCTCGATGGCTGGGGCATTGGTGACGGCAGCCCCGCCGACCTGATCGCCCAGGCGGACACGCCGGTGATGGACCGACTGCAAGCCGGGTGGCCCAGCACCCAGTTGACGGCCGCCGGCCCGGCCGTCGGCATGCCCGAGGGCACCGTGGGCAACTCGGAGGCCGGACACCTGCACATCGGCGGGGGACGCGTCGTGCCCGCCGACCGGGTGCGCATCAATCAGGCGCTGAAAGACGGCTCGTTCTTTGAGAACGAAGCCTTCCAGTGGGCCATGCAGGGGGCCAAGCACGATGGCACGCGCCTCCACCTGCTGGGCATCGTCTCCTTCTACAGCTCCCATGGCTCGGTGGACC
>CAYLZO010000281.1:0-6045 GCA_964387775.1 uncultured Anaerolineaceae bacterium
CCTGGGGCTGGGCCTGGTCGGCGCGCTGCTGGCCGGCTGGCCGGAGCTCCTCTACCGGCTGGGGGGCGGCGTGCTGGGCGCGGGCCTCATCGCCCTCATCATCGGGTTGGTGCCGGGCGGGATGGGCTGGGGCGACGCCCGCCTGGCGGGGTTCATCGGCCTGGTGACCGGCCTGCCGGGGCTCTTTTTCGCCCTATTTTGCGGATTCGTGACGGGCGGGCTGGTGGGCGGCGTCCTGCTGGCGACGGGGCGCGCCCGCCGTGGCGACGCGCTGCCCCTGGGCCCCTTCCTGGCCCTCGGGGGCGGGGCAACCCTGCTCTTTGAGGCCGAGATGGTGGGGGCGTTTCAGGCGTTGTCGGCGGCGATCTTTGGTGGGTGAGGGGGGATGCGTATTGCGTATTCCGTGGTGCGTAATGCGTGACGCGTGAGGGGCCATCAGCGACTACGGAATACGAAATACTATAGACAGAAGCCCATGATCGGGATCGAAGAAATCCTGCAAGACATGATAACGCGGGACGCCTCGGACCTGCACCTGAAGGCCGGGCAGGCGCCGGTGCTGCGCGTCCACGGCCGGCTGCTGCCCCTGCCCGATTGGCCCGCGCCCGACGAAGCGGACCTGGCGGACGTGCTCCACACCCTGGCCGACGAGGCGCAACGCGAAGCTTTCGACTACGAGCTGGAGCTCGATTTCGCCTACGAGCTGCCCGGAGTGGCCCGCTTTCGGGTGAACGTCGCCCGCCAGCGGGGCGGCCTCTACCTCACCTTGCGGGCCATCGGCCGCGACGTGCCCACCCTGGCCGGGTTGGGCCTGCCGGCTGCGTGTGCGTGGCTGGCCACCCTGCCGCGCGGGCTGGTGCTCGTCACGGGGCCGACCAGCAGCGGCAAATCGACGACCTTGGCGGCCATGATCGAGCACGTGAACCGGACCCACGCCCGGCGCATCGTCACCATCGAGGACCCCATCGAGTACCTGTTCGAGGACCGGCGGAGCGTGGTCACCCAGCGGCAGGTAGGAGCCGACACCCACTCCTTTGCGGCGGCGCTCAAGCACGCCCTGCGCCAGGACCCCGACGTGATCATGGTCGGCGAGATGCGCGACCTGGAGACCATCGCCGCCACGCTGACGGCGGCCGAGACCGGCCACCTGGTGCTTGCCACGCTGCACACGCCCAGCGCCCCCGAGGCCGTGGACCGCGTCGTCGACGTCTTTCCCTCGGACCAGCAGGCCCAGGTGCGCACCCAACTGGCCATGGGCCTGGCCGGGGTCATTGCCCAGCGGCTGATCCCCCGCGCCGACGGGGCCGGCCGGGTGGCGGCCTGCGAGGTGATGGTCGGCACCGACGCCGTGCGCAACCTCATCCGCGAGGCCAAGACGCCGCAGATGGTCAACGTGATGCAGACCGGCCGCGAGCACGGCATGCAGACCCTGGACCAGGCCCTGGTGGACCTCTATCGCCAGGGGGAGATCACGTTGGACGAGGCGCTGGCCCACGCCAGCGGCGAGGAGAATCTCAAGCGGCTGCTGGGCCGCCACACCAGGCATTGAGCGCGGAGGTGCTGGAGAGGTGAGACATGGTACCAAGGAGTACTCCCTTCGCCCGCGAGCAGTACTCCGACCGTGCTATTGACGGGTTGTCAGGATACCGATACAATATCGTTGGTGGGTCCGGCCTTTTGTGCTAGTAAGCTTCGCGTTGGATTGGATTTGAGAAAGGAGGGCAACGGGGCCAAGAGACAGTCGAGTTACAAATGTCCATTTGTGGTTATTTTCGACGGAGACACTAAAATTCAAAGACAAAACGAGGAGGTACAATGAAGGACGAAAGAGGTTTTACGCTAATCGAGTTGTTGGTCGTCATTGCCATCCTGGCCGTACTCTTTGGTGTCACGGCGCTGGCGCTGGCCGGCGTGGGTAGCAATGCTGAGACTGAAACCATGAAGGCTGAGTTGGATGTCGTTCAGACGGCCATCGACGTTTACATGGCAGAGAACAATGCAAGCACCATCACAGCAAATGCCACTGCCAAGAAAGTAGGTCCCGCCAGTGGTGACGATTTCAGTGATTATTTGCGGCGGGAGAGCAAATATTGCTACACTTGGCTCGACGATGGTACAGCTTCGCAGGCGGCTTGTCCATAGGACACATAGAGCAAGTAGGGCAGATTTCCTACCCGCCATCGCAAGAGCGCGAAGGGGTAATGAAGCCCCTTCGCGCTCTTGGCGTCTTGGCGGTGAAGCAATCCAGGGACGCCCAAACGAATAGCCCTCACCGATCCTACCCCAAGTTTGTTTCCTCCTGACCCTGACCCTGGGCAGGACCCCCGACGCGGCTGTTTTCCAGCACCTCGGCCACCACCTGGCGTATCTCGGCGATGGCCAGCGGCTTGATCAGGCAGCAGTACACGCCCAGCCGGGCTGCCCGCGCCTCGAGTTCGTCGCCGGGAAAGCCGGTGATCCAGATCACCGGCACGTCCTGGTTCAATTGCCGGACGGCTTCAGTGAGCTCAGAGCCATTCATACACGGCATCTGGATGTCCGTGACGATCAGGTCGAAGGCTCGCTGCATCGCCAGGTCCAGGGCCTCACAGCCGTCCCGCGCCGTCTCGAGACGCCACCCGCCCGCGTACTTGAGGAGGGCGCCACGCCAGACGATCAGGATCTGCTCGTCGTCGTCAACCACCAGGATCCACTTTTCTATGCCCACGCTGCTCCTCTCAGCTCCGCCCCATCAACGCCAAAGATCGCCTCCAGTATAACACAAAACCCACCTACCAACCGCCGGAGAAGTTGGAGAAACGTTGGTTTGTCCCGTGAATCGTTGGTTAAGTTGGTGCCAGCCAACCCCAAGAACTCAAAAGGCGCTGCTCCTGTGAGCAGCGCCTCTCTGTGTGTGAGGAATGTCTCGCGCGCTATTGCCCGTCCAGCTCCTCCCGCACCGTCCGATAGAGCTCCTGCGCCTTCAGTTCGTCCAGGCAGTAGCACGGCCCGTCGAGGGCCTGGGCCAGTTGTTTGGCCAGGCCCCGGTCGTAGGCCGCGTGCTCCATGTTGACCACCACGGAGTGAATGCCCGCCCGGCGAATCAGATCCGCGATCTTTTGCGCCTCCTCCTGGGGTGGCGTGTCGGTCAGGGCCACGTTGCCCGCGCCGTCGGTCAGGAGGATCAGGAGGGGCATGGCCTTGGGCTGGAGGCGCATTTCGCGGCGGAAGGCGCGGTAGGCCAGCATCAAGCCCGCCGAGAGGGGCGTCGGGCCGCCCACGGGCAGGTGGCGCAGGGCTTGCTGGGCCAGCTCGACGCTGGAGGTGAAGGGCAGAACCAGCCGGGCCTCGTCCTTCTGAAAGACCACCAGGCCCACCCGATCTCGCTTCTGATAGGCGTCCACCAGCAGCGACATGATGGCCCCTTTGGTGGCCTCCATGCGCTGGGCGCCGGCCATGCTCCAACTGGCGTCCACGACAAAGAGGATGAGGTTCGCGGCCCGGCGGACGCGGACCTTTTTCTGTACGTCCTGGGGCAGGATGGAGAACTCGCCTGGCTCCGTCTCGCGCTCGATCTGCTGGAGGGCGGCCTGGCGGATGGTGGCGTCGAGGGCGATGTCGCTCAGGTCGCCCTTGGCCGGGCGGGCCTGGACGTAGCGGCCGCGCTTGCGGCTGGTGCGCGTGGTGGACCGCTTGCCGGCGCTCCGCCGGGTCAGCCGATCCCTGGGCGATTCGACGCGGCGCGGCCGAAAGACCTCGCCCAGGGGCACGACCAGGTTCACTTGCTCGGCGCCCCCCACGCCCAGGGGATCGGCGACGTGGCCCTTGATGGGCGCCCCCGTCCCGCCCGCGTCTACGGTCTCGGGCTGAGGCGGTCCCTCGTCATCGGTCAGATCTTTTTTTTTCCAGCAGAGGGCTCGACCATCGAGGCGCCGGGGGCTTTGGATTCCTCCGCCTCGCGGCGGGCCTCCTCCAGCCGCCCGGAAAGCTCGTCCAGGCGGTTCTCGGTCTCTTGGAAGGGTAGTCGCTTCAGGCGATGGGGCAGGGCCAGCTCGGCGCCGGCGAGGATGTCCAGGTCGGTGATGTCGGTCCCGTCGGGCTGGGCGCCGTTGCGGGCCAGTCGCAGCGCGGTGTGGGCGATGGCGGCCTTGAGGATGACGATGTCGGCCCGGTGGCCGTCTACCTCAAAGTTGGTCGTCAGCTCGGCGATGGTGTAGAGGTGGCGGGCCCGGTAGGTGACGCTCGGCAGAAGCCGCCGGGCGCGGGCAATGTCGTGCGACAGTTTTTCCTCGTAGGGCTCCCACTCGGCGCGAAAGCCCTCGGGGTCGCTCTCAAACTGGACCGTGCGCTCCAGGATCTCGACGCGGGGCTGGTGGGCCGTGATGCCCGTAATCTCGACGCAGAGGGCAAAGCGGTCGAGGAGCTGGGGGCGCAGCTCGCCCTCCTCGGGGTTCATGGTGCCCACCAGGATAAAGCGGGCCGGGTGGCTGAACGAGATGCCCTCCCGCTCGACCACGTTGCGGCCCATCGCCGCCGAATCGAGCAAGAGATCGACCACGTGGTCGTCCAGCAGGTTAACCTCGTCCACGTAGAGCAGGCCCCGGTTGGCGGCGGCCAGCACGCCCGGCTCGAACTTTTTCTGGCCGGTCTTGAGGGCGTGCTCGATGTCGAGGGTGCCCACTACGCGGTCCTCGGTGGCGCTGACGGGCAAGTCCACGAAGCGGGTCTGCCGCTGGGCAATGGGCAGCGCCTCGCCCTGGGCCAGGCGCTCGCGGCAATTGTCGCACAGCTTCTCGGGCCGGTTCGGATCGCAGTTGAAGGGGCAGTCGGCGACGACCTCGATCTCGGGCAGCAGGGCGGCCAGGGCTCGGGCCGCCGTGGACTTGGCCGTGCCCCGCTCGCCGCGGATCAGCACGCCGCCGATGCGCGGGCTGATGGCGTTGAGCACCAACGCCGTCTTCATCGTTTCCTGGCCGACGATGGCCGTAAACGGGAAAATCACCTGCATAAACGTCCTCACGTATCACGCCTCACGCGCGATAGGGATGCGTGAGGCGTAGCGGTCTGAAATCAAAAAGCCTTGAACATCTTTTTCGGGGCATTGCACACCGGACATCGATCCGGGGGCTCGCCGATGTGGGTGAAGCCACAGACGGGGCAGATGTAGACCACGCCGATGTCCATGTCCTTGCCAGCTTCGGCAGCAACCTTGGCGTCGGCGTACATGTCGGCGTGGATCTTTTCCGCCTCGATGGCGTACTCCATGCTGCGCTTGGCCCCCCGCTCGCCCTGCTCCTCGGCGACGGTCAGATAGGCCGCGTACATCTCGTCCACCTCAAAATTCTCACCGTCAATGGCCGCCTGAAGGTTGGCCACGGTGTCACCGATGCGGTCCAACTCCTTCAAGTGGTTCACGGCGTGGACCTGCTCGGCGTAGGCAATGGCCTCAAAGAGGCGGGCGATGTTGGGCTTGCCCTCTTTTTCCGCCTGGGCCGCGAACGCTACGTATTTCATGTGTGCCTGGCTTTCGCCAGCAAAGGCCGTGCTCAAATTGTCCTTGGTCATTTCCTTCATGGAATCATCTCCTTCTTTGGATTGGTGATTTGCCTTGTGCACAAAACTGGGAGGCACCCTCAACTGCTACGGGAGCCCAAGACTCGCTCGATTTGTTGCAAAAGTGCTGCGACCGCAAAGGGCTTTTTGACAAAAGCCGCCACCTGTTCATCCTTCAGCAGACTTTGGCCCGGTGGCTCGGCCGAGAGAAGGATAATCGGCACTTGTTGGTCTTTCAACCGTACGTTTAGAGCAGCCAGCAGCGAATGGGCATCCATGCCCAGTAGGTCGAGGTCCAGAAGGATCAGGTCCGGGTCGTGGCTTCGGAGCAACTCCAAGCCATGCTGCCCGCTGACCGCCTCCTGCACCTCCAAGCCCAAGGGCTCAAGGTTCGCCCGGAGCAGCTTGCGCAGCCGCCAGTCGCGTTCGATTGCTAACATCTTTTGTCCCTCCACACCTTATCATACCACAGCGGCGATTAGAGAGTCATAAGAGTTGGCGAACTGGCTATTA
>CAYLZO010000282.1:0-6029 GCA_964387775.1 uncultured Anaerolineaceae bacterium
GCACGATCACAGCGTACCTTCCCTACCAACTTGCAAATAACTTAACGGTACTACACCTGCGGTCAAGTGCAGGTGTCGCCGCCTTCAGCAGGCTCTTGCCAGTCCCTGCCCCAAGCAGGGACGTCGTCCAGCCGGCAAAAGTCGCGCACCTCGGCCAGCCCCATGTCCGCATCCGCTAGCAGCCTCGTCCCCTTGAACCGCGCCCACTGCCGCTCCCGTGCCGCCTCCACCCGCTTGCGAATCGCCGCCGATGGCTCCCCCAGCCTGTCACTGGACAGCTTTTCATAGTCGACGCGGGGAACTTTGATGCGCTCTGCGTGTCGATCCGGTCGAGGAGGAGCCCCCGAGATCCGCTTCTGGTAGCGCGTCACCCTTGCGTTGGAGCAGGTGCATTCCTGCACCGGGTCGCCAAAAAAACCGCAAGGGCGGAGGTTCAAGGAGTAAACGATCACGTTGAGATGTCCGACCAAGGCTAGCAACTGCAGCCAGCGGCGTCATTGACATCTCCTTGATGCTCTGCTTCATTTTCTTGACACAACCTTGATGTCTTTTGTGGTATCCTGAACTGCATACGTACAGACCATGGGGCAAGGGTGGAGGAAGGGTCTAGCATTTCCCTTTCTCCTCTTTTTGTGTGCAATGGGTCGGAATCTCTTTGGCTGGCGCTCGTGATAAAAGCCCGAAGGTTCGCTCCGCTCCACAAACAGCCCCGGAAAGGCATTGCATGGCAAACAGAAACAACAACGGCGCACGAGTTCCTGAAGAGGTCACCCTCAGCCGGGACCTGAGCTTATTTACCATCACCATGATCGGTATCGGCGGCATGATCGGCGCCGGCATTTTTGTGCTGACCGGCATCGCCGCCGGCGTGGCTGGCCCGGCCCTGGTCCTGGTCTTTCTCCTGAACGGCCTGGTGACGACACTCACGGCCGTGTCCTACGCCGAGTTGGGTTCGGCCTTTCCCGAGGCAGGCGGCGGCTACTTGTGGGTCAAAGAGGGCCTTGGCGGCGCGCAGGGCTTTCTGGCCGGCTGGATGAGTTGGTTCGCCCATGTGGCGGCCGGCAGCCTGTATGCCTTGGCCTTTGGCCGCTTTGCCAGCGAGCTGTGGACCATGGCCGCGCTGCCCACTCTGGGGTTCTCGGTCGCTCAACTGACGTTGGGCTTTATGACGCTCATCATCGTCGGCTTTACGATCCTGAACTATCTCGGCGCCTCAGAGACCGGGACCGTGGGCAACATCGTCACCCTGACCAAGGTGGGCATCCTGGGGCTCTTTGTCCTCTTTGGCATCCTGGCCATGCTGCGCACCGACGCCTGGCACACCCGCTTCACCACGGGGTTCCTGCCCAACGGCCCGTTGAGCATCGTTGTGGCCATGGGCCTGACCTTCATCGCCTTCGAGGGTTACGAGATCATTGCCCAGTCGGGCGAGGAAGCGATTGACCCCAAGCGGAACATCCCCAAGGCCATCTTTGGCGCCATCGCCGTCGCCGTGACCATCTATCTCCTGGTGAGCGTCACCGCCATCGGCGCCACGGTCGCCCCCGAGGGTATGAGGGCCTACGAATACCTGGGCGAGAAAAAAGAGGTGGCCATCATCGAGGTGGCGCAGCAGGTCTTTCCCTGGGCCATCGGCGGCCTGGTCCTGCTGTTCAGTGGCCTGGTATCGACCATGTCGGCCCTGAATGCGACGACCTACTCCTCGTCCCGCGTTTCGTTCGCCATGGGCCGCGACCACAACCTGCCTGCCCTGTTTGCCCGCGTGCATTCACGCCGACATACACCCCACTGGGCCGTCGTCTTTTCCGGCGGGCTGATGGTCTTGATAGCCTGGTCGCTGCCCATCGAGGACGTGGCGGCGGCAGCCGACATCATGTTCTTGCTGCTCTTCCTGCAAGTCAACCTGGCGGTGATGACGCTGCGGCTCAAGATGCCCGATCTGGATCGCGGATTCCGCGTCCCCTGGTTCCCCGTCATCCCCCTGCTGGCTATTGCCTCTAACGGCATCCTGGCGCTGCAGCTCTTCCGTTTCAGCCCGGTGGCCTGGTACTTTGCCATCGGCTGGCTCGTCGTCGGGCTGCTGGCCTATTACGCACACTTTTCCCGGGTCGAGGCCATGGAAAAGCCCAAGGAGATTCTCCTGGAGGAGGTGCTGGTCAGCCGCGACTATTCGGTGCTGGTGCCGGTGGCCACCCAGGAGCAGGCGCGCATCCTGGGCAACATCGGCGCCATCCTGGCCCAGGACCAGGGAGGCGAGGTGCTGGCTCTGCACGTGGTCAAGGTGCCGCCCCAGCTCACCCTGGGCGAGGGCCGCGTCCTGCTCAAGGAGGGAAGGCCCCACCTGGAGGCCGTCATCCAGCAGGCCAAGGAGCGCGATGTGCCGGTGCACACCATGATCCGGCTGGGCCGCCACGTGGCCGAGTCTGTGCGCAAGACGGCCGTGGAGAACGCCTCGGACCTGATCGTACTGGGCTGGCCCGGCTATACCAACACCGCCGGACGGCTGTACGGCTCGGTCATCGATCCCATCGTGGACAACCCACCGACTGACATTGCCATCGTGCGCTACCGCGAGTACCGGCCCTTGTGCTCCATCCTGGTGCCGGTGTCCGATGGGCCCAACAGCCGGCGGGCTGTGCGCCTGGCGGTGAGCATGGCCCGCGCCAGCCAGAATGGCCCGGTGCAGGTGACGCTGCTGCACGTGCTGCCGGTGGGCGCTCGGAGCGCAACCGTCGTCCGCGCCGAGCAAACCATCGATTATGTGTTGGAAGGCATTGAGTATGACATGGTCGACAGGCGATTGGTCGAAGGCACCGACCTGGTGGACCGCGTCATTGAAGAGGCCGAGGCAGGCGACTATGACCTGCTCGTCGTGGGGGCCACCGAAGAGCCTCTCTTCCGCAACCTGCTCATGGGCAGCGTTTCGGGCCAGATTGCCCGGCGGGCGCCCGTGACTGTGCTCTTGGTCAAACGGCGCAGCAGTCCGCTCCATTCGTTCCTGCGCCAGACGGTGCTGGAGCCTACCACCCGGGCGCGGCTGTCCAGTCCAGAGGAAACCGAGAGGGAAGAATCATGAAGGTCCAAGTCCTCACCCTACTGCTGCTCGCCGCCCTGCCTATCCTGGGGGCTTGTGCCGGTGGCTCGGGGACAGACGAGATCCCATCGCCCGACGCCGATGTGCAGGCCATCGAGCTCGACGGCGACCAGGTCTACAACCTGACGGGAAAATGGCTTGGCGAAGTGGCGGGCGTGCTGCTGGACCCAGAAACAGGTGAGGTCGGCTACCTGGTGCTGTCCTACCGGGAGCCCAGGGTCTATGGCCGGGCCGTCATGGTCACAGACCCGCGGCGCTTTGTGCCTATCCCCTGGGCGCTGTTCACGCCCGGCGACGGGGAGGATACCCTCCGCCTCGACGCCGACGAGATGACCTTGATCCCGGCACCCTACCTGGAGAAGGTCCCGGATTCATTGAGTGCGGCACAGGCGTCTGCCATCGATGACTATTGGCAGTCTATGGGCGGCGGGGGGAACTAGCCGAATTTTGAGTTCGCTCCTGAATGGTGTACAATTCGACCATGGCGAGTTTTGACAACCGCCCCGTGCTCCCGGAACACCGGGAACTGCATCTTGGTGGGATGCCCAGGCGGGCTCATCGCTGGCGGCCCTACGCCTACAGCGTAGGGTTGGTGGCGGTGACGACCCTGGTCGGGCTACCCCTGCGCTCGTTCATCGACCCCACCAATCTGGTGATGCTCTACCTGCTGGCCGTCGTCCTGGCTGCGCTGCGCCTGGGACGAAACCCGGCCGTGCTGGTCTCGCTGCTGGGGGTGCTCGCTTTTGACCTGGTATTTGTGCCACCTTATAATACGTTTGCCGTCGCCGATGCCCAATTCGTGCTGACTTTCATCGCCCTCTTGGGCGTCGGCGTGTTGATCAGTACGCTCACGGCCCAGGCGCGCGAGCAGACCCGTGCCGCTCAGGAGCGAACCACCCAGACACGGACGTTGTACGAGCTGAGCCGGGACCTGTCCATGGTCCTCGACTCGGCCGACGTGGCCCGCACGGTGATGACCCACATCGAGCGGGTCTTTGCTGGAAATGCAACGGTTGTGCTGGCCACCGATGGGCGCCTGGAGCCCACCCTCCACAACTCCGGGTTTGTCCTGGACGGAGACGAGATGCAGGCTGCGGCCTGGGTCTATGAGCATGGGCAACCCGCCGGAGTCGGCACAGAGGCATGGGGTGCGGCCAAAGGCATCTATCTGCCCCTGAACTCGACTCAGGGCGTGGTGGGGGTGCTGGGGCTTCAACCGGTGTTGACTGTCCCGAACACGAGGGAAGGAAGCGAAGCGGCTGTCTTGGCCGGTCGATCCACCCCACCGACGCCCGAACAGTGGCGGCTCCTGGAAGCCTTTGCCAGCCTGACGGCCCAGGCACTGACACGCATCGCTCTGGGCCGCGAGGCGCGACAGGCGCAACTGCTCCGTGAGAGTGAAAAGCTGCAATCCGCCCTGCTCAGTTCCATCTCGCACGATCTGCGCACGCCGCTGGCCTCCATCACCGGGGCGTTGAGCAGCCTGCGTGACGATGCCGCCTACCTGGACGAGACGGCGCGGACGCTCTTGGTCAATACGGCTTGGGAACAGGCGGTGCGGCTGGACGAGTTCGTCGGCAATCTTTTGGACATCACCTGCCTGGAGGCGGGGGTCCGGAAGGTCCAACCCGAGCTGTGCGACGTGCAGGACCTGGTCGGCGTGGCCCTGGAGCGGCTGGGCGAGCGGCTGGAGGGGCGCGACCTGGTTCTGGAGGTGCCCGACTCCCTGCCGCCGGTGCCCATGGACCTGCCCCTGATGGCCCAGGCGTTGGTCAACCTGCTGGACAATGCCCTCAAGTACTCGCCCGCCGACCGGCCGATTACCATCAAGGCCGAGGCCACTGAGGCGGGACTGCAACTTACCGTCACCGACAAAGGTCCCGGCATCCCCGAGGCGGATGCAACCCGCATTTTCGACAAATTCTATCGCGTGCAGCACTCTGCCGAGGTGATGGGCACCGGGCTGGGATTGCCCATCAGCAAGGGCATCGTCGAAGCCCACGGTGGGCGTATCTGGGCGGCCAATCAGGCAGGCGGGGGCGCTACCTTTACCATCATCCTGCCTGCCGCGAGCGCGCCGGATCCGCCCATCCTCGAGGCCGTAGCATGAACGAAACCGAACTGCGCGTCCTGGTGGTGGACGACGAGCGGGCCATCCGCCGTTTCTTGCGCACCTCGCTGGCGGTCAAGGGCTACGTGGTGTTCGAGGCCACCAGCGGCGCCGAGGCCCTGGAGGCCGTCGTGCAGGATCGACCGGATGTGATGATCCTCGACCTGGGTCTACCCGACATGGACGGCACGCAGGTCACGGCTCGATTGCGGGAATGGTCGCGCATTCCTATTATCATCCTCTCGGTACGGGATCAGGAATCCGACAAGATTGCGGCCTTGGACGCCGGGGCGGACGATTACCTGACCAAGCCCTTTGGTGTGGGGGAGCTAATGGCGCGCATGCGCGTGGTTCTGCGCCGCATCGCCCATCCGGAATCAGAGCCGGTATTCAACACCCGGGACCTGGTCGTCGATCTGGCACGGCGCCTGGTCCGTGTCCAGGGGCAGGAAGTACAGCTGACCCCCACCGAATACGACCTGCTGCGCGTGTTGGTGACCCACGCCGGCAAAGTGCTCACCCACCAGCAACTGCTACGGCAGGTGTGGGGCATGGGCTACGAAGGCGAGAGCCACCTGCTGCGGGTCAACATCAGTAATCTCCGCCAAAAGATCGAGCGCAGCTCGGCTCGGCCCGAATACATCATCACCGAGCCAGGTGTGGGCTATCGTCTGCGAGTTGAGATCTAGCATGCTCGGCCGTCTCCACGCGGGCTAGGATGAGCAGCGCTTCCCGTATTTCCTAACCCGGACAAGCCGGAACCAAAAGGTGGCATCGTTTCATACCGCCAATTGGCGGGTAGAGATCGGTTCACACTTTTGAGCA
>CAYLZO010000283.1:0-6015 GCA_964387775.1 uncultured Anaerolineaceae bacterium
GTCTCAATACCCTCGCTGGTGGGCAGCCTATTCCGACCGGCCGCACAGCGAGAGATTGGCGGCTGGGCCTAGTCTCAATACCCTCGCTGGTGGGCAGCCTATTCCGACTGGTTCGAGTACGGCCAGTGGCAAGGCCGGGAGAAGTCTCAATACCCTCGCTGGTGGGCAGCCTATTCCGACAACCCGAAGAGGAGGAAGAGACGATGGCAGACAGGTCTCAATACCCTCGCTGGTGGGCAGCCTATTCCGACAGCCATTTCGAAACGTGGGTACTACACCCCACTTTTTCCCCTCTGGGCCGCGAAAATAGGGAGAGCACCCCTCCTCCGAGCCGGTATTCGCCTGTTCTCAGGGTCCCACAAACCACCCGCGTGGGCAGTGCATGGTTTTGGCCATGACCCCCTCTCCCGGCCCGATCCCCTGCACCAAGCCTTCTTTTCGTTACCATAGGTGAAGGCCGCCGGACGTGAGGACAGTATATCACGAAATCCGGCACTGGTCAACCAAGGGGAAGGGCGCGCATTTCCCTCCACCCGCGCAAAGGAGGAAGAAGCATGTATACCCCGGAGGTTCCGATGCTCGATCCCGATGCCACCTTTCTCGCCGAACCCTGGTCCCTGGCGGCCCGGTCCTTCTTGCACGACGCCGCCCGCTGCCTGGCCCTGGCCCATCAAGGTCAACTGCGCCTCGACGCTCGGGGGCAGCTCGCGGCCGGCGCCATCGACCGCCTGGTCGACGAGTTGATCCTCAAGCCTCGAGCCCCCAATCCCCAACGCCAGGCGCAGTGGCCCGGCCTGAGCTTCACCCTCGACCTCCTCGGACAGGCCGGCTACCTGGCCGCCGGCGACAGTCTGTTGCTCCTGGCCCCCGCCGTCCACGATTGGCTCGGTCTGCCGGCTTCCATTCAGTTGGATCGCATCCGACAGGTATGGTGGCTGGCGCCACTGGTGAACACCCGCTGGTTGCCCGTCAACCGGCGGCAGCGCCCCCTGGACAGCCACTGGCGGTCGCTCATTCTCCACACGTGTCGCTGGGCCGTTGCCTTGCCGGCCGACGAATGGACGCCAGCAGAGGGCCTCGCCCACCACCTCTCGGAGCAGGGCGCCATCCAGGCCACCGGCGCCGGCGCCAACCTACCCCGCGTCCGTCGCGCCTTGCGACGCCAGAGCCTGGCCCTCGCCGATTTCCTGCTCCAGGTGGCCCTGCCCCGCCTGGGCCTGATCGAGCTGCGCCCCGGAGACGATGGCCTCCATCTGCGTCCCACGCCCGGCGGCGCGGAGTGGCTCCACGCCGCCCTGGAACGCGCCGACCTGCTGGCCCATCCGCCCCAGGATGCCTCGGTGGAGATGATCGTGCCTGCCGGCGGTCCCGTTTTTCCATCGGCCGAATCGTCGGCCGTGATCATCGATCTGGACCTGCGGATCACCATACCCCTCTCCGCACCCATCCTCTGCACCTTCGAGCTTTGCCACGTGGCCCAGCTTCTCACACCTGGCCCGCCGGCCCGCTACCGGATCACCAAAGAGAGCCTCCGCCAGGGCGTCGCCTGGGGCTACCCGGTTGCCGACGTCCTCTTTATGCTGGATCGCTTCAGCGGCGAAGGGCTGCCCTCGGCCGTCGTGACCCAGCTCGAAAGGTGGCGGACTGAGATGAAGGCCATGGCCTGCGAGCCGGGCTATCGCCTGCGCACCGAGGCGCCCCCGCTGTTGGACGCCCTCCGGCAGTGCGAACCCTTCCGCCGCCGCACGGCGCCCCTGGCCAACGACCAGGACGCCTGGGTCAGCCGCACCGAGGCCCCCGGTCTCTTTCGCTACCTGCGCCGGCTGGGGTACGATCTGGCCCTGCCCCAGGACCCCAACGACTGGCCCCTGCAACCGCGCCTGCATCAGCCCCTGCCTCTCTCCCAACTTCTCGTGCTGCTCCGCACCTACCGGCAGCTCCGACGCCTCGTCCCCGGCCTGGCCGTCCTCGATTCCAGAGGAATGCCTACGGATCTTCAGGAACTGGAGCAGTCTCTCGCCGCCAGCCTATCCCCCGGCGACATGGCCGCGGTCGAGCGCCTGGTCGAGTCTCACGTCACCTTTCTCCAACACCACCTCAGGCGGGGCCGTTCGGACCCTGAGAAAGAGAAAGTCGAATCGCCGGACCGCGCCGGGGAAGGGGCCTCTGGCTCTCCCAGGTCCAGCCTTCAAGACCTTGAGGCCAGCTTGCAGAGCGCCATCGAAGCTGGCGTCGGCCTGGACATCACCTACGCCGACACCCAGGGGCAGGTCACGCGCCGCCGCATCCGCCCGCTCCACCTGGAGACCCGCTGGAAGCGGCGCTACCTGCTGGCCTATTGCCAGCTCCGCCAGGACGAGCGCCACTTCCGCCTGGATCGCATCGTCGATGTAGAGGAGGCGGGGGATAGGGAATGACTCGCTTGTTCGACATCGCCAATGGCAGCAGAGCCTGGACCCAGAACGCTTCTTCGACCAGGTTTCCGCCCTAGACGAGTAGGAAGCCTTGCGAGGGTGTGAGCCGGCCAGCGGCCGGCTCACACCCTCGCAAGGCTCTTTTATCAGATGATGGCAAACTCTCGCAGCAACTGCACCTCGCGTCCCACGCCCAGCGTCTCGACGCGTCCCACGTCGGCGCTGCACAGGTGGTAGAGCCGCACATTGTCCTCGCTCAGGTCGATCAGCCCTTTCAGGCGCCTGACCATCTCGCGGTAGACGGCCGGCTTCAGGTCGCACTCAAAGACACTCTCCTGCACGTGTTCGCCATAGCCCTTGAGCATCTTCATCACCCGCAGTCGCCGCTTGTCGTTCTGGGCAATGTCGTAGGCCACGACGACAAACACCTCGCCCCCCTTTCGGCGTCCCTAGCGGATGAGCAGCGGCCCGTAGGCCTGTTGCTGGCCTTGGATGCAGCGGGCCAGGTGTTCGGCCTGTTTCTCGAGACACTGCCGGTAGCTCAGCAGTTGGCCGAGCGGATGATAACGGACCTTGATCCCCATCTGCTCGTCGTATTCGGCCAGGAACAGCCGCCGCACATCGTCGGTCATCCGTGATCCAGCTTGGCCGGCGACCTGTTGGAAGTCTATCTCCGGCTTCAGGTCGGCGCCACGCACCAACCGTAGCACCAAGCGGTCCACGACGACCGGTCGAAACTCTTCCTGCAAGTCCAGGGCCAGCGAGGGCCGGCCATAGTCCAGGGCGTGGAAGAAGCCCACGTCGGGGTCGAGGCCGATGCCGTACAGGGCGCTGATCACGTCGTTGAGGAGCAGCGTGTAGCCAAAGCTGAGCATGGCGTTGACCGGGTCCGGGGGTGGATGGTAGGCTCGCCCTTCAAAGTCCCACGTTTTGCTGTCGAACAGTCGCGGCCATACACCAAAGTAGGCGGCCGCCCCACTCCCTTCGTAGCCTCGCAGCGAGTCGACGCTGTCTGCACGGGCGGCCTTTTCCATCTGTTCGACGATGACTCTCACAGCGTGCCGACCTCGATCGCCCAACGCATCGCCATAGTGGCGCAGCACGACGGCCTGGTTGTGCAACTTGCCGGCGACCACCGCCCGGGCCAGGGGCAGCGCTTGGGTCGGGTCCATCACCGTCAGGATCTGCTGGACCCGCAGCGCGCTGTGCTTGGGCACGGGGCCCACCAGGCGGAAGCCAAAGCGGCCACTCTGGCTCTGATAGATGACGTCCACCCCCCGCCGCACCAACTCGTAGAGCAGCGGTGTGCTAGCGCCCACGCCTCGCCCCATGAGGACCAGTTGATCCAGCGAGCCGAGGGGCGCCTCGCCCACTTGTTGCCCCTCGTGGCGGATGATCATCCGCTCGCCGTCTTTGTACAGACGATGGCCTTGGGTGTCCACTATCAGTCGTTCCATCGTTCACCTCCGTCAATTCGGTAAGGCAAATTGCCAATTTGCCCTACACGCTGAACTCGGCGCCCAGGAAGCAAAAGTCCGGCCCGAAGGGCAAGACGCCCGTCTTCTCTGGGTTCAGGGTCAGGTCCAGGTCGTCGAGCACCACGGCGGCCAGGTTCAGGGCTTGCCGGGCCTCTTCCGGGTCGGCGCACATCACGACCCAGTCATCGGCATAGCGCACCAGGGCCAGTCCGGCCTCGACCAGGGCCACGTCGAAGGGATGCAGGTACACGTTTGCCAGCAGGGGCGAGATGACGGCGCCCTGAGCCACGCCTTGCCCCGGCGCCGTCGCGCCCACCGCCAGCCAGCCAGCGATCAGGTCCAGGACTCGGTCATCGGCGGTTGGCGCTACCAAGGCCAGCAACCCCTCGTGCAGGATCGTGTCAAAGTAGGCCTCGATATCGGCGTCGGCCACCCAGGCCCGCCCCTGCGCCTCATGCCACAGCACGTGGGCAACGGCCGTGAACACCGACCGCTCGGGACGGAAGCCGTGACTGCACGAGAGGAACGTTTCCTCCCAGAGAGGTTCCAGCAGGTTCTTGACCACCCGCTGCGTGACCCTGTCGGTCACTGTCGGGATGCCCAAGCGCCGGGTGCAAGCCCTCCCTGGCCTGCGGCCTTCCTCCCCGCAGGCGGGGGGGATTGAGGGGGGGCGTCGACGGGGGACATCGAACCAAAGGAGAGGACTGGGATGGTAAGCGCCAGCCGCCAGGTCCGCTTGCAGGGCCTGGATGCGCCCCTGCCAGTCGGTCTCCCAGTCGGCGATGGTCACGCCGTCTAGCCCGGCGCCCTGCTGCCGCGCCGCCACGGTCCGTCCACCTCGCACCTCCATCCAGGCCCGGTGCAAGTTGTAGCCGTCACAGACTTGCTCGTAGCGCACGATGCTGTGTTCCATCTTTCCTCCTCCTTCGCCGACTAGCAAGTAACAAGTGACAAGAAACTTGTCACTTGTTACTTGCTACTCGATACTTCCTAACCCCGCTTGTAACGCTTCCCCGGCCAGCGCGTCGGCCAGGCGATTCCGCTCGCGGGGGATGAAAGCCAGTGTCGCTGCTGGCAGTCGGGCCAGCAGGCGCGAGGCTTGCTCGTGCAAGGGTGCCAGCTTCCGATCCCGCACCGCGAAGCGGCCGGCCATCTGGCCGACGACGATCTGGCTATCGGTCAGAAACGCTGCGCCTGGGTCGGGCCGGGCCAGGGCCAGTTCCAGCCCCAGAATGAGGGCTTCATACTCGGCCTCGTTGTTGGTCATGCCCTCCAGGCAGCAACTGGCTGCGTCGAGAATCTGGCCGGCGGCGTTGCGCACCACCACGGCCACGCCACTCCCGCGACCCAGCGAGTCGATGGCCGCATCGCAGAAGTAGTGGATCGTCTCGCCGTTCATCTCTCCATTCTCCATTCTCCATTCTCCATCCTCCATCCTCCATCCTACCCAGGCCGCACGTCCTTGGCCTGCACCCCCCGGGGCGTGGCCATCGGCAGGTAGGACACTCGCTGGCCCTGGCGCGGCACCCCGAGCGAGGCTTCCACGTTGTTGGCGTGAAAGAAGACGTCCACCCCATCCCTGCCGACGATGAAGCCATAGCCCTTGGCCGGCAGGAAGAATTTCACCTGCCCGCGCCGACGTAGGCCGTCGTCCATGTAGACCTTCTTGCTGGCTCGCCCGCCGGTGCGCTTGGTCGTGTTGCCGTCCTGGTGTTCAAAGCCGCCGCGCCGCGTGTACTGCGGTGCGTCGCCCCAGTTCAGCCTCAGGCGGTGCTCGTAGGCCCCACGCTGTGGATCGCGGTTGATCACCAGGCCCATCTCGAAAGGCGGGCGCAGAGGAACGATGCCTAGTCCCTCGGCGTCGTCCAGGTAGAAGCGTGGCGCGCCGGCGTGGAGGGCGTAGGCGTATTCGACCAGGACGTCGCGTCGGCCATTCGGCCGATGAAACTTGAGCGTCACCGTGTGCAAGGCGTTGCACTCCAGCATCACCGCCAGGTCGTGGACCAGGTCCTCGAAACGGAAGGGATACTCCTTGCCATAGGCCTGGGCGATGCGAAACACCTCCCGGACCACTTTCTCAGACAGCAGCTTGGCTGCGTTCCGCTCCATGCTCCACTCCTCCT
>CAYLZO010000284.1:0-5985 GCA_964387775.1 uncultured Anaerolineaceae bacterium
TCATAGATAACCTGTTGGTAGATAACGGCCGGCACAACTGTCCATAGCTCCAGACGGTTCGCGCCCACATCGTAGGCCCACTCGTCCCGCGCCTTCAGGTCCATCTCATGCTGCCACGCCAAGCCACCAACACGCTCGTCGTAGCCGTTGAACAGCAGCACGCGGTCAAGCTGGGGGTGGTAGTCCATGGCAAACGACTCCCGCTTGGTGGGCCAGGTCCGGTCCTCCGGTCGCGATTCGGGCGTTTCTGTGGGCGGGGGTGGGGGTTTGGTTGGGAGCGGGGTGTCCGTCGGAAAGGGCGTGTCCGTCGGGGCTGTCGAATCCACCGCGATGGGAGTTTCCGTCGCTGTGGGCGGGGGCGCACCGCAGGCAGCCAGCAACAGCAGGGCCACGGCGACTGAAAGCAGCACAACAAAGCGACTCTCTCCACTCATTCTGATCCTCCCTCCTCTGATGCACAACCTGTTTCGGGCGAACGTTCATGTTTGACCCCACGCTCTTCAGGCGAGGCCAGGCCGGTCCGCTCTCGCAAGAAAGCGACGAGTTGCTCCAGGTGAGCGAACCCCACCTTCTCGCCGGTGTGGGCATTCTCGACCGAAGCCCGCCAACCGATCCCACCCTTATCTCGTACCTGCCACAGACGCAGCAGGTAAGCCAGGTACGGCCTCCGTCGTTCTGTCACCAGGTTCTCCGTGGCGGCTGCCGCCACCCAAAAGAATCCAAAAGGTCATCAAGGTCCAACCGCTGGGCGCTACTCCATCTGAGACCATGATAGCCCCAATGCGTGTGACCAGCGTGTGATCCGCGTGTGGTTTTGGTCCAGATTGACAATCACCCGGACGTCGTGGTATACTGGAGCAGCCAGGTGGCCAGAAACCCGTTTTTTTGCGCCATTGTGCAGTTTTTCGCTCATTGAAACCGGTTGATTCGGGTAGGTTTCTGGAGCAGGGCAAGCAAAAAACCGGGTTTCTTGAGCGTTGTTCAAAGTCCAAGTACTCGAGAAGGGGGGAGAACATGAACACCGTTGACCTGCTTCAGTTCTCGTTGGGGGCCGCGTTCGATATCCTGGGCCAGGTCACCGCCGACCTGACCCAGGAGCAAGCCGATTGGCGGCCTCCCGGCACGGCGAACACCATCGGCTCCATCTATTCGCACATCCTGACCTACGTGGACTATTGCGTGCGAACCTACTTAATAGAGGGCAAGCCGCAACCGGTAACCGTCGAGAGCCGACCGGCAGAGCTGTGGATGCGGGATGTTCAGGCGGACCTGGCCGAGTTGCACGCATACGCCGCCGAGGTCCGGAGCACAGCTCTGAACTGGTTGGCCTCGCTCGCCCCGGAGGATCTGGAGCATAGAGAACTCACGACCGCGGGTGAGATTAACCAGGCACAGGCAGTCGAGCTCTTTGTCATCTGGCATATCAACGCCCACTGCGGCGAGATTTCGGCGCTCAAGGGCTGCCAGGGCCTCAAAGGCTACCCCTGGTAACGAGCACCAGGCGTGGCTCCCCGGCGCAAGGCAGTTTGGCCGGGCAGCGCCCCGCAGCGCGTGACCGGACCGCTGGCCGGCAGGGCCTGGTCTGACCAAAAAAGGGGGTTGGTTGTCGCATGACCCGCCTGGCCATTCGCCTGTTGGGGCCGTTCGAGGTGACGCAGGACGGCGAACCCGTCACCGAATTCGAAACGCGCAAGGCCCGCGCCCTGCTGGCCTACCTGGCCGCCGAGGCCGGCAGCCCCCACCGCCGCGAAACCCTGGCCGAGATGCTCTGGCCCGACCGGCCAGAAGGCGCGGCCCGGGCCAATCTGCGCCACACCCTCCGCTCGCTGCGCCTGGCCATCGACGACTATGGCGCCGAGCCGCCGTTCCTCCTTTGCAGCCGCAAAGCCATCGGCCTGAACCCCGACGGCGACGTTTGGGTGGACGCCCGCGCCTTTGCCGCATCGCTGGCCGGCCTGGAGCGGGTACAGCTCCCGCAGCCGGAGGCCCTGGAGCAGGCCCTTGACCTGTACCGCGGCGCATTCCTGGCGGACCTGTCCCTGCCCGACAGCGCCCTCTTTGAAGAGTGGCGGGTCCTCAGGCGCGAGCAGGTTCAGCGCCAGGTGCAGGACCTCCTGTCCCGGCTGGCGGCAGGCTACGAAGGCCGGGGCGAGTACGAGCGAGCGCTGGCCCACGCCTGGAGACGGGTGGACCTGGAACCGTGGGACGAGACGGCCCGCCGCCAGGTCATGCGCCTGCTGGCCCACAGCGGCCGGCGCGCCGAGGCCCTGGTCCAGTACGAGGCCTGCCGCGCAGTGCTGGCCGACGAGCTGGGGGTCGAGCCGGAGGCAGAGACGACCCGGCTTGCCGGACGCATCCGGGACGGCGAACTGGAGATCCTCGCGCCCATCCATGCCCGCCCGCCGGCCTTCCAGCCGCCGCGCTTTCTGCTCGAGGGCGCAGACGATGCCCCACCGCCGCTCTTTGTCGCCCGCGAGCAGGAACTGGCCCGCCTGGCCGCCTGGGTCGATCAGGCGTCCGCAGGAATGGGCCGCGTCGCCTTTGTGACGGGGGGCCCGGGACAGGGCAAGTCGGCGCTGCTGGACGAGTTCGTCCGCCGGGCGATGGGGGCGCATCCCGAGCTCCTGGTCGCCCGGGGCGAATGCAGCGCCTACGCCGGCGCCGGCGACCCCTACCTCCCCTTCCGCGACGCGCTGGCCATGCTCACCGGCGATCTGGAAGGTCGCTGGTCCGCAGGCGCCATCCGGCACGACCACGCCCGGCGGCTATGGGACGCCCTGCCGCTGATGATGACCGCCCTCTTGACCTGGGGCCCATCGTTGATCGGCGCGCTCGTGGACGGCGACGCCCTGCTCTCGCGCCTGGCCGGAGCCGCGCCCGGCGCCAGCGGCTGGTTGGAGCACCTCCGAACGCTCGCCGCCCGGGCCCGGAGCGGGGCCACGGACCTGGAGCAGAGCTTCCTGTTCGAGCAGTGCGCCCGGGTGCTAGGCGCTGTGACGGAGCAGCGTCCGTTGGCGCTGGTCCTGGACGACGTGCAATGGGCCGACCACGCCTCCATCGGCCTCCTGTTCCACCTGGGCCGGCGGCTCACCCAGCCGGGCAATTCCGTCCTGATCGTGTGCGCCTACCGGCCGGAGGAGGTAAGCCCCGCGCCGGGCGGCGCGCCCCACCCGCTGGCCAAGGTGCTGTGTGAGCTCAAACGCACCTTTGGCGACGTGGCGGTGAACCTGGATCTCACCGACCGGAGGGAGGGCCGTCGCTTCGTCGACGCCTTCCTGGACGCGGAACCCAATCGCCTGGGCGAGGATTTCCGGGCCGCCCTGTTCCAGCGCACGGCCGGCCATCCCCTGTTCACCATCGAGCTGCTGCGGGCCATGCAGGAACGGGGCGACCTGGTCCGCGACGCGACGGACGGCGCCTGGATTCAGGGACCGGAGCTCGACTGGCGGACGCTGCCCGCCCGGGTGGAGGCGGCCATCGAGGCGCGCATCGACCACCTGCCACCGAGGCTGCGGCAGATCGTCGGCGTGGCCAGCGTGGAGGGCGAGCAGTTCACGGCCGAGGTGCTGGCGGCTGTACAGGGCACCGCCGTGGAGCCCGTGTTGCAGGACTTGCGGAAACTCGAGACGTTGCACCGGCTGGTCCGAGAACAGGGCGAGGTGCAGGCAGGGTCGCGACGGGCTGCGGTCTATAAGTTTGGCCACATCCTGATCCAGGAGTATCTCTACCGGCGTCTCAGCCGGGCGGAGCGGCGGCGGCTGCACGGGCAGGTCGCGGCGGCGCTGGAGCATCTTTACAGGGGGAATGAGGCTGAGATTGCCGCCCGGTTGGCCCACCACTTTCTCCGGGCCGGCGACGATGGCCCGGCCTTCCACTACGCGAACCTGGCCGCCGGGCGCGCCGCGCAGAGATACGCCCACGAGGAAGCGGTCACGCTATACACCCAGGCCCTCGAGTTGGCAGCGCGCCTGGCGCCCGACGTCGCCACGTGGGCCGGCCTGCACGGCAAACGCGGCCTGGCCTACGAAACCCTGGGCCGGTTCGAGCGGGCTCGCGCCGACTATGAGGCAGCGCTCCAGGCAGGACAGACCGCCAGCGAGCGTCGCGTAGCGTGGCGCGCCTTGCTGGATCTGGCCAGGCTGTGGGGTTCGCGCGACTATGGGGAGAGCCGGGGCCTCCTCGACCAGGCCCTGGACCTGGCCCGCGGCATGGGCGATCCGGCGCTCTATGCGGAAAGCCTGAACTGGGTAGGCAACTGGCACCTCAATGCCGATGACCTGCCGCGGGCCATCGAGTACCACCGGCAGGCCCTGACCGTGGCCGAACAGCTCGGGGACTCGCGGGAGACCGCCAGCACGTTGGACTTGCTGGGTCTTGCCAGCATGATACGAGGCGAGTTTGCAGCCAGCGTGGAGTACTATGACCGCGCCATCGCGTTGTGGCGACGGCTGGACGACCCACCTGGCCTTGCAGCCAGCCTGACGGGCCGCGGGTTGGCCGGCGGCGGCCCCTTGGGCGTGCCCACCTCGGTCTCGCCGGCCATCGCGATCAACGCCCGGGCTGACCTGGAGCAAGCGCTCCGGATCGGACGTGACACCAACTCGCCGTCCGCCGAGTGCTGGGCGCTTTGGTCTCTCAGCCTCCTGCATGTAGCGGAGGGCCAATACGGGTGCGCGCTGGATGCGGTCCACAGCGCACTGAGCGTGGCCACCGCCATAGGCCATCGCGAGTGGATGGCGGGCAGCCGCTCCGTCCTGGGCGACTTGTACGTTGCCTTGTTCGCCGCTGAAGAGGCGCAACTGCAACTCAGGCAAGCGCTGGCCCTGGCGGAACGGCTCCATTCCCAGCACTGGATCCACCACGCCACCGCAACCCTGGCAGGGGCCTGCTGCTTGCGCAACGACCTGGAGCAGGCCCAAACCTGGCTGGATACGCTGCTTTCGCCGGGGACGCCCATGGATAGCATACACAAGCGCACCTGCTGGGCGAGGCAAGCCGAGCTGGCGCTCCTGCAGGGCCGGGCGTCCCTGGCGCTAGAGATCGCCGAGCGACTGATCGCCTCGGCCCCCGGCATGGCACCGGGGCGGGTCATCCCCTACCTGTGGCAATTGAAGGCTCAAGCCCTGGCCGCCAGGGGGCAGCCCGAGGAGGCCGCTTCGCTGCTGCAGGCCGCCGTGCAACACGCCCAGACGCCAGGCTTGCGATTCCTGTTGTGGCGGCTACACGCCAGCCTGGGCCGGGTGCACGGGACCATGCGGGACGCAGCAGGGGCCGAAGCGCACTTGGCGACCGCGCGTCAGCTCGTCGATGAGCTGGCGGACACGATACCCGTTCCGGCTTTGAGAGATGGCTTTCTGCGCGGGGCGCACGGACTGCTCAGGTCATCACCGTAGCCTACACGCCGCCCCCCTTGTGGGCATTGCCAGGCCACCGCTCCACCCCGCCAGAAGCCGTCACCCAGAGGATAGCCCCACCAGCCAATGCCCTGGCAATGGCTCAGTTACTCCGCGTTGGTTTTCACAATTTCGGCCGGCGTGAAAAGGTGCCCATTCCGCTCTCCTTCACCCAGCGCCCGCAGGCCGGGGGCCAGGTTGCGGGCATAGATGGCATAGTGCACGTCCCAGTGCGCATCACTGCCCCGCAGCCAGTGCTGTCCTTGCGCCACCAACCGATCGAGATCCCGCGGCGTGACCGGTTCCTGTCGCCAGCGAGCCTCACCCAAAATCACCGATCGGCTGTGGCGGTCCACGCCAACCACGTCGATCTGGGCCTGGCCGCTCCACCACGAGCCTACTTCCGCCACCGGCGGCAAGCCACCCTGACCACCGGAGCGCAGCAAGTGCCAACGGGCAATCCGCTCCCACATCGGCGCCACGACCTGGGGCAGTTGGTGCCGGATCTCGTGCCATAGCGCCTCCTGCCCATGGCCAATCTCCAGCTCCGCCTGGCGAGGGCCGACGAAGCGCTGCCAGAAGCGCAGGAAAG
>CAYLZO010000285.1:0-5861 GCA_964387775.1 uncultured Anaerolineaceae bacterium
GCGATGGCTTCCACGCCCAGATCCTCGTCGTCGTCGACCGCGATCCGGCCGGCCTGCGCCCCGACGTCGAGCGGCTGCTGGCCGACCACTTCCACCCGGCGCCGCCCCTGCCCGGCCTGCACCTGATGGAGCAGGAGGGCTACCGGGCGCTCGTGGCCCTCACCGGCGCCTTTACATCCGCTGCTCTCGAGGTGCCCGAGGCCGAGGTCTATCGCGCCCCAGCCATGGCCGCCCCGCGCAAGGCCCGCGAGACCGCCGCCCAGCGCCGGGCCAAGGCGGCCGCCAAGGGCCTCGACCAGGCCGACCGCCGCCTCAAGCTGGCCGGCGTCGTGCTCGACGGCGGCTTTCCCGAAGAGGTGCTGCGCCCCGTCCGCGAGGCGCTGGGCTGGACCCTCAGCTCGCTGGTGGGGCTGTTCAAGGACTATACCCCGGCCGCCGACCTGCCCTCGCCGCGCCTGGTCAACGCCGAGCTGGTCGAGCCGGGCCGCCTGCCCGCCGACCTGGCCGCCCAGCTCTCCCGCGTCCGCGAGCTGAGCGCCCCGCCCGAAGAGGGCGAGGACGCCCCGCCGCCGTCGCTGGAGGCCGCCAAGGGGTTCATCGCCAGCGTGGAAGAGGCCATCGACCTGGGCCGGCAGTTGGCGGCGCAGGCAGGATTGTGAAGATGATAAGAGATTTTACTGAAAAAAGAGGGAAAATCGAGGAAATGGACAGGTCGTTCGATCTGGAATTCTGACAAGCGCAGACCCTTCAGGTTCGGTTCGACGCTGCCTGGGAGCTGATCGTCCATGCGTCGAGGGTTAAGGGTGCCGATGTTCGTCAACCCCGACTTTACCGATCTGTTGAGACTTTTCAACGACAACCACGTTAGATATCTGGTCATCTGACCTGGGGTGAGAGTTGGCGGCGCAGGTGCAACAGTCGGAGGAGGAAACGGTGACAAGCCGCGAATCCTTCGAGACCGAGATGTACGTCTACTATGGCACCAACGAGTACAACTTTGAAGTCCTGGAGAATCCGCCCGAGTACGAGCCCACCTTTGGCTCCTATGCCTATGGCTCACCGACCCCCGATAGCGACGTGGACTTGATGGTTGTGATGGACACCGACTTGCCCTCCAGTCAGCGCTACCTTGCTGTCTCGCGTCTCCTGGACCCGCGTCCCTTTCCCGTGGATATCCTGGTCAGGCGACCGGATGAGATTGACCGGGCATTCCGAGCAGGCGATTTCTTTATTCGCGGAATCATGACTCAAGGACAGGTATTGTATGAACGAGAGCACTGATCCGTTAGCGTGTGTGGCACGCGCTAAAGAGGATTATACCTTGCTGCGCTATTGCGTGCACCGCAGGGAACCGTTGACGTATAGAGCTTGTTTCCACGGGCAACAGTTCGCGGAAAAGTATCTCAAGGCCATGCGTCGCTTCGCCCGCCGCTTCCTGGGCCTCAAACAATGAGCGCGTCGTCGCCGATTCGCCTCCTCCTGGCGCCCACCGGCCACGGCAAGACCGAATACGCCCTGAATCGCATCCGCGCCGCCCGCGCCGAGCACCCGCTGGCCCCCATCTGGGTCCTCCTGCCCAACCAGATCCAGGTCCGCGCCTTTGGCCAGCGGCTGGGCGCGAGCGGCGGCGCGTTGGGCGTCGAGCTGGGCACCTTCTACCGCTTCTACGCCGAGATCCTGGCCCTCAGCGGCCGGCCCGCCGCCCGCCTGCCCGACGCCGTGCTCTACCGCCTGCTCCTGCGCCTGGTCGATCAACTCGCCGAGCGGGACGAGATCCACCACTACGCGCCCCTTCGCGGCCGGCCCGGCTTTGCCCGGCTCCTGCGCCAGCTCTTCCAGGAGCTCAAAGAGGCCCGCGTCCAGCGCGAGGACCTGCACGCCGCCGTCGCCGGCGCCGGTTCGCCTGAGCTCGCCGAAGGCCCGCCCCGCCTGGCCGAGCTGGCGACGCTGTACGCCGCCTACCAGGACTGGCTGGTCCGCTCTGATTGGATGGATGCCGAGGGCCAGGGCTGGCTGGCCGCCCTCGCCCTGGAACAGGACCCCGCGCTCGCCGCCGACCTGCGCCTGCTCATCGTCGACGGCTTTGACGAGTTCAACCCCACCCAGCTCGCCGTCCTGGACCACCTCGCCGCCCGCGCCGCCGAGACGCTCGTCACCCTCACCGGCGACTCCACAAGTGAGGCTTGCCCCGCGGAGTACCGCTGCCGTTCCGGTGAGCCGGGCCGAGGGGACCGCCTCGCCCACCGCCGCTTCTGCCGCGCCCGCCACGCCCTCCAACAAACCCTCAACTTCCACCCTGACCTGCTCCCTCCCCAATACCCAATACCCAATACCCAATCTCCCCTGTCCCACCTCGAAGCCAACCTCTTCCAGCCCACCGCCACCCGCCAGCCCGCCGCCGAGGCCCTCACCTGCCTCGAAGCCCCCACCCGCGCCGCCGAGGCCCGCGCCGCCCTGCGCTGGCTCAAGGCGCGCCTGATCCGCGACGGCTACCGCCTGGACGAGGTCGCCGTCCTGGCCCGCGACCTGGAACCCTACCGGCCCTACCTCGCCGAGGTCGCCGCCGAGTTCGGCCTGCCCCTGCACCTGGCCGGGGGCCAGCCCCTGGCCGGCAACCCGGCCGTCGCCGCCCTGCTCAACCTGCTGTCCCTGCCCGCCAGCGGCTGGCCCCGCCGCCCCCTGCTCGACGCCCTGGGCAGCCCCTATTTCGACTGGTCGGCCTGCGGCGCCGACGCCGCCACCGCCCGCGCCCCTTCGGCTTCGCTCAGGGCAGGCCTGGACGCCGTGGCCCGCGCCGGCCAGGTCATCGCCGGACTGGACCAGTGGCGCGAGGCGCTGGCCCGCCTGGCCCGCCTCCGCCCCCGCGCCGACAGCGATGAAGAGTTAGCTCCCCCCGACGTGCCCGCCGGCGAGCGAGCCCGCGCCCTGCACTCGACCCTGGACGCCGTCGCCACCCGCCTGACGCCGCCGGCCGGCGGCAGCCTGCGCAACTATGCCACCTGGATCGAAGACCTGGTCGGCGAGGACCCCAAGCTGGCCACCCGCTTCCGCGGCGACAAAGACGGCGACGGAGAGAGTCTGCGCCTCGTCGCCCGCGCCTGGGCGCAGGCCGACACCGCCCAGCGCGACGTGGCCGCCCTGCGCCGCTTCAAGGACGTGCTGCGCGGCCTCGTCCTGGCCGAAGCCATCCTGCCCGCGCCCGGCGAGCAGCCCGCCCCGACCGACTACCCCCGTTTTTTCGCCGAGCTGCGCGCCGCCGTCGAAGCCGCCACCTACGAGCTACCCGCCCCGCCGCCCGGCAGCGCGCTGCTGGCCGCGCCGCTGCTCTACGCCCGCGGCCTCTCCTTCCGCGCCGTGGCCCTGCTCGGCCTGTCGGAGGGCGAATTCCCCCGGCCCGAGCGCGAGGACCCACTGCTGACCGAAACCGACCGCGCCGCGCTGCGCGCTTCATCCGCTGCTCTGCCCCTCGAATCCCGCCTCCGGGGCGACGAGCCGAGCTTATTCTACGAAGCCGTCACCCGCGCCCGCGAGCGCCTGCTGCTCACCCGGCCCTACCTGGCCGACGACGGGCAGGCCTGGGAGCCCTCGCCCTACTGGGACGAGGTGCAGCGCCTGGTCGACGCGCCGCCGGCCCGCCTCCGCGCCGCCGAGTCACTTGCTATTGCCGACGCTGCCTCCCTGCCCGAAGCCTACCTCGCCGCGAGTAGGGCAAATTTGAAACTTGCCCAACAAGGCTGGGAGCGCATTTTGCACGCCGCCGACGTCGTCCGCGCCCGCGAGGCCGCCGTGCCCGATGGCCCCTGGGAAGGCGACCTGGCCGCCGCCGCACCCGGCCTGGCCGCCCACTATGGCCCCGACCACGTCTGGAGCGCCAGCCGCCTGGAAGCCTACGCCACCTGCCCCTTCCTCTTTCTCGCCGGCCAGGCGCTCGGCCTGGAGCCCCACCTGCCGCCCGCCGAGGGCTATGACATCCGCATCCTGGGCACGATGTACCACGAAATCCTGGAAGAGACCTACCGCCGCGCCCTGCCCGATATTCATCCTGAGCCTGTCGAAGGACGACTGCGCGCCCTGCTGCCCCAGGTCGCCGCCGAGGTGTTCGACGCCGCGCCCGACGAGCACGGCTTTCGGCCCACCGCCCTCTGGACCCGCCAGCGCGCCGAGCTGACCAGCATCCTGGCCGAGACGCTGGAGGCCCTGATCGAAGCCACCGCCGGCTGGCAGACGGTCGAGCTGGAGCAGGCATTTGGCCTCGACGACGAGCCGGCCCTGGACGTGCGCCACGAGGGCCGCCGCCTGCGCCTGCGCGGCTTTGTCGACCGCCTCGACCGCGACGCCGACGGCCGCCTCCAGGTCATCGACTACAAAGCCGGCTCGACGCCGATTTCGGCCCGCGACCTGGAGGAGGGCAAGCGGGTGCAACTGCCGCTCTACGCCCTGGCCGTGCGCGACGCCCTGGGCCTGGGCGAGGTGGGCGGCGGCTTTTACTGGCACGTCGGCTCGGCCCAGCCCAGCCGCCTGCGGCTGGAGCGCTACCTCGGCGGCGTCGAGGGGGCCATGCAGACCGCCCTGGCCCACGCCCTCGACATCGCCGACGCGGTGCGCGCCGGCCGCTTTCCGCCCCGGCCGCCCAGCGGCGGCTGCCCGGCCAACTGCCCCGCCGCCGCCTTTTGCTGGCGCTACACGCCGCGCCCCTGGTGAACGTACAACTTGACTTTTCCCCCCTTTCGACTACAATACGTGTAATATACGTATTATAGCCAAGGAGATAGTTATGCAAAGAAAACTGACGATTTCTATTGATGAGGAGGTCTATGAGGGTTTGTACGAGGTAGTTGGCCCTCGTCGCATCAGCCGTTTCATCGAAAACTTGGTGCGTCCCCACGTTGTGCGTCCAGATCTCGACGCTGCATACCGGGAAATGGCCCAGGACCAAGAACGAGAAGCGGCTGCTTTGGAGTGGGCAGAAGCCTTAATAGGAGACATCGGTGATGAAACGTGGTGAAGTGTGGTGGGTCAATTTTGATCCGGCTGTGGGAGGGGAGGTTCGGAAAAAACGCCCGGCCGTCATTGTGAGTAACGATTCTGCAAACAGGCACCTTAACCGCGTCCAAGTTGTGCCTCTGACCTCTCAGACAGGACGGGTGTACCCCAGTGAGGTGCTCGTGACTTTTGCCGGGAAACAGGGAAAAGCCATGGCTGACCAGCTTACCACGGCGAGTAAACTACGGTTGCTTAACTACGCCGGTGAATTGGCTGACGACGAGTTGCGGCAGGTTGAACAAGCGATCAAAACACAACTTGGCCTGCTGTAAAGCTGCCCCAAGATGACCAGCATTCTTGACCAACTGCAACTCACCGCCGACCAGGCCGACGCCGCCACCGCGACCGACGCCGCCCTGGTCGTCACCGCCGGGGCTGGCTCGGGCAAGACACGCACCCTGGCCGCCCGCTTCGTCGGGCTGCTGGAGGCCGGCGTGCCCCTGCGGAGCCTGGTGGCCATTACCTTCACCGACAAGGCCGCCCGCGAGATGCGCCGCCGCATCCGCCGCCTGGTAAGCGACTGGCTGGCGGCCGGTCCCGAGGCCGACCGCGCCCGCTGGCTGGACGTCCTGGCCGGCCTGGAGGCGGCCCGCATCGGCACCATCCACAGCTTTTGCGCCGGGCTGCTGCGCGCCCACCCCGCCGAGGCGCAGCTCGACCCCGGCTTTGCCGTCCTGGAGGAGAACATCGCCGCCGTGCTCAAGGCCCGCGCCCTGGAGGCGGCCATGGCCTGGGCCGCCAACGACGCCCAGGTCTCGGCCCTCTTTGGCCCGCTGACCGAGCACCGCCTGCGCGAGACGCTGCGCACCCTGCTCGAC
>CAYLZO010000286.1:0-5849 GCA_964387775.1 uncultured Anaerolineaceae bacterium
CCCTGGCGCTGCTCAACGCCGAGCTGCTGGCCGGGCTGGTCCTCGGCCAGCTCATCCGCGAGGGGCAGCCCGTCATCCTCGGTTGCCTGCCCGCCTATTTCGACATGCGCGGCATGGGCAGCTTCTACGACGTCCAGAGCTACCTCGTGGACCTGGCCTGCGCCGAGATAATGGCCCACTATGGCCTGCCCCACGTCGGCACCTCGGGCAGCGGCATGGGCTGGGGCGCGGACCTCATCGCCGCCGGGCACCAGTGGCTCAACCACCTGCTGAGCTGCCTGGGTCGGGTCGGCCTGGCGCCCTTCGTGGGCGACAACCTGGGCTCCAAGGCCTTTTCGCCAGCCGTCGTCGTCTATGCCGACGAGATCATCGCCCAGGCCCGGCGGCTGGCGGCCGGGTTCGCCCTGGACGAGGAGGCCGTAGCCCTGGACCAGATCGAGGCGGCTGGGCCGGGCGGCAGCTTTCTCACCTCGGCGCAGACGCTGCGGCACATGCGCACCGCTTACTTCCAGAGTCCGACCTTTCCCACGCTAACGTTGGAGGCGTGGCAGGCCCAGGGGGCACTTTGGGCCGACGATCTGCTGCGGCAGCGCACGCAAGCGCTGCTGGCCGAGGCCCCCGCCCCCGACGACCGCGACGAGCTGCTGGCCCGGGGCGAGGCGTTCATCGCCGAATGGAAAGCGCGTCCATGAACCTCCGCTCTCTCCCTGCCGGGCGCTGGCTGCGGCGCACCGCCGTCGCTCTGCTGCAAGCCAACCGCCACGTTCCGCCGCGCAGCGACGAAGAGATCGCCGCCGAGGTCGAGCGCAACTACCGCTGGAATTTCACCGTCAACCTGCTCGACGGCACCTTTTTCTGGTTCGGCGCCAGTTTCATCTCCTCGAGCACCATCGCCCCACTTTTTATTAGCAAGCTGACCGACAGCCCACTGGCCATCGGCCTGGTGGCCGCCATCGCCCAGAGCGCCTGGTTCCTGCCCCAGGTCTTTACTGCCAACGTGGTCGAACGCCTGCCGCGCAAAAAGCCGGTGGTCATCAACGTGGGCTTTTTCCTGGAGCGGCTGCCGATATGGGTGCTGGTGCTCGCGGCGCTGGTGGCCGGCAACGCACCCCTTCTGGCCCTGCTCCTCTTTTTTGCCGGCTACGCCTGGCACGGACTGGGCGCGGGCGTCATCGCCACCGCCTGGCAGGACCTCGTCGCCCGCTGCTTTCCGGTGAACCGCCGCGGCCGCTTCTTTGGGCTGGCCAACTTTCTCGGGGCCGGGGTGGGCGTCGCCGGCTCGGCGCTCAGCACCTGGCTTCTCGACGTCGCGACCTTCCCCTGGAGTTTCGTCGCCATCTTTTTGATCGCCGCCGTCAGCGTGCTGGTGAGTTGGCTCTTCCTGGCCCTAACCCGCGAGCCCGTCCAGCCGATCACCGCCCCCCGGCAGAGCAACCGCCAGTTCCTGGCCGGGCTGCCGCGCATCGTGCGCCGCGACCACAACTTTCGCCGGTTCCTGGTGGCCCGCTCGCTGCTGGCCGTGGGCGGCATGGGCACCGGCTTTGTGACCGTGGCCGCCGTGGCCCGCTGGCAGGTGCCCGATGGCACGGTGGGCCTCTACACCGCCGCCTACCTGCTGGGCCAGACCGTGGGCAACCTGGCCTTCGGCCTGCTGGCCGACCGCTACGGCCACAAACTCTCGCTGGAGGTGGGCGCGCTGGCCTCAATGCTGGCCTTTGTCCTCGCCTGGCTGGCTCCGTCGCCGGGCTGGACCTTTGTCGTTTTTGCCCTGCTGGGCATCAACCTCGGCGCGGTGCTCGTCTCGGGCATCCTGGTCGCCCTCGAGTTCTCGGTGGCCGAGCGCCGGCCCACCTACGTCGGCCTGGCCAACAGCGTCGTCGGGCTGGTGAGCGTCGTCGCCCCCCTGCTGGGCGCGGGACTGGCCGGCGTCGGTTACGGCTGGGTCTTTGCCCTCAGCGCCGGGGTCAACGTGGCGGCGCTGGCCGCCATGCACTGGTGGGTGCGCGAACCGCGCTGGGCGCCGGTCGCCCAAATCTAAAGCGTGTATTTCATTCGGGGGGTGACGCGCATAGTGCGCGCTTTGCCAACGGCACGCCTCCGGCGAGCGCGCTTCTCCGGCGATGAATCGTCGACTACAAACGTTCCCCAACAAAGAACACCATGTCTGTCCTGATTCAGGTCGTTTTGCCCGTATTTCTCGTGGCCGGGATCGCCGGCCTGGCCCACCTGCGCCTGCACTTCGACGTGGACACCCTCTCGCGGAGCGTCTTCTACCTCTTTGCCCCGGCCCTCGTATTCGACTCCCTGGTCGCGTCGGACGTCAGCGGCGAGGTCTTTGGCCAGATCGCACTGGTCATCATCGCAATCACGCTCGTGCTCTGGGCGCTGGCGGCTGGCCTGGCCCGCCTGCTGCGACTCGAAGGCCCCACCCAGGCCGCCTTCCTGGTCGCCGTCGTGCTGATGAACGCCGGCAACTTTGGCCTGCCCCTCAGCCTCTTTGCCTTTGGCGAGGCGGGGCTGGCCCGGGCCACCCTCTATTTCGCCGTCAGCGCCATGCTCAGCGCCAGCCTGGGCGTCTATCTCAACGCCCGGGGCCAGCTATCGCCCTGGGCGGCGCTCAAGCGGGTCTTTGGCATGCCGCTGACCTACGCCGCTGCCCTGGGACTGGCCCTCAACCTGACCCACCTGGCCGTGCCCGAGCCGCTGCTCAAATCGATCCACTTGTTGGGCCAAGCCTCGGTGCCGGTGATGCTGGCCGTGCTAGGCGTCAAACTGGCCGGGACCTTTCGCCGCGAGCGGAGCGCCTTCAACCTGCCCGCCCTGGGCGCCGTCGCCGTGCTGCGGCTGCTGGTCGCCCCGGCCCTGGCCTGGCTGGCGGCCATGGCCATCGGCCTGAGCGACCTGGCCCTCGATGCGGCCGTACTGCAGAGCGCCATGCCCACGGCCGTCATCACCACCATCCTGTCCACCGAGTTCGACTCGGACCCGCCCTTTGCCGCGCTCTGCGTGCTGGTCACCACCCTGGGCAGCTTGGTGACCGTGACGCTGCTGCTCAACGTTCTGTCGTAGAGGACTAGCATGCAGGCCGTCATCCTGGCCGCCGGACGGGGCACCCGGCTGGGGAAACTGTCCCGCCACCGCTCCAAAGCGATGATGCCGGTGGTGGGCAAACCCATCGTCGAGCGGGTGATGGACACGTTACTCGCCAACGGCGTGAGCGAATTTGTGGTCGTTTCCGGCCCCGGCGATGGCGAAATCGCCGACCACTTTGGCCCCCGGCCCGGTGTGCGCCTGGTTCCCCAACTTCGCCCCCTCGGCGCGGCCCACGCGCTGGGCTGCGCCGCGCCGCTCATTCGCGGCGATTTCGTCCTGTCGGCCTGCGACAACCTGGTCGCGCCGGAGCACGTGGGGCGGATGCTGGCCGCTTGGGGAGCGTCGCCCCGGCCCAACGCCGTGCTAGCCCTCATGCCCGTCGAGCCGGAACAGTTGCGCCGCTCGTCGAGCGTGGCGGCCGACGGTCCGTGGGTGACGCGCATCGTCGAAAAGCCCGAGCCGGGCCGGGCGCCCTCCTCTCTGGCCGCCCTGCCGCTCTACGTCTTTTCGCGGCGCATCCTCGAGTACCTGGCCGATGTGCCCCTCTCCCCCCGGGGCGAGTACGAACTGCCTGACGCCATCCAGACGCTCATCGAGGCCAAAGGCCGCGTGCGCGGCGTGATGGTGCCCGAGCGGCTCACCCTGACGACCCCCGACGACCTCTTGGCCATCAACCGCCGATTTCTGGCCCACGCCGACGAGCCGCTCCAGGTCGCAACCGAGCAGATAGGGTCGAACACGCGCCTGATCCCGCCCCTGCGCATCGAGGCGGGTACCGTCGTCGGCGTCAACTCCATCATCGGCCCGGAAATTTATGTCGAGTCCGGCTGCCAGATTGGCGACGGCGTCACGATCCGAAAGGCCGTCGTGCTGAACCCGGCCGTCGTGCCCGACGGCGCAGTCGTCGAAGGGAAGATCGTGACAGAGGGCGATATCGGCGCGCTGCGCGAAGCGGGCTTGGAGTAGCGGGCGCCTGATATAATTTGCTGTTGCGCCAAAAGAACCCCGGCCTATCGGGCCGGGGTTCTTTGATAGAAAAAACACCTCGCTACTCGGCGGTGACGACCTCCCAGCGCCGCGCCGCCGCGAACACCCGGTCGCGCCGCACCTCGACGCCGATGCCCGGCCCCTCCGGCACGGTCATGGTGCCGTCCTCGTTGACCACAAAGGGCGGCTCCACCAGGTCCTGGTGGAAGTAGCGGGCGCTGGCCGAGATGTCGCCGGGCAGGGTAAAGCCGGGCAGGCTGGCCAGGGCCACGTTGTGAGCCCGGCCGATGCCCGTCTCCAGCAGGCCGCCGCACCACACCGGCCAGCCGTGCTCGCGGCACAGGTCATGGATGGCCCGAGCCACCGTCAGCCCGCCCACCCGGCCGGGCTTGATATTCACGATGCGGCCGCTGCCCAGGGCCAGCGCCGCCCGCGCCGCCGCCAGGGAGGGCACGCTCTCGTCCAGGCAGACGGGCGTGCGCAGTTGCCGCTGCAACTCGGCGTGATCGACCAGGTCGTCGTGGGCCAGCGGCTGCTCGATCATCATCAGGTCAAAGGCGTCGAGGGCGGCCAGCGTGTCGGTGTCGGCCAGGGTGTAGGCCGAGTTGGCGTCGGCCATGAGGGGCAGGTCGGGGAACCGCCTGCGAACCTGGCGCACCACGTCGGCGTCCCAGCCGGGCCGGATCTTGATCTTGACGCGGCTGTAATCCTGGTCCCAGAACTCGCCGATGCGATCCAGCAGCGCCGGCACCGAATCCTGGACGCCGATGCTGACGCCCACGGCCACCCGCTGGCGCGTACCGCCCAGCAGCTCGGCGACCGATTGCTCCCGGGCCCGGCCCAGCAGGTCCCAAACTGCCGCCTCCAGGCCCATCTTGGCGATGGAGTGGCCCCGCACCGGCCCCATGAGACGGGCGGCGTCCTCCGGCGCGGCGACCTCCTGGCCCACGACCAGCGGGCCGAGAAAATCGTTGAGGGCGTGCCAGGCGGTCTCGACCGTCTCGTAGGCGTACCACGGCCCGGCCGAGGTGGCCGCCTCCCCCCAGCCGGTCAGCCCCTCGCCCCGCACGGCGACGACGACGGTCTGGCGCACCTCCTCGCGGCCAAAGCTGGTCTCGAAGGGATGGACCAGCGGCATCTCCAGGTGGCGGATCTCGATCTGTTCGATGCGCATGGCGCGAACCCCCTACTCACTCCGCTTGTAAAATCCGGGATAGAGCCTTTCGGCGCAATCGGGGCAGAGGCCGTGGGTAAAGTCGGCGTCAGAATGCTCCAGGATATAGATCTCGACCTCGGTCCAGTAGCCCTCGTCGTCCCGGATCTTTTTGCAACTGGAGCAGATGGGCAGCAAGCCGCTCAAGGTCCGCACCTCGGCGAGGGCCTTTTGGAGCCGGGCGATGAGCCGCTCGCGCTCGTCCTCGGCCTCGATCCGTGCCTTAAACTCGGTGCGAGGATACTCGGGCTCGTAGCCTTCTGCCTCCAGATCGCGCTCGGCCAATTGGTCCAGCGAAGCACAAGAGCCGCGCCTCAGTCTTTCGTGCCTCTTCCACCGCCGCCTCCTAACAGTCCAACTGTCCCAACTCATCGCCGGCTCCCGCACCCCCAACCGCGATCCAGGGCAGACTGGCGGATAGCCGGTACGCGGCCGGGTCTCTCACCTTTGGACCTCGGGCAAGCCCAAGAACGTGGATGGGTGCTAGCTTCTTAACTTTGTGGGACGGAGAGATTATAGCATCTATAGGCGGAAAAGACAAACTCGTTTGGGGGAG
>CAYLZO010000287.1:0-5792 GCA_964387775.1 uncultured Anaerolineaceae bacterium
GGGATCGCCGTAGCGGATGTTCTCGCGGATGGTGTCGGCGAAAAGAAAGACGTCTTGGGGCACCAGGGTCACCAGGCGCCGCAGCTCGGCCGAAGCGATCCGCCGCACGTCCACGCCGTCGATCCGCACGGCGCCCTCATCGACATCCCAAAGCCGGGCCAGCAGCCGGGCCACCGTGCTCTTGCCGGCGCCCGTCGGCCCCACCAGGGCGATGGTCTCCCCGGCGTCCACGCCCAGGTCCACGTCGTGCAGCACCGGCTCCTCCCCGTAGCCAAAGGTCACCTGCTCAAAGTCGATGCGCCCCTGGAAGCCGCCATCCGGCCGTTGGGGCTGCTCCGGCTCGGCCACCGCCGGCTGGCGGGCCAGGTAGTCGGCGATGCGGTCCAGCGAGGCGGCCCCCGCCTGGAAGGTGTTGTAGACCAGGCTCAGCTCGCGCAGCGGCCCGAAAAAGCGATAGACGTAGCCCAGAAAGGCCAGGAGCACGCCGACGGTGGTTGCACCCTGGACGACCCGTGTGCCGCCATAGCCCAGAACCAGCGCCATGCCCAGCATGTTGGTCACGGTCATGGTGGGAAACACGGCGGCAAAAAGCATGGCCACGCGCAGGTTGGCCCGCATGTTGCGCAAACTCAGGCTCTCGAACTGCTCGATGGTGAACGATTCGCGGGACAGCGACTGCACGACGCGCATCCCGGCCACGCCCTGCTCCACGCCGGCGTTCACTTCGGCCAGCGCCTGCTGTACCTGCCGGTAGGCGATGCGCATCTGCTTGCCCAGGTAGCCCATGCTCAGCATCACCACCGGGATAGAGATCAGCGTGACCAGCGTCAGGCGCACGTCGAGCAGGGCCATGATGACGACGATGCCGATCAGAGTGAGGAGATCGGTGACCAGGTTGAGGGCGCCGCTGGAGGCGACCTCGGCCAGGGCGTTCACGTCGTGGGTCAGCCGCGACGCGATCTGCCCCACCCGCTCCCGCTCGTGAAAGGCCACCGGCTGCCGCAGCACGTGGGCGTAGAGATCGTGCCGGATGGCGTGCACGACGTGCTGCCCCACCCAGGTCGAGAGGTAGCCCTGCCCATAGCTGGCCAGCCAGTACACGCCGTTGAGGGCCAGGTACAGCAGCGCGATCAGCGCCAGGCCGCGCAGGTCGCCCTGGGCGATGGTCGTGTCGACCGCCACCTTGGTCAGGTAGGGCATGGCCAGCGTCGTGGCCGTCACGGCCAGCGCCGCCAGCAGGGCCAGGGCCAGCCGCCCCTTGTAGGCGCGCAGGTAGCTCCACAGCAGGGCCAGCGCCTGTCGATCCAGGTTCGAGAAGCGGTAGGCCTCCTCCTGCCCTTGCAGCCGGGTCATGAATCCGCCACGAATACTCATCGCGCCTCTCCTTCCTTCAGGCCAAGGTTGCCTGCCGCCCGATCTCCTGCCATCGGCGCCGGCTCTGCTGCCGCCAGCGTCTCGGCCTGGAATTGCAGGGCGTACACCTGGCTGTAGAATCCCCCGGCGGCCAGCAACGCCTCGTGGGCCGACCGCTCGGGCGTGGAGCGCGCCCGCTCGACGATGCGTCCCTCGCGCAGCACCAGGATCTGGTCGGCCTGCTGCACCGTCCACAGCCGGTGGGCGATGACGAACGTGGTCCGCCCGGCGCGCACCTCGGCCAGCGCCTGCTGCATGCGCCGCTCGGTGTCGGCGTCGACGCTGGAGGTGGGCTCGTCCAGGATCAAGATGCGCGGGTCGGTGAGCAGCACCCGCGCCAGGGCGATGCGTTGCTGCTGCCCGCCGGAGAGGCGCACGCCCCGCTCGCCGACGGGCGTGCCGTAGCCCAGGGGCAGCGATTGGACAAAATCGTGCATCTGCACCACCGCCGCCGCCCACTCGATTCCGAAGGAATGCCCGTGGCTTTCGTGCTGGGTGGCGTGGGGGCTGCCATAGGCAATGTTCTCGCCGATGGAGGCGTCAAAGAGAAACACCGTTTGCAGGGCGATGCCGATGGCGTCGCGCAGGCTTTGCACCGTCACCCCGGTGACGTCGTGACCGTCGAGGGTGATACGGCCCTCTTGCGCGTCGTAGAAACGCGGGATCAGATGGACCAGGGTCGTCTTGCCCGCGCCGGACGGGCCGACCAGGGCCACCATCTCGCCCGGCGCGGCCTCCAGGTCCACGTCGCGCAAGGCATGGGCGTCGTCGGGGCCGCCATCGTAGCGAAAGCTCACGCCCTCAAAGCGCACGTGCCCCTCGACGGGGGGCAGGGGATAGGCGCCCGGCGCATCCCGGACGTCGGGCTGCGTATCGAGCACCTCGAACACCCGCTCGGCGGCGGCCAGCGCCTGCATCACCACGTTGAGCATCATGCCCGTCTGGCGGATGGGACGCAGCAGCATCTGGATGTAGGTCGCGAACCCGATCAGCGTGCCCAGGGAGATGAGGCCGGCGATGACGTTGCGCCCGCCGACCCACAGCACCAGCGCCGTGCCGACGCCCATCACCACGCTGGCGTAGGGCATCCACAGCGAGGCAATGCGCGCCGTCTCGACGTTGGCCTCCAGGACCCGCTCGCTCCCGCGGTCGGCCCGCTTTTGCTCGAACCCCTCGCGGCCAAAGAGCTTGACGACCAGGATGCCGGCCAGGCCCTCCTGCAGCGTGCCGGTGAGCGCCGCGAGCTGGCGCTGGACCCGGCGCCAGGCGGGGCGCACGCGCCGGGCGTAGGCCCACATGCCGAGGGCAATGAGGGGCAGCAGGCCCAGGTAGACCAGGCCCAGCCGCCAATCCCAGGTCAGGAGCACGACGAGGATGCCGAGCAGCGTCAAAAAGTTGGTCAGGATAATGACCGCCGCCCGCCCGAAAAAGTTGTTGAGCACGTCCACGTCGGCCGTGACCCGCGACATCAGGTCGCCGGTGCGCGCCCGGTCGTAGAAAGAGAAGGAGAGCTGGCTGAGATGGTGAAAGATGGCGTTGCGGATCTCGAAAACGATGCGCTGGCCCGTATAGGCCGTCACATAGAGCCGCAGAAAGTCGATGCCACCCTGGAGCAGCGACAGGGCCAGCAGGCCGCCGGCGGCCCACCAGACCTCGGCCGTCCGCCCCTCCAGGATGAAGCGGTCGACCGCCAGGCGGATGATCCAGGGCGGGGCCAGCTCGACGGCCGTGGTGGCCAGGGCGGCCAGCACGACGCCGGCCAGGATGAGGGCGTGGGGGCGCATGTAGCCCAACAGCCGGCGCAGGATGGGCCACACCGGGCCGGAGGGGCCGGGTTTGCCACGACCCGGTCCCCCTTGGCCGCCGCCTGGTCCACCCTTTCCACCGCCCGAGGCGGGTTTGCCGCCACCTGGTCCGCTTCGGCCACCATCCGGGCCGGGTTGCCGGCGCGAACTGGAAACACCATTCCGCTCTGACTTGTCGATGGCACCGTCGCCACGCGGGCCCCCTTTGGCTTTCTCTTCTTCCACCACCACCTCCAACCACGACACAACCAGAAGACCCGGCCGGGCCTTCTGGTTGTCCCCTTCTGTTGATGCCAAGTGCTACTTTTTCTCTGCTGTCCTGCCCTCGCAACAATGTTCTGTCACGTCGCCGTGGCACTCGCGGATCTGCTCCGGTGTGCACTCTTTCGGATCGCGCTGCTCCTCGGGATGCCAGCACTCTCCTTTCGAATCACGACAGCACATGCTCCTCACCTCCTCCCTCTGTGGAAATCGCTTCATCGTGGTGCACCACAAAGTCATCACCGAGCTGCTCGCGGATAAGGCGGCGATAGACAGCCAGGCGCTCCGAGTCGAGAAAGTAGTGGAGGCGATAGCCGCCCCGCTGGACGTGGACCAGGCCCAGGTCCTTGAGCACGCGCAGGTGCTGGGACACGGCCGATGCGGTCACGCCCAGCTCCTGGGCCAACCGGCCGACGCACAGGGCGCGGCCCGGCTCCTGTTGGGCCAGCAGCGACACCAACCGCAGCCGGGTCTCGTCCCCGAGCGCTTTGAAAAAGCGGACCAACTCTCGCATAGCATCCACGATGATTAAGTACATGCTTAAATACTTGGGAGATGATAGCAGAGCCACGCTTTGCTGTCAAGTTTGCCGTGGCACGATGACGGTCAAGCAGACCTATCGTGGCGGACTATTTTGACGACCTCCATCCAGCCGCTGGCTGCCAGGGACCCGACCACCACACCCAGCCACTGGATTCCGCTCAACGGCGTGGTTTTCAATTCACTACCGGACACTTTTTCTGCCATGTGCTTCAGAATCACAGATTTACAGAAAAACGCGAATTGGACTCGTTGAATTGGGGCACAAAACTCGTCTGCTTTGAAAAATCCGCGCATTTCTGTCGATCCGCGGCTATTCCTCCCGGCAACTATAAAAGTGTCCGGTAGCAAAGTTTTCAAGAGCAATTGGACGGGCTCAAAGAACGCCATGCCCAACACCAACACGATCATGCCCACCAGCCGCCCCTCGTCATCGACGACCGACAGGCTTTTGATGCGGTGCTCAAGCAGCAACTACAGGGCATCCAACAAGGGGGTATCGGGCCGCACAGATACCGGCTGGAGAGGCATCAGCTCGCTGGCCGTGCGCTGCCGAAGGCGGATGGCTCCCGCCTGCTGGCTTGCCGGGACGCGACTGGCCAATGCCTGGAGGATGCCGCCCCGCTCCGCCTCGGCAGGCCGCTTCAACAGGTCCCCGTCGGTGATGATCCCCACTACGCGCTGCTCGTCATCTACGACGACGACCCGTCCTTCTCCCTCAGCGCGAGCAAAAGGTCGTGCCCCTGCCGTGCCTCGGCGCGTCGAAAATGCTCCCGGCCGAGGAACAGGCGTTGTCGCGCCTCGGGGGCTTGCAAGATAGGGGATTCGCCGGCCTGGGTGCGGTGGCATTGAATCGCCGCCACTTTTTGCGCCCAAACGTCGGCCACATCCACGGTCAGAGTCACGTCCTCGTCGGGGATGGCGTGCAGGTGGACCAGCCCCAGCGCCTGGGCCACCGAGTGCGCCACGGCCAGGTGGTAGAGCGCCGCCGGCGCCTCGGCTCCCAGGGTCGCCGCCTGGTGAAAGGCCAGCGCCGTCCAGCGGCTGACGGCCACGTGGTCAGGATGGCCGGACAGGCCGTCGGGCGGCCAGGTGAGGAGCACCTGGGGTCGCAGCTCCCCGATGGCAGCCAGCACCTGCTCCACTGCCTCGTCCTCGTCCACGTCGGCCAGACCACCGTCGTGATAATCCAGCAGGCAGGGCGGCTCGATGCCCAGGGCGGCGCAGGCGCAGCGTAGCTCCTGCTCGCGCAGGGCCGGCAGCTCGTCGGGGGTGCATAGGGGCGGATCGCCACACGAACCGGCCTCGCCCCGCGTGGCGGTCAGCAGGTGCACCCCCACGCCGCGCCGGGCCAGCAAGGCCAGCGTCCCGCCGCAGCGGAACACCTCGTCGTCGGGGTGGGCCAGGACGACGAGGATCGTCGGCGGGCGATTCGACACGGACTTTTTCCTCACCCAGATCACCTAAACGTTCTGGAAACCTTCAGGCTTTGGAGCAAACTGACTCATGTACAGGCGGTGGTAAAAACCCTTTTGCGCCATGAGCGAATCGTGCGTGCCCCGCTCGATGATCCGGCCCTGGTCGATCACGAGCACCAGGTCGGCGTTGCGGATGGTGCTCAGGCGATGGGCGATGACAAAGCTCGTGCGACCGGCCATCAGGCCGCGCAGGGCCTCCTGGAGTTGGGCTTCGGTGCGGGTGTCCACGCTGCTGGTGGCTTCATCCAGGATGAGAATACGCGGGTCGGCCAGAAAGGCGCGGGCGATGGCCAGC